>NZ_JBFBMP010000020.1:0-1281 GCF_040687125.1 Microbacterium sp. NPDC076911 | reverse complement strand
GGGTCTGCTGAAGGTTTGGTTGACTCCTGTCCGCTTCCCGCGAGGGTGGCGAGATCGGAATAATTGATCATGATGAGGTATTCGGAAGAGTTCAAGCGGGACGCGGTCGCTTTGGTGCGCCAGAGCGGTTCGCAGCGACAGGTATGTCGTGATTTGGGGGTATCAAAGTCAGCCCTATCGAAGTGGGTGAGTGATGCCGACCGCACCGATCAGGGCCTGCCGTTGCCCAGGGATGTATCGACGGCGGAAGATGCGCAGATTCGTGAGCTGATCAAACGCAATCGTTTGCTGGAGCAGGAGAACGAGGTGTTGAGGCGGGCCGCGGCATATTTGTCGCAGATCCATATCGCGCCCCCAAAATAGTGTTCCCGCTCGTCCAGGAGATGGCCGCGCCCGATGCCCTGGTGAGGGTGCCGGTCGCGGTGGCGTGCAGGGTGTTGGGTTTTTCGAAGCAGGCGTTTTACCAGTGGGTGAAACGTCCTGTCTCGGCGCGAGAAGTTAATGAGCGGTACCTCATCGACGTGTTGCGTGCTCTGCACGACGATGATCCTGAAGGCGGGTATCGGGTTCTCGCGGACGATCTCCGCGATCTCGGCCACGAGGTCTCTGAACGGCGTGTGTGGCGGCTGTGTAAAGTCGCGGGAATCCGCTCCAC
This sequence comes from Microbacterium sp. NPDC076911, assembly GCF_040687125.1. Lineage (NCBI taxonomy): Bacteria > Bacillati > Actinomycetota > Actinomycetes > Micrococcales > Microbacteriaceae > Microbacterium > Microbacterium sp. NPDC076911. The sequence continues at coordinate 626 of NZ_JBFBMP010000020.1, read as the reverse complement.
GATCGTTTCCCGCAAGACCCGTTACCGGTCAGCAGGCGAGCCGGTCGGCGACGATCTCATCATGCGTGATTTCACCGCTGACATGCTGGACGAGAAATGGCTCGTCGACATCACGGAACACTGGACGAGCGAGGGCAAGCTCTACGTGTGCGCGTTCAAAGATGTGTGCTCCAGGCGGATCGTCGGGTACGCGATCGATTCAAGAATGAAAGCGTCGCTTGCCGTCAGAGCGCTTCACAACGCGGTGCTGTCCCGTGGGTTTCCCCGTGGAGTAATCGTTCACAGTGATAGGGGAAGCCAATTTCGGAGCAGGAGTTTCCAGCAAGCTTTGCGCCGCCACGGGCTACGCGGGTCGATGGGCAGAGTCGGGGCGTGCGGTGATAACGCCGCCATGGAGAGCTTTTTCAGCCTGCTGCAGAAGAACGTACTTGACCGGCAAATCTGGGCTACGCGCGCCGAACTGCGCCTCGCGATCGTGTCATGGATCGAGGGGAAGTATCATCGCAAACGACGCCAACGCGGACTCGGGCGGCTCACACCGGTCGAGTTCGAGACCATAATGAGAACCGCGGTCGACCTGGTCGCGTAGACAAGAAACCCGAGTCAACCAAACCTTCAGCAGACCC
>NZ_JBFBMP010000019.1:0-1939 GCF_040687125.1 Microbacterium sp. NPDC076911 | reverse complement strand
CGAAGGTCGCGACCGCGCCCATCACCGTCAAACTTAGTGCTGTTTTATTCCACTTCATTGTGATTCTGCTCTCTCTTATCGGGATAGAAAATGGTGACCGCGCGTTACCCGCGACGCCCCCCGCTGACGAACTTGCGCCAGAGGCCTTGTGAATTGCCGCGCATGGCGGCGGATCGGCGTGCTTGGTCGATGTAGACCGCGATGATGAGCACGGCGCCGACGGCGACTTGCTGCCAGAACGGTTGCACTCCCGTGATGACGAACCCGTTTTGCAACACCGCGGGGATAAACAGACCGACGACCGTGCCGACGATTGTTCCCACGCCACCGAATAGTGAGGTGCCACCGATGACCACGGCCGCGATCACGTTCAAGTTGGTTTGCGTTTGACCCGCGATGGCCGTGGTCGAAAACTGCGACAGCGACAAGATGCCGGCCACACCAGCCAGGCCACCAGACATGGCGTACACCTTGATGAGGTGGCGATCAACATTGACGCCCACCCGCCGCGCAGCAATTTCGCTGGAACCCACGGCGAAGGTATAGAGACCGAAGCGCGTGAAGTGCAACATGATGGCGCCGACGACGATGAAGAACAGTGCGATGACCGAAATCATGGGAACGGTACCGAAAATATTTCCGTACCCGATTGTGGTCGTGAGAACCGAGGGAACCTCGCGCACATCGACGCCGCCGGTCAAAATCTGCGCAAAACCCAATGCCATCCCCAGAGTTCCCAGGGTGACGATGAGCGGCGGAATCTTGGCCTTCGCAATTAGCAGTCCGTTAAAGATTCCCCACATCAGGCCGGATGCCACGGCAACCACGATGCCGATCGTTGCGGTGCCCCATCCGTCTCCGCCGACGGCACGCATGGCCATTGCCGAAACCACTCCGGAAAAAACCAAGACCGAACCGATCGAGAGATCGATACCCGCGGTGATGATGACGTACGTCATACCCACGCCAAGAACGGCCAAGATAGATGCGTTCTGAATGATCAACCGAAAGTTTGACCACTGCGCGAAAGTGTCTGGTGCCAACAAGCTAAAGACGAGAACGATCGCAATCAACACCAGGAAGATTTGAAATGCCTGCGCCCGTACCGTGCGCTGCAGAAAGCTGCTTTTCGGTTCCATGAGGGTGCCGATGGCGACGGTTTCGGTGGGAGGAGTGCTCGTGCTCATTTGTTTTCCTCTTTCGTCACCGCTCCGGTCATCAAACCCACGAGCTCTTCCATCGACGTGTCTTTCGCCTGAATATTGGCCACACGCGTACCCAAACGCAGCACCTGAATACGATCCGCGACCTCAATCACGTGCGGCATCGAGTGGCTAATAAACACCACCGACATTCCCTTATCCCGCACCCGACGAATCGTTTCCAGCACGTTCTTGGTCTGACGCACACCCAACGCCGCTGTCGGCTCATCCAAAAACACCACACGAGATGCCCAATGCACCGCACGCGCAATCGCAATCGCCTGCCGCTGACCACCCGACATCTCACCCACCGGAGAAGACAACGAACGAACCGTCGCCCCCAACTCATCAAAGGCAGCCTTCGAGGCGATACGCATCTCCTTCTTCTTCATAAACCCGAGCGCACCCCCCAACCCGGCCTGACGAAGCTCACGCCCCAAATACATGTTCTGCACCGGATCCAAATGAGGAGCCAACGCCAAATCCTGATACACCGTCTCAATACCTAACGCACTCACCGCAGACGGCGTCGACATATCAACCTCAGCACCATCAAACAAAATCGTGCCCGAATCCACCGCCAAGTTGCCCGACAACGCCTTCACCAACGTCGACTTACCCGCACCGTTATCACCAATCAGCGCCGTAACCTCACCCGGATACAACTCAAAGTCCGTGTCGTTCAAAGCCCGCACATGACCAAACTGACGAGACAAACCCCGCGCCTCCAAAACCGG
>NZ_JBFBMP010000018.1:0-2122 GCF_040687125.1 Microbacterium sp. NPDC076911 | reverse complement strand
GGGGGGTGCCCCTATGTCTTTCGTCAAGACCTCGTGTCGCGAGCTGAGCGACTGCGGATCAGTCAGAGGGGTTGTTCGCGAGCGGTCCTGATAGCCATGCCTGAACCTCGCGGGGTGTTCGCAAGCGCACGATGAGAAGGTCGGGGCGTTCGTCTTGGAGCTGGGAGATCAAGACGCCGTACTTGTTCCGCGTCGAGAACGCCCAGCGAACAATGTGCTCACGATTGGTGAAGAACGTCCTCAACGGCGGTTCTACGTTGCCGTTCCAGAGCACTTCTCGCCGCAAGCGTCGTCTCATTGTGCGACTCAATACCCGAGGGAGAGTTACGGATAGGAAGGGCAGGTCGAGCCAAACGACGAGGTCAGCATGCTCCACCAGGATCGGTCTAGCGCTTGAGCATTGCCACTCGGTTGTCCACGCGTCTCCCTGAGCGAATACCCGGACATCCTCCAAGAATTCTTCGCGGGGTGTCCAGTTTGGCCCATGGTAAAGCGAGTCGATTTCGGTGTGCGGCGCGTCGAGAACCGAGGAGATTCGGGCGGCAAGGGTCGTTTTTCCGGTTCCGGAAACGCCGGCCACGACGACGCGTCTCGGCCGAAACGGAAGTCGATCGCCGAAGCCCAACACGTGAGAATCTTATGCACGCAGACTGATACGAGCTGGCTCAAGTCCCTTCACGCCGCCAGCTGGTCGGCGGGCTTCTGGTAGAGGGTGCCGTCGCGGAGCATGGCGTAGAGGACGTCTGAGCGGCGCCGTGCAAGAGCCAGCAGCGCCTGATTGTGGCGTTTGCCTTGGCCGATCTTGCGGTCGTAGTAGGCGCGGGAGTTGGGGTCGCGGAGTGCAGCGAAGGCGGAGAGGAACATGGTGTTCTTCAGGACCTTGTTCCCGCGTCGTGACGAGTATTCGCCTCGGATTGAGGATCCGGATCTTCGGGTGACGGGTGCGAGGCCGGCGTAGGCGGCGAGGTGGCCGGCGGTGGGGAAGTGTTTGCCGGCGACTTCGGTGAGGAGTCGGGCTGCGGTCCTGACGCCGACTCCGGGCATGCTCGTCAGGACGGGCTGAAGAGGGTGCGCATCGACCAGCTTTTCAACCTCCGCCGCGACCTCATCGCGCTGCCTCCGAAGGGCCGCCAACTGCGCTGCGAGGCGCGAAACCACCAGAGCGGCCGCGTTCGTGCCGGTGACGACGACGGTCTGTTCGCCGAGCGCAACGATGATCTCGTGCGCCCAATCCCGGCCCTTGCGCGGCGCGAGCTTCAGCATCCGCGTAGCGATTCGCTTCTCGCCTGCTGCGTGCAACTCAGCCGGTGACGGCCACCGTTGCAGCAAATCGAGGATCGCGGGGTGATCCAGTCGCGGCCCGACAGCCCGTTCCAGTGCGGGGTGGATCTGGGTCAGCAGTCCTCGGACGCGGTTGCCGACTTGGGTGATCTGGGCGGCGAGGTCGTCGTCGAACCCGCAGAGCAGCGACAGTTCCGCAACCTGCTCGTCTGTCACTTGGATTGAGCGGAGCGTGTGCGGCATCGTCCGTGCGGTCTCCGCGATGATCGCGGCATCCCTCGCGTCTGTCTTCGCCTCGCCGGGGTGCAGGTCCGCGATGCGCCGCATCGCTAGTCCGGGCAGGTAGCCGACCAGCGCGCCTGCGGCTTGCGCGACCGCGATCGGCAGCGCGCCGATCGTTGCCGGCTGATCCACGATCAACAGGACAACGCCGTGCTCGTGAAGATCGGCCAGTACGGCTCTGAGCCGTCTCTCGTCGTTGGGCAGAGCCCGGTCGCAAAGCTTCTTCCCGCCGCGGTCGAGAGCGACCGCGTGGTGCTCGCCCTTGCCTACGTCGAGGCCGACGAAGACGTCGACCTGGTCGTAGTTGTCGATCTGAGTGACCACCTGCTCCTCCGTCCGTTGTGAATGACAGCTGCGACGGTGCGTCTCGGCATCCACGTTACGAACGACCTCGAGCGTGCTCGGGCCTGGCCCCTATCAGCGATCACCCACCGCCAACCAGGCTCGGTGACAACACCCCCCGGATCATCAAGGACAGGGGGGACCAATCATGCCGAGCCCGGCAGGCTGTCACCGCCCAGCATGCTCACCAAGCGGCTACGAAGAAAGTAACGGGGGG
>NZ_JBFBMP010000017.1:0-3912 GCF_040687125.1 Microbacterium sp. NPDC076911 | reverse complement strand
CGCGTTTGCGATCGGATTCGGTCTCGATCTCACCGCACCCGATGAGATATGGCAACCGCCCGGCGAAACGAAGACGCTCGGCCGGCTCATTGACGGTTCGGTCGGGGGCAGCGAGCGAAGCGACGCGGCGTTCGAAGTCGGTCTAGAGCTCTTGATCGGGTCGCTGCGTGCGCGACTCGAGCGGGTTGCTCGAAACAGCTGATCCCCTGAGCGCACGTCACGAAGTACGCCAAATGGCGACCATCGTGGTGATACGCCCGATGTCGTCGATCTCACGGTCAGCGCCGGATATCCCAACGTCGAACGCCCCGACGCGACCTTTCAACGTCGTCGTCGGCGCACCGCGTCGACACCACGGTCGCGGCCGGTGGTGTCGACGTTCGCTAGGCGAACAGCTCCGCTCCCACGTACGAACCCGCAGCGGCACCGGGCGGCACGGCCCATAGGCCCGAGCCGATGTGCTGAATGTACTCGTTCATGACATCGGTGGAGAGCGAGCGTTGCACATCGATGAATTGCTGAGGACGGCGCTGATAGGACAAGAAGAACAGGCCCGCATCGAGGCGCCCAAGCTCATTGTTGCCATCGACGTAGTTGTATCCGCGGCGCAGGAGCTGGGTACCCCCGTTCATGTCGGGGTGCGCCAAACGCACGTGGCTGTCGACGGGAATGGTCGGAGTACCGTCTGCGTTTGTCTTGTCAAAATCGGGCTCTGTGAATTCATCGCCTCCCGACAGAGGAGCGCCCTCCCCCTTATCGCGCCCGATGATGTCTTGCTGCTCCGCGAGACGAACGCGATCCCAGGTCTCGATGAGCATCGCGATCTTGCGCGCCACGAGATAGGAACCGCCGGCCATCCACTCGGGAGTATCTGCGCTGGCCACCCAGACGTTGTCGGCGAGGGCCTCCGTGTCATCCGACAAGATGTTGGCGGTGCCATCCTTAAATCCAAACAGGTTGCGCGGTGTCTGCTGTGCGGCCGTCGTGCGCGACGTGCGCCCAAAACCCAGCTGCGACCATCGCAACCGCGCGCGGCCGAAGGCGATGCGGCTGAGGTTGCGGATCGCGTGCACGGCCACTTGTGGATCATCGGCGCATGCCTGAATGCACAGGTCGCCATCAGAGAGGAGTGGCTGGAGGTCGTCTCCGAGAAAGCCCGGCAGTCGTTCGAGTTCGCTCGGGCGTTTCGAGGCAATCCCGAACCGGTCGACGCCATCGGCTTCGAAGAGGGTCGGCCCGAATCCGAAGGTGATCGTCAGGCCGCTTGCAGAAAGCCCGAGAGCTTCACCCGTGTCATCGGGCGGAGCCTCTAGCGACCCGCCCACGGCGCCGGTGGCGCTGACGTCCAACCCCGCGGCCATGCGCGAGGCGGCATACGACCAATCTTGCAAAAGCTCGATGAGGTCAGCGCGATCGGTGCGTGCCATCATGTCGAACGACGCAAAATGCAGATGATCTTGCACCGGGGTCGTGATACCCGCTTGGTGCGCGCCATAAAAATCGTATACAGACGCGGATGCCTCGGCTGCCTGGGCCCGCCCGGCGGCTGTGCCCACCCCCAGCCCGATGCCGCCGCCCACGGCAAGACCTGCCGTACCCATCGCGAAGCCCAGCAACCCGCGGCGAGAAAGACCGCGCGGCGCCGCGGCGCTCTCGTCTGGCGTGCCTGAATCAGGCTCGTTTTGCGAGGGCGCCACGGCGTCGTTGGTCGGTGATGAATCGGTCACGCTACTCCAGAATGGTCACCGTAAGCTGCGACAGCGGCTCGGCGAGGGTGTTTAGCGTATCGCTCAGATCACGCTTGTCTTCGTCGGTGAGCTCGCTGTAATAGACGAACCCGGTTTCGAACGATCCGTATTCCGCGAGCAGGTTTTCAAGGTCGGTGTAGCCCTCCTCGATCTGCTCGACAAGCGCAGCGCCGTCGTCTCCTGTCGCCTCGGCGAAATCTCGCACGAGCGAGAACGCCATTTTCGAGCCCTCGACATTGGCCGCGAAGTCCCACAGGTCGGTACCCGACCACCAGTCTTCTTCGCCGCTGATCTTGCCCGTCGCCACTTCGTCGAGCAGTGCAATCGCGCCGTTGGAGAGCCCCGCGACGCCCTGCGCCTCGAGAACCTCCAGGAAATCGGTCGAGTGTACGTAGTCGTAAAGCTCTTGCACATCGGCAATCAGCTGGTCACCGAATGCCGCGCGTTCCGCCTCCGTCGACGGCGCCCAGTCTTCCCAGGCCGGCGTCAGGTCGTCTGAGTTGAGCGCATCTTGCGCGGGCACCCACAAGTCTTTTTCAATGCGGTGGAAGCCGGTCCAGTCCAACCCCTCGGCCACCGCATCAACTTCGCGGTAGTCGATGCGCGGGTCGAGGTCGCCGAGCGCCTCCGCAATCGGCTCGATGCGCTCGTAGTAGGCGCGCACGAGCGGGAACTGCTCGCGTGCGGCCTCGTCGTCGCCCGTTTCATAGGCGGTCACGAATTCGTTGACGGCGGGCACGAGCTGGCCCACCTGGTCTTTTACGAACGCGGCATAGAGAGCAACAGCTTCGGCCTTCAGCTCGCTGTCTTCGGTGTCAACCTCGACCGCGTCTCCTGTGACCGAGAACGACGCACGGCCGACGCCGTCGCCCACCATGCCGGGCTTGCACACCGTGTAGTACTCGCCGGGCTGAGCAATGACGGTGAGCGTGCGGGATGCCCCGGGGGCGATGTTTTCCACTTCGCCCACGATGCGGAGGCCATCATCTGCAAGAAGGTAGAACTCCGTGATCTGATCTCCGGAATTCGTCACATCGAACGCGAGGGTGCCACTCGTGGTCGTAGCCGTAGACACCTCACACGCGTCGGCAGACGAGGTGACGGCAAGCGCGTCGCTAGCGGCGACATCGGCCTTAGCTACGCACCCGGCGAGGGCGAGAGCGCCCACGACAGAGAATGCGAGAGCGCCGGTCAAACGGTGCGGGGTCATAGTGCTCCTAATAGCGACGTGGAGGGCGCGGACGGCCCAGCCGGGGGGACATTTGTGTGCGAACGGGTCTTCCGAAGCGCTGAAGAGAACTGCGCACGACCCCAGAAGAAGCCGACGGTGCCGATGTACGCGGCCCATCCGATCACCTGAAGCCACGTCATCTGCGGCATGAACCCGACGGTCGCTTGGAGCACCGAGGCCCACACTCCGCCGGGAACGATGCTTTCACTCACGTCGAAGGCCCACCCCGACGGGAAGCCGGAAAAGCCCACGGCGACGGTTCCGGTCACGGCATCGAGGGGAGCGGCCGCGGTAAAGGGGCCGGGCAATGCGCCCGCTTCTTGAAGATCGTGAATGGCGTAGGCAAGAACCCCCGCCGCGACAACGATGAGAAACGCGCCCGTCCAGGTGAAGAAGAGACGCAGGTTGAAGCGCAGCATCCCACGAGAAAGCAACCAGCCCAACACGACCGCGGCGGCGATTCCGAGCAACGCACCGAGCAACGCCGCGGGCGCGTTTCCGAATGACTGAACCATCGACCAGAGCAACAGTGTTGTTTCCAAACCCTCACGCGCGACCGAAACGAACCCGATCAGCACGATGGCCCACAGGCCGCCCACGGCAAGCGCGCGGTCAAGCTCGCCCTCCAGCGATGTCTTCAGTGTGCGGGCCGTGCGCTGCATCCAAAAGATCATCCAGGTGACCATGGCGACGGCCAAGAGTGAGAGCCCGCCCCCAATAAGCTCTTGCGCCTCGAACGTCAGCGCGTACGCACCAAATGTGAGCACGGCACCGATCAGGAGGGAAAGCGCGACAGCCATCCCCACACCGATCCACAGGCGCGGCAAGACGTCGCGGCGGCGAAGCTGCGTGAGGTAGGCAACGAGAATTCCCACCACGAGGGCGGCTTCGAGGCCTTCACGCAAACCGATCAGGAATGTAGCGAGCACAGTG
>NZ_JBFBMP010000016.1:0-6088 GCF_040687125.1 Microbacterium sp. NPDC076911 | reverse complement strand
GATTGTGAAGTTGCCCTTCTGGCGAGGCTGTGAAGCTGAGTGGGAGGTGCGTCCGATCCTTGAGAACTCAACAGCGTGCACTTGTCAAATGCCAAATAACCTCTATTCAACTTCGGTTGGATGAGATTCCTTTGGATCAAAGTCCAATCCTTCTTCCGGAGGGGTTGGCGTATGGATTGTCAGTATTGACATCCTTTTGGTCAGTTCAAACTCGCTGCTTTCAGCCTATTCCGGTTGTTGGTAGCAAATTTCTTTTACGGAGAGTTTGATCCTGGCTCAGGATGAACGCTGGCGGCGTGCTTAACACATGCAAGTCGAACGGTGAAGCCCAGCTTGCTGGGTGGATCAGTGGCGAACGGGTGAGTAACACGTGAGCAATCTGCCCCTGACTCTGGGATAAGCGCTGGAAACGGCGTCTAATACCGGATATGAGCTACGGCCGCATGGTCGGTAGTTGGAAAGAATTTCGGTCAGGGATGAGCTCGCGGCCTATCAGCTTGTTGGTGAGGTAATGGCTCACCAAGGCGTCGACGGGTAGCCGGCCTGAGAGGGTGACCGGCCACACTGGGACTGAGACACGGCCCAGACTCCTACGGGAGGCAGCAGTGGGGAATATTGCACAATGGGCGCAAGCCTGATGCAGCAACGCCGCGTGAGGGATGACGGCCTTCGGGTTGTAAACCTCTTTTAGCGAGGAAGAAGCGAAAGTGACGGTACTCGCAGAAAAAGCGCCGGCTAACTACGTGCCAGCAGCCGCGGTAATACGTAGGGCGCAAGCGTTATCCGGAATTATTGGGCGTAAAGAGCTCGTAGGCGGTTTGTCGCGTCTGCTGTGAAAACTGGAGGCTCAACCTCCAGCCTGCAGTGGGTACGGGCAGACTAGAGTGCGGTAGGGGAGATTGGAATTCCTGGTGTAGCGGTGGAATGCGCAGATATCAGGAGGAACACCGATGGCGAAGGCAGATCTCTGGGCCGTAACTGACGCTGAGGAGCGAAAGGATGGGGAGCAAACAGGCTTAGATACCCTGGTAGTCCATCCCGTAAACGTTGGGAACTAGTTGTGGGGTCCATTCCACGGATTCCGTGACGCAGCTAACGCATTAAGTTCCCCGCCTGGGGAGTACGGCCGCAAGGCTAAAACTCAAAGGAATTGACGGGGACCCGCACAAGCGGCGGAGCATGCGGATTAATTCGATGCAACGCGAAGAACCTTACCAAGGCTTGACATATACGAGAACGGGCTAGAGATAGTCAACTCTTTGGACACTCGTAAACAGGTGGTGCATGGTTGTCGTCAGCTCGTGTCGTGAGATGTTGGGTTAAGTCCCGCAACGAGCGCAACCCTCGTTCTATGTTGCCAGCACGTAATGGTGGGAACTCATGGGATACTGCCGGGGTCAACTCGGAGGAAGGTGGGGATGACGTCAAATCATCATGCCCCTTATGTCTTGGGCTTCACGCATGCTACAATGGCCGGTACAAAGGGCTGCAATACCGTAAGGTGGAGCGAATCCCAAAAAGCCGGTCCCAGTTCGGATTGAGGTCTGCAACTCGACCTCATGAAGTCGGAGTCGCTAGTAATCGCAGATCAGCAACGCTGCGGTGAATACGTTCCCGGGTCTTGTACACACCGCCCGTCAAGTCATGAAAGTCGGTAACACCTGAAGCCGGTGGCCCAACCCTTGTGGAGGGAGCCGTCGAAGGTGGGATCGGTAATTAGGACTAAGTCGTAACAAGGTAGCCGTACCGGAAGGTGCGGCTGGATCACCTCCTTTCTAAGGAGCATCTGGCATTCTTCGGAATGTCCAGGCGCCAGATTGAGAACGTATGTTTCTCACTGGTTAGCTCATGGGTGGAACATTAGACAAGATGCCGTTCGGGACTTCCTGAACTTAGTACGCTGCTTGCAGCTGGAACGGTTTTGGTGGAAGCGTCGGCATATGCACGCTGTTGGGTCCTGAGGGACCGGATGAACTTGGATGTTTTTGACATGCAGGTTTTGACGAACCTCTGGACTTTTTGCTGTTGCCGGCTTTGGCTGGTTTCGGTGGAGGGTACCGCCCGTACTTTGAGAACTACACAGTGGACGCGAGCATCTTTGAGATGACACTTTTTGGTGTTGTCTCATGAAAGATGATCTTAAAGATCATTAGTCAATTTCAGATTCCATGCCTTCGGGTGTGGGGTCGAGTTTTGATTCAACTCATGTGATTTCAAGTCTTTAAGAGCAAACGGTGGATGCCTTGGCATCTGGAGCCGAAGAAGGACGTAGCAATCTGCGATAAGCCTCGGGGAGTGGATAAGCACACTTTGATCCGAGGATTTCCGAATGGGGAAACCCCGCTGGGCAGCGTGCTGACCTGGTGACTCCCGCCTGAATATATAGGGCGGGTAGAGGGAACGTGGGGAAGTGAAACATCTCAGTACCCACAGGAAGAGAAAGCAACCGCGATTCCGTTAGTAGTGGCGAGCGAAACCGGAACAGGCTAAACCGAGTACGTGTGATATCCGGCAGGAGTTGCGTATTCGGGGTTGTGGGACTTTTCAGACTGGTCTGCCGATCAGTCGGCGTTACAAGAAGGTATAGACGAACAGTTTTGAATGGCTGGTCATAGAGGGTGCGAACCCCGTAGTCGAAATGCTTCTCTTGACGCGAAGAGTATCCCAAGTAGCACGGGGCCCGAGAAATCCCGTGTGAATCTGTCAGGACCACCTGATAAGCCTAAATACTCCCAGATGACCGATAGCGGACAAGTACCGTGAGGGAAAGGTGAAAAGTACCCCGGGAGGGGAGTGAAATAGTACCTGAAACCGTTTGCTTACAAACCGTTGGAGCCTCCCTAGTAGGGGTGACAGCGTGCCTTTTGAAGAATGAGCCTGCGAGTTAGCGATATGTGGCGAGGTTAACCCGTTGAGGGGTAGCCGTAGCGAAAGCGAGTCTGAATAGGGCGATTCAGTCGCATGTCCTAGACCCGAAGCGAAGTGATCTATCCATGGCCAGGTTGAAGCGACGGTAAGACGTCGTGGAGGACCGAACCCACTTAGGTTGAAAACTGAGGGGATGAGCTGTGGATAGGGGTGAAAGGCCAATCAAACTTCGTGATAGCTGGTTCTCTCCGAAATGCATTTAGGTGCAGCGTTGCGTGTTTCTTGCCGGAGGTAGAGCTACTGGATGGCCGATGGGCCCTAAAAGGTTACTGACGTCAGCCAAACTCCGAATGCCGGTAAGTGAGAGCGCAGCAGTGAGACTGTGGGGGATAAGCTTCATAGTCGAGAGGGAAACAACCCAGACCACCAACTAAGGTCCCTAAGCGCGTGCTAAGTGGGAAAGGATGTGGAGTTGCTTAGACAACCAGGAGGTTGGCTTAGAAGCAGCCACCCTTGAAAGAGTGCGTAATAGCTCACTGGTCAAGTGATTCCGCGCCGACAATGTAACGGGGCTCAAGCACGCCACCGAAGTTGTGGCATTGATATTTATTGGTAGGCCTTCGTGGTCCAGCCGTATTGATGGGTAGGAGAGCGTCGTGTGGCCAGCGAAGCGGCGGTGTGAACCAGCCGTGGAGGCCACACGAGTGAGAATGCAGGCATGAGTAGCGAAAGACGTGTGAGAAACACGTCCTCCGAAAGACCAAGGGTTCCAGGGTCAAGCTAATCTTCCCTGGGTAAGTCGGGACCTAAGGCGAGGCCGACAGGCGTAGTCGATGGACAACGGGTTGATATTCCCGTACCGGCGAAGAACCGCCCAAACCAATCCAGTAATGCTAAGCATCTGAATCCCCTAGATGGATCCCTTCGGGGTGAAGCGTGGGGCCTAGCGTGCGACCCTATGCTGGGGCGGTTAGCGTATTAACAGGTGTGACGCAGGAAGGTAGCCCAGCCCGGCGATGGTTGTCCGGGTGCAAGTGCGTAGGCCGAGTGGTAGGCAAATCCGCCACTCATTAAGGCTGAGACACGATGCGGATAATAAGTGGGTGATCCTATGCTGCCGAGAAAAGCATCGACGCGAGGTTCTAGCTGCCCGTACCCCAAACCGACTCAGGTGGTCAGGTAGAGAATACTAAGGAGATCGAGAGAATCGTGGTTAAGGAACTCGGCAAAATGCCCCCGTAACTTCGGGAGAAGGGGGGCCTTCGGCGTATAGGGACTTGCTCCCAAAAGCGTTTGGAGGCCGCAGAGACTAGTGGGTAGCGACTGTTTACTAAAAACACAGGTCCGTGCTAAGTCGCAAGACGATGTATACGGACTGACGCCTGCCCGGTGCTGGAAGGTTAAGAGGACCGGTTAGCCGCAAGGCAAAGCTGAGAATTTAAGCCCCAGTAAACGGCGGTGGTAACTATAACCATCCTAAGGTAGCGAAATTCCTTGTCGGGTAAGTTCCGACCTGCACGAATGGCGTAACGACTTCCCAACTGTCTCAACCGCGAACTCGGCGAAATTGCAATACGAGTAAAGATGCTCGTTACGCGCAGCAGGACGGAAAGACCCCGTGACCTTTACTATAGCTTGGTATTGGTGTTCGGTGTGACTTGTGTAGGATAGGTGGGAGACGTTGAAGCAGGGACGCTAGTTCTTGTGGAGTCATTGTTGAAATACCACTCTGGTCATTCTGGATATCTAACTTCGAACCGTAATCCGGTTCAGGGACAGTGCCTGGTGGGTAGTTTAACTGGGGCGGTTGCCTCCCAAAAAGTAACGGAGGCGCCCAAAGGTTCCCTCAACCTGGTTGGTAATCAGGTGTCGAGTGTAAGTGCACAAGGGAGCTTGACTGTGAGACTGACAGGTCGAGCAGGGACGAAAGTCGGGACTAGTGATCCGGCAGTGGCTTGTGGAAGCGCTGTCGCTCAACGGATAAAAGGTACCTCGGGGATAACAGGCTGATCTTGCCCAAGAGTCCATATCGACGGCATGGTTTGGCACCTCGATGTCGGCTCGTCGCATCCTGGGGCTGGAGTAGGTCCCAAGGGTTGGGCTGTTCGCCCATTAAAGCGGTACGCGAGCTGGGTTTAGAACGTCGTGAGACAGTTCGGTCCCTATCCGCTGCGCGCGCAGGAAATTTGAGAGGATCTGACCCTAGTACGAGAGGACCGGGTTGGACGAACCTCTGGTGTGTCAGTTGTTCCGCCAGGAGCACCGCTGATTAGCTACGTTCGGGATGGATAACCGCTGAAAGCATCTAAGCGGGAAGCCGGCCTCAAGATGAGATTTCCATGCCTTCGGGCGAGAGGCTCCCAGCCAGATTACTGGGTTGATAGGCCAGATGTGGAAGCGTGGTAACACGTGTAGCTGACTGGTACTAATAAGCCGATGACTTGATAACACACCGTTTAAGGTGCTGCGTCCACTGAGTGGTTCTCGATGTACGGTCGAGAACCGCATAACAATTGATTGTTATGCTGATTGAAACATCAATAGTGTTTCGGCGGCCATAGCGTGAGGGAAACGCCCGGTTACATTCCGAACCCGGAAGCTAAGCCTCACAGCGCCGATGGTACTGCAGGGGGGACCCTGTGGGAGAGTAGGACACCGCCGGACTTCTTTTAGTGAATTGGCCACCCAATGTTGGGTGGCCTTTTCGCGTTAACAATCGTTGCCGCCTGCTGGTGGGCTGCGGGAGGATTACGAGTATGGCCGATGACACCCCCCGAGGCAACGATCACGATCGTGATCGTGACGGCCGACACAACAACACCCCACGCAAGCCCCACCAATCACGTGACGGGGAACGCAAAAGCTACCCACCCCGTGATGGGGAACGGAAGAGCTACCCTCCTCGTGATGGGGAACGTAAGTCGTACCCTCCTCGTGACGGGGAACGTAAGTCGTACCCTCCTCGTGACGGGGAACGTAAGTCGTACCCACCTCGTGACGGGGAACGTAAGTCGTACCCACCTCGTGACGGGGAACGTAAGTCGTACCCTCCTCGTGACGGGGAACGTAAGAGCTACCCACCCCGTGATGGGGAACGTAAGAGCTACCCACCCCGCGACGGGGAGCGGAAGAGCTACCCTCCTCGTGATGGGGAACGTAAGTCGTACCCGCCCCGTGATGGGCAGCGGAAGCCTTACCAGTCGCGTGATGGGGAACGGAA
>NZ_JBFBMP010000015.1:0-8950 GCF_040687125.1 Microbacterium sp. NPDC076911 | reverse complement strand
AGGGTGTGCTCGTCACTGTCTTGTTCACCATCGCTGTTCGCGTCGATCCACACGATGTCACCGATCGCGTAGGTACGCGGCATGAAACCGAAATCAAGCGTCGAATCACGGTCGCCGTTGTCGGTGAGATCACCAGACGCTGCCGTCCACTCACTCGAATCCGTGGCCGTATCTCCCGCACCCGTCACCGTCGGACGCAACTCGGTCAACGCGTCAATCGTGGACGCATCTTCCTGATCGATCGTGACCGTGTATGACTCGCCCTCAGGCAACGCTGGCAGGTTCACGAACTCATAGAAACCGTCCTCGTCAGTAAACACCGGCGCAACCTCGTTGCCCTCGATATCAACAACCGGGTTTCCATCAGGACCAGTCAGCACCAACTTCACACCCTCAATGGGGGTTTCCGCATCACTGGTTCCCTGCACACCATCACGATCCACATCCAGCCACACGTAGTCACCTACCGAGACCTTCTTACGAACCACTCCGGCATCCCACGTCGGGTCGATTCCACCGGTGGCGGTGATTGCAATGCCGTCGTATTCGTCTGCAGCCACCAACTGTGTGTTGCTGGCGCCCAGCGTGAAGGTTTCGCTGCGACCGGTGAAGCGGTCATCGACTGCAGGCTCTGCGTCTGAGTCGTTGAGCGCGGTGCCCGAACCGGTTGCGGTGAAGACGTACGTTGCGGACTGCTCGTCGGTGAGTGCGAACTCAACCTGGTAGTCGCCGGCCGGGAGGCCGTCGAACACGTAGAGACCGTCAGCGTTCGTCGTCGTGGTGAGGGCTGTGTTGCCAGCACCCAGCACCGGCTCGCCGTTGCCGTCGAGCAAGTTGACAACGACACCCTGCAGCACCGGTTCGTCATCGTCTTGCACGCCGTCGCGGTTCTCGTCGATCCACGTGTAGTCGCCCACTGCATAGGTCAGCGGAATCGGTTCGTTGTAGAACGTGACCTGCTCGCTGCCGATGTCTTCGATGACGACCATCGACACAGTGTCAGATGTCGTCTTGTAGCCAGCAGGCGCAGTGATCTCTTTCACCGTGTACTTGCCCGGGTCATCGACGGTCACTGCTTTGTCTGCGCCATCTTCGTCTGCGACAACGAGGCTGTTGTTCACGACATAGATGTTGTCAACGACGACAGTGCCTTCAGAGTCGAGCACCTGGAAGCGTGCCGACTTGTCGGTGATGACGACCGTCTGGTCGTCAGAGTCGACCTTGCGAATCTTCAGCGGGTAGCCGTCGGTCGGAGTGATTGTCGCGCTGGTGTCACCGATGGCGTTGGTGATGCTCACTTCAGCCTTGAACTCGGTGAGAGCAACCTTCACGTAGACAACGACCGATCCATCGGTGTTCAAGACGGTGTTCGCCTTTTGCGAGATCGTCACGACGTCGTCGGCGTAGTTCGCCTCAAGGTTTCCGTCGAGCGAGAGCGATGTGCCGTCGATTACTGAACCATCGACGCCGTCGGTGAATCCAATAAATGACATCTGCTCAGGAAGAGCGTCGACGATGTCGGTGATTGCCACGCCAACGGTGCCGTAGGCGCCGTGAGGAATCACGTCGATGCGGTAGACGAACTCATCTGAGACAGGGTCGCCGTTTTCGTCGAGCTCAACACGAAGGTTGTTGGTGAAGCTGCTGTTCGCCTCGTCGTAGACCGTCTTGCGAACTTCAAGCTCGTCACCATACGTCGATGCCGACATCTCGACACTCGACAGGTAGTCAACCTCGACCTTGGTGCCGATCAGGCGTGCGTTGTTCGTGATCTGCAGCGTCTGCTTGCCGATAACGCCCTTCAGCGGCAGTGGAACCGTCACCGTCAGAGCGAGGTCGGTCGCCTTGCCTGCGGCGGTGAGCTTCTGCGTAAAAGCATCGGTGAACTCGAAAACGAGCTCGTCGTCTGCGTTGAGGCTGAGGTTCCAGTCGTTGGCATCGAGCGCCAGTGAGCCGTAGCTCACTGAAATCGTTTCTTCGATTGCGGCGAGGTTGCTCACGTCGAAGACGTTGAGGTCGACCACGTCAATGATCTGGATGCCGGTGACATCGGCCGTTCCTGCTTTCACCGTGAAGGTGAAAGGAATGGCAGTGGTCTCGGGCGAAGAAGGTACCGTGATCGCCTCGTCAGCGACGCTCTTGCTGAAGGTTTCTTCGTCATCGACGCCAGCGGAGGTGTCTTTGCCGACAATGATCTTCGTGGTCACGTTCTTCGAGCTGTACTTGCCGTCGCCGTAGATGAAGAACGCATAGTTGCGCACCGAGTAGGTGTCAGTGAGCGGGCCAGCCGACGGGGTGAGACCGTCAAGGTTCTCGATAGTCGCTTTGGCTTTGACCGTGTACTTCTGCGTCGTGTCCTTGCCGATGTTGACGTAGAGGTTCTGACCATTGATCGCGTAGGTTCCCACGTACTCGTCGGCGGCGATGGCTGCCTCGTAGTCACCCGAGAGACCAGTTGCTGCCGCGAAGGTGACAGCCTCGTTCTGCGCGTTGACTACGGTGAGAAAACCAGCGTCGTCGACAGACCAACTGGCCTGGGTGGGCAACTGGTCGCGAATCACAACGTTGCGCGCGAGCGCGTAGTCGGTGTCAGAGAAATCAGCCCACTTGGTGAGGTCGGCGCTCAGCGTGTAGACGACGTCAACCGGCGTGGCATCCGCGACGACGATCGAGTCCGAAGAGTCAACGGTGGTGACGTCAACGCTCTTCGAGAAGGCGCTGCCGTAGTTTGGCTGCGGGTCGGCCGGGGGCGCGGCGACACTGCCCGAAAGCGTTACTGTCGCAGTCTTGTTCTGTCCGTCGCTCCACGCAACGGTGTTCTTGACTGTCGTCGAGTAAGAACCGCCGGCGGCCTGAACTTTGTCGTACTCAGCCTGAAGGCGCGCCTCAAGGGCGGCCTTGTCGGTCACGCGCGCCTTGTAGGTCAGCACGAACTGAGAGTCTGCGGGCAGGGTGACGGTCGCGGCGAAGCCCGTGGCGGTGATCGATGGCGAAACGGCAAACGGCGAAGTCTCGCGGTTGAGACCAGCGTCATCCCAGGTGGTCAGAGTCGCGGCGAAAGAGTTCGCCGTGATCGTCATGGCGTCGTCGATCGTGTCGGTGACGCCAAGGTCGGTCAGCGCCGACGTCGTGTTCACTTTGACTGTGTAGGCGATGTCTTTGGTCAGCACCGTGTCTTTGAGGGTGACTGTGCCGTCGGTGACCGTGATGTAGGAGTTCAGGTTGCTGGGCGACGCCGACTTGCTGCGGCTGTTTCCGACGTTCTCGAATGAGTCACCGGGAGTCTTGACGACAACCTCGAACGTCGTCGGCTGACCGCCGACGGTCCAGGTGACCTCACGCTCAGAGCTGGTATTCACTTCGTCGAAGACGAACTTCAGCTGCAGAATTCCCTGGTTCACACCGCTCGGGCGAGGAGACTTCACCGTAAGCTTCAGCGAACCGTCGGCTTCACGGGTGAAGCTTTCGAAAATTGAGCTGCCGGTCGGCAATACGAGCGCCGAGTCGGGCACGGTGATGCCCTCGGGCACCTCGATGAAGATCTCATCGCCGTCGTTCAGCTTGGTGTTGTCGTACTGCAGTGCGAGCGTGTATTCGCTCCCTGCGGTAAGCACCGGCGTGCCGTTGTAGGTTTCGCCCGAGCTCGAAAGCGTCACTTTGATTGCGGTCGAGTCAACGGCAAAAGCCGGAGTCGCGAAGCCAGCGATGGCAAGCACGAGTGCCAAGAACGCCGCAAGGGCACTCACGAGCCTTCCGCGCGATCGCGCCTCAGGGTGAACGTGTCTAGCCGACATCAAATCTCTCCTCAAAAGGTCCCCACGCGCGCCGCTTCTGCGAGCACGTCTACGACTCGCAGCGAAGTCACCCACCGCGGTCGTTTCGTCTATCTGCCACGCAGAGAGCGCGCGCAAATTGGTACTGAGCACGGAAGAAACAGTCCGCGTTCGGGCACGAACCTTTTCCACCGCAAGAGGGCACTTCTGAGGGCCACAAGAGAGCGACCCAAGAAGAAGCCGCCTCGCATCCCCGTGAGCACCACCGAAGTGACGCTAACGCGACGCTAACGCGCAAATTGCGCAATCTGCAACCTGACAGCGCGATACATGGGCGTACATTTGCCAATACTCAGGTTCATGTTGACCATTGTGCTCAACATGAGCCAAACCTTGGCAAGTCCTGAGCAAAACGGCGGCCGGTCGAGAATCGGCGATTAGGGTGGAAATCGAAGTGCTCTCAGACGAGTACCTGGTCTGGGGGGACAAATCATGAGCGAGCCATTCGAACGCAGCCGGCCCAAAACGCGGTCACGACTTCTCGAGGCTGCTTACACAGTTTTCGCTGACGTCGGCATCGAGCTTGGCACTGTAGAGATGATCTGTGATCGCGCCAATTTCAGCCGCGGCGCGTTCTACTCGAACTTCGGATCCAAGGACGAGATCGTGATCGAAGCTGTGAAGGCTTTCGTAGGCCAGCGACTCGTCGATTCTGAGGAGTTCGTCGACTCGCTCGTTCACCGTGGTTTTCCGGCTGACCCCGCCGATGCGATTCGACAGATCGCGGCGAAGATCACCGGCGGCCGCGCTGGGATAATCGTCATGAACGAAGTGCGCATGCATGGGGTTCGTGACGAGCGTGTCGCACACGAGTACTTGCAATGGCAACAAGGTTTACTCGCGCAGGTACAAGTGATCGTGCAGCGCTTTCTGGCTGCCTACGAGTTGCAGACCAATCTTTCTGCCTCACATGCGGCAGAGCTCATCTTCAGCGTGTGGCAGCACACATCACTGACGGCAGCGATCTCCGGTCTCAATGACGAAGAGATCGCCCTCGCCGTCGGCGACGCAACGGCAGGCATCCTCGCCTCTTTCGCCAGCACCACCGCGATGGCCCAGACCCCTCGAGCGCCGTCTGCCGTCTCTATGCTCGCGTCGATCTGCGTCGAAGCGGCGCCGCGTGACCCGATGATGGCGTTCGCAGATCGCATTCGCCCACTCGCTTCCCTCGAGATGGTGCAAACCGAGCATGTATCGGTGTACTACCGGGTCAAAGAAGTGGATGTGCAGGTGATCCCTGCAGCAGACGGCACAATTGCCACGATCACCTATGGTGCCGATTTTCCTGCGCCCGTCAATGGCGTGAGCATCGGTGACGCTCACGAGCGCGTGACGGCAGTGCTCGGCGACGCCCACCGCACCTGGCCGGCGGCCCACCCCAACGACATCCTCATCTGGGACACTCCCGCGTTCTTCCGCGTTGACGTCGACCGTGAGACATCGCGGGTTGCCCGCATCTGGCGCTAGGGCACGCGGGCAGCAGACCTCAACACCTGCCGCCTCGCGCACCCGGTAGAATCGCCCAATGCGGGTACGACGCCGAATGGCCTCTCTGGCGCTCGTGGTCGCCGCAGTGCTGACGGTTTCCGCGGGATGCGCGGCGACCTCTGAACCTGAAGCCGAATCGGCTGGCACCCTCGATCTCGTTCAGGTGCCGGGTGACGCTGACACCCTTGCGCAAGCGTCTGGGCTTGTCGCCCCCGGCGGTGTCATCGAAATCGGTGAGGGAGTGTGGGCAGAGCAGCTTCTTGTCTCGACTCCCGACGTCACGGTGCGAGGAGTCGACCGCAACGAGACGATCATCGACGGCGAGGGGTTGCGCCCCTACGGCGTTGTTGGCATCGCCGATGGCGTGCGCATCGAAAACCTCACGGTCACCGGGGCCACCTTCTATGGCGTGCTCGTTACTGGTCTGCACGACGAAGCGGGCCCTGCCGCCCACGGCGCCGGTGCCTACGAACCGTTCGACCCCGAGGCCTTTCCGCCGTTGCAGCGCTTCGCGATCGAGGGCGTTACCGCTCACAACAATGGCCTCTACGGCATCTACGCCTTTAACGCGCAGCACGGCGTGATTCGCGAATCGTATGCTTCGGGCTCTGCCGATAGCGGCTTCTATGTCGGGCAGTGCGAGACCTGCAACATTCTTGTCGAGCGCAATGTCGCCGAGCGCAACGCGGTCGGCTTCGAGAACGCGAACGCATCGGGGCTCACCGTTGTCGGCAACCGCTTCTCAGACAACCGTGTCGGCATGACTTTCCTATCGAACTACGTCGAGGCATTCAGCCCGCAACGCGACAATGAGGTGGCAGGCAACCTCGTCAGCGACAACGTGTCAACCGACTCCCCTTCTCAAGCTGACGGTGGTTTCGGCATCGGTATTGGCGTTTCGGGTGGCGTCGACGATCTTTTCGTCAACAACCGGGTGACGGGCAACCCACGCGCGGGTGTGCTGATCTCGAACACCGAAGACCTCGCCACGATCGGTCTCTCGGTGCAACAGACCGACTTCGCCGAGAACGGCGTCGACATCGCAAATGTCTCGGCCGATCGCGCACCTGCGACCGGTACGTGCGTGTCGGGCTCCTTCTCTGCACTCCCTGAAGCTTTGCAAGACGCGGCACTAGCGTGCAGCGACACCCCCGATCCCGCGGCGAGCAGCGCAGACCTTCCCCACGTCGAAGCTCCCCCCGGAGTCAGTTTCTTGCAAGTCGCAGCCCCGACAGATCAACCCCAGTTCTCTTCGAACGCAGGGATGCTGCCTGCCGAGATCGAGATGCCTGACGCCAGCACCTACCCCGTGCCAGCCACCGACTTCCTCGCCGATCGGACCGGAACCCGATGACCGCACGACGCCGAATTGTGGCCCTAGCCATTGCCGCTTCGCTGATTATGCCACTTGCCGCATGCACCGCCTCGGGCGAAGCAGGCGGGGCGTCACAGGCCGCCGACGGCGTCACCACCGAACAGGCGCAGATACTCGCGATCACGCGTTTTCGCAACTATGACGTCACCAGCCGACCGTTTCAGACTGCGCTGCAAGATTCAGGTCAACAGCTCGCAATCACCGGTTGGGTCGACTGGGTCTCGGGCGAGGGATACGCCGCGGTAGCGAGTGACACCAGCGAATCGGGAGTGATCGTGTGGAGTCACGAGTCGACCGCCGCAACCGGCGCAGACCTGACAGCGGGAGACCTTCCCCCTCTCCCCGCTCCCACTCTCGCTGAAGCCGAAGCTGACCCCGCGTGGGGCACGCGGCCCATCGACATTTCGACGAGCACGCTCGACGCGGCTCTCGCAACGGTGCTTGCCCTCGGCAGCGATCGGCCCGACAACCCGTTGCTCGTGCAGCAGTCGGGCGCCCTCTGGCTGCGCAACGACACGGTCGACGGCATCGAGGTGTCGGTATTCGCCGCTCCCCCGAGCGACGACGCCGTCACTGAACTGCCCAGCGCCGATGAGTCGGGGCTGCGCCTCTGGGTAGATCAAGAAGGCACGATGTGGCGGGCCGAAGTGCGCTTGGGATCGCAGTGGAGCACCATCGACTTCGGCGCTGCTGACGGCACACGCCTGGGAGAAGCGGAATGACAGGCGATAGCCCCGACGACACGTCCGAAGCCACCGGCGCCGGAATCTCTCGGCGCACTGCGCTGTTCGGCGGTTTGGCCGGAATCGGCGTCGGCGCTGCGGCCGGCGTCGCCGCGACGCGGGCTCTCGCTGACACCACCACTCCTAGCCCGGTGCCCACCGAGACACCCGCACCCGAGGGCCAGCCAGTGGATGCTGCCGGGGCTGAGCAAGCGGGCATCACCCGCCCGGCGGTGCGGCAGGCTCATGCGCTGATTGCCGTCGGGTTTCTTGACGTGATCGATAGTGCCGTCGATGAGCGTGCAGCCCACGACGCCATACAGGCTGCGCTCGCGAGCGCTGGCCTCCGCATTCTGGCGCTCTGCACGCCTCCGGGCGATGAGACGGTGACACCGGATGGCCCCGGTGATCTCACCGTAACGATAGGTCTCGGCGACCGGCCGCTCCAGCTCAGCGACGACCCGTCGACGGCTGAGCTTGTCGCAATCCCCATGTTCGCGGGTGATAGTGCGTTGCCCGCCACAGCGCTCAGCGGTGACGTCTTCATCAGTGTCAACGCGACCGACCCTGGTGTGCTCGACTCCTCGCTGCGCGCGGTTACTGAAGCGCTTGGTGGCGTGACACTCGCGTGGTCGCAACTGAGCTTCCGCGGCTATGCCGCGGCGGGTGACGGCGTCAGCCGCAACCCCTTCGGGTACTTCGACGGCATCACCGTTCCGCGCACTGCCGAAGACCTCGCCGCAGACGTCTGGATCTCGACCGGCCCACTCGCCGGTGGCACCATCTGCGTAGCGCGGCGCTTTGAGCTCGACACCGGTGCCTTCGCCTCTCTCGAGCTCAGTGAACAAGATGCTGTGATGGGTCGCGAGCGCGCCACCGGTGTCCCGCTCTCAGGCGGCGAACGCGATGACGACATCAATCTGCTGTCGAAATCTGCCGAGGGCGACTTTCTGGTGCCCGCCCACTCGCACGCGCGGGCCGCGCACCCCTCGTTCACCGGCAGCCTGCTGATGTTGCGGCGCAGCTACAACTACGTCAACTCAGCCGACGACGTCGGCCATGTGTTCTTGAGCTATTCGATCGACACCGACGCGTTCGCCAAGACGATGGTGCGCATGGAAGAGATTGACGGCCTTTTCACCTATATGCACGCCACCGCGGGCGGCGCGTTCGCGATTCTGCCGGGCTACGACGCGAGAACTCCGCTCGGCGCAACGCTGTTCTCCTAGTCAACGAGGCGCCGCCGCCCCGCGAGCCCACCCTTGCGCGGCATCCACCCACTCATGTGGGCGAATCTGCGCAGACTGGCCGAGCATTCGCGCACTTTCCCGCCCTCGAACCACGCCACACCAACAGCAAACCGGGCCCGCGCGTTGATTGCACGGGCCCGGTTTCGCGTTGTGGCCTCTCGGCCGCTGACCGCTAGGAGGTCTGGGTGCGGCGGCGGAGCAGCAGCATCCATCCACCGATGAACATCAGAGCGATCGACAGCATCAGGGCGATGAAGCCCCAACCTGAGAAGCTCGAACCCG
>NZ_JBFBMP010000014.1:0-13029 GCF_040687125.1 Microbacterium sp. NPDC076911 | reverse complement strand
TTCGCGGTGGCCGAAGCCTCATCCGCTCCGGCCACCGCACCATTTCCTCGAAGGACGATTCATGAACTTTCCTGATTTGTCGGGCCGCGTGGCCGTCGTGACCGGTGGTGCACGAGGGCTCGGGTATTCCCTTGCCTCGGCGCTCGCACGACAGAGCGTGAGTGTGGCCTTGCTTGACCTGCTTCCTGAGGTACACGAATCCGCAACGCGCCTGGCCGCGGAAACGGGAGTTGCCACGACAGCTGCAACTGTCGATGTGACCGACCCCGAATCTGTCAACGCGGCGTTTGTTGCCGTCGCAGACACGCTGGGTATCGCCGACATCCTGATCACGGCGGCCGGTATCACCGTATGGGGAGACGCGGCAGAAGTTGACCGCGCCGAGTGGTCACGAGTGATCGACGTCAACCTCAACGGAACCTTCTTCAGCACGCAGGCATTTGCGAGACCTCTCATTGCCGAGGGGCGCACCGGGTCTGCGCTACTTATCTCTTCGATGTCGGGTCGTGTGGTCAACGTGCCGCAGAACCAGGCTTCGTACAACTCATCAAAAGCCGCGGTCGATCAATTGGCGAAGTCCTTGGCGGTGGAATGGGCGCCGGCTATTCGTGTGAACGCGATCGCCCCCGGTTACTTCCTCTCCGACATGACCCGCCAGTTCACCGAGGCAAACCCCGAACTTGCGGCGGAGTGGATCTCCCGCATCCCGGCGGGACGCATGGGAGAACCGGGCGATCTCGACGGGCTCGCATCGCTCCTAATCTCTTCTGCGTCGTCCTACGTCACCGGTCAATCATTCGTGATCGATGGCGGATACACCGCGATCTAGTGCGATGACTGACGCTGTTGCCCCCGCGTGGCTCGCCATCGATCTTGGTTCCTCCAGTGGGCGAGTCATGCTCGGGGTACGCCAGTGCGCCGATGAGCGCAACCGCACCGATCGCACCCCCTCGCCCACGCTCGTTATCACCGAGGCTGCACGCTTTACCAATGTGCCGCTAGATACCGAGCACGGGTTCGGGGGGGATATCGGGAGCCTGTGGATCTCGGTACGGGAGGGGCTTCGCGCAGGAATCGCCGAGGCCACAAAGCGCCGAGCTGTTGTTGTGCAGGGTATCGGTGTCGATTCGTGGGGCGTTGACTACGCGCGCGTGACGTCAACGGGGGA
Organism: Microbacterium sp. NPDC076911; assembly: GCF_040687125.1. Lineage (NCBI taxonomy): Bacteria > Bacillati > Actinomycetota > Actinomycetes > Micrococcales > Microbacteriaceae > Microbacterium > Microbacterium sp. NPDC076911. The sequence goes on along the minus strand of NZ_JBFBMP010000014.1, from coordinate 11,861 downwards.
GATTCGACCGTTCGTTGCTCACCACCGTGATGTCGATACGCGGTTGGCGGCACAGGCATCGGCCGCGCGAGATGCGGCACGAGACTATGCCGAAGCTGGTGTGCTGGATCAAGCCATCAATACGGTGCACCAATTGCGCCGCGATGAGCGCGACGGCCGCGGCAGTGCTGATCACACCATCTTGTTGATCGCCGACCTGTTCGTTTACTTGTTGACGGGGGTGGCCGCCGCCGAAGTATGTTTGGCGTCATCGACCGCGCTCGTTGATCGCGCCACTGGCACCTTGTCGGTCTCCCTCGCTGCGGATACACACGCGAAACTTCCACCGATCGCGCGCGGTGGCGAACGTGCAGGTAACCTCCTGCCGGGAGTGGCGGCAGAGATCGGTGCGCCCGAACGCCTTGGTGTGTGGTTCGTCACAGCGCACGATACGGCCGCGGCGTTCTCGGCAGTTGTCGATGCGGGAGAGAGCCACTCGACCGCCGTCATTTCGTGCGGAAGCTGGTCTGTTGTCGGTGCCGCTGTCGAGCGCCCGTATCTCAAGGAGCGGGCACGCCGCGCGGGCCTCACACAAGAAATGGGGGCAGCGGAGCATACCCTCGTTGCCAAAAACCTCAGCGGAATGTGGCGGCTTCAACAAACAATGCGCGAGTGGGCTGAGCGCGACGGCAAAGATGAACTGACCGTCGGCGACCTCCGAGAATTGCTCGCGGATGCCGCCGAGTCGCCGTATCGCGACATCTTTGATCCGGCTGATCCGATTTTCCAGACACCAGGGTCGCTCGCACAACGACTCGAAGCCGCGTGTCGTGCGCACGAGGGTACCGAACCCGCATCCCGAGCCGATCTGGTCCGCGCCATCTTAGAGAGCCTGGCCTCGGCATATGCACTCACGCTCACACAGCTTGAACGCCTGACCGGTCAACAGTTTGGGTCGGTGCGGATCATTGGTGGCGGCGCGCGCAACGAGTTGCTCGCGACACTCACCTCGGAGTACACGGGCCTTCCCATGCACGCAGGGCCAGTTGAGGCTTCTTCGCGTGGCGTGATCTACCAACCGATGCCGGCGACGGGCCACGTCGGCGATCTCGCCGCGGCAAGAAAGCTCACTGCCGACGATGGCGAAAACCTTGACCTCCATTTTCTTTCCGCAGGGGTGCGCCCCGCAGAAAGCGACTCATGACCCACACTGATTTGTTGACTGATCTCAGCCGTAAACTTGGCGATCCCGCAATGGATGCGGCTTTGCTCGGCGAGGGGAACACGTCGATTCGCGAGGGCGATGCCGAGGTCGATGCTTTATTCTCTGAGATTGCGGCGCGAGAGGGGCGGCGGCCATCGGTCGAAGCGCTCTTGCACGTCGTGATTTACGAAGCAACGGGTGCGCAGGTCGTGGCGCACAGCCACCCGACCTCGGTCAATGCGTTGCTGTGTTCACAACGCGCCGAGCTGCTCGTGGAAGGGGCGCTGTTCCCCGATCAGATCGTGGTTTTGGGTGCCACGCCGCTTCTTGTTCCGTACATCGATCCCGGCATTCGGCTTGCACGGGAAGTTCGTGGGCTCTTGCGCGCGCACATCGAGAAACACGGCGGCGCACCGCGCGTCATCTACCTGCGAAACCACGGCATGTTTGCCCTGGGGGCCAACGCCGCAGAGGTGCTGGGTGCGACCGCGATGGCCCAGAAATGTGCGCGTGCGTTGATCGGCGCCGAATCCGTAGGCGGCGTGAAATTTATGCCCGCTGAAGAAGTGGGGCGCATTGATTCGCGTCCCGACGAGAAATATCGGCGGGCGCTCCTCGCCGGAGGAGGCAAGTAATGACTGAATCACTGACCGGAAAAGTTGCGCTGATCACCGGCGCGAGCTCGGGCATCGGCCTGACCGCAGCGCACGCGCTGGTCGATGAAGGATGCCACGTTGTGGCCGTCTCGCGAACAGCCCAGGCGCTGGCAGAACTTGCCGCGCACGCGCCCGAGCAGATCACCACGATCGCGGCCGATGTCTCTGATCCGTCCGTGGCAGAGTCGCTCGTTGCTGAGACACTCGCGCGACACGGCCGCATCGATATCGTGTTGCCGAACGCCGGTATCTACGTGGGGGGTGACCTCGTTGAGGCATCCGCTGACCAGATTGCGGCATTGGTGGCAACGAATGTGACGGGTGTCATGACCCTTGTGCGCGCGGCGCTGAAGCCGATGCTCGCACAGGGCCACGGCGACATTCTCGTGACAAGTTCTGTGTCGGGCCACCGAGACATTGAGTGGGAGCCCGTGTACTCGGCGAGCAAGCACGCCGTGCAGTCGTTTGTGCACACGGTGCGCCAGCAAGTGGCCGATAGTGGTGTGCGTGTGTCGGCGATTGCCCCGGGCATCGTGCTGAATCCGTTGTGGGGTTTTACCCATGGATCGCCCGAAGAGGCCGAACAAATTGCGGCACGCGCTGGCATTCGATCCTCTGATGTTGCCGAGGCCATGGTCTTTATGCTGACCCGGCCGCCGCACGTTGTCGTGCGCGATCTGGTGCTCTTGCCGACAGGCCAACACATCTGATGCCCGAGCAACTGATGACTGCGGTCTCGGTGCGGGGCCCCGGCGACATGACCTGGGAGCGAATTGCGCGGCCCACTCGTGGAGCAGGTCAGCTGCTTGTGCGGGTGGAACGATTGGGCGTGTGCGGAACCGACGTGCATTTATTGGACGGCACGATGGGCTACATCGCCGAGGGGCTCACTACATACCCCTTTCAACCCGGCCATGAGTGGTGTGGTGTCGTCGTGGAGTGCGATGGACCCGAGCGTGCGGGCGAAATTCGCGATGCGGATTCTGCCGTGCGGGTCGGAGACCGTGTCGTCGGTGAACCCTTCCTCAGCTGCGGCACGTGTGATTTGTGTCGCGCAGGGCACCGCGACCAATGCCTCGCGCGCGACGAAATGGGTGTGCGCGGGGAGAGCGCGGGGGCCGCGGCCGAGTACATTGTGGTGCCGCGTGAAAACGTGGTGGTTGTTCCTTCGCATGTCGACGCTACGGCGGCTGTGCTCGCAGAGCCGCTCGTGACGGCCCTGCACGCGCTTTCTGTGGTGCACACGTCGCCGGGGGAGTCACTGGGGATTGTCGGCGCCGGCACGTTGGGCCTTCTTGCCGCCCAAGTGGCGAGCGCTTCGGGCGTGCGCGTGACGCTGTACGCGCGCGGCGACCGGGCAAAACGCGCGGCATCGGTGGGCGCAGACTTTGTGTTCGTCGACCAGGCGGAGGAGTCGGCGCACGACGCCGTGCTTGAAATGTCGGGCGGCGGGGGTGCCTTCGAGTTTTGTTTGCGTGTGGTCAAGCCCACGGGCCGGGTCGCGCTTGTGGGAGTAGCAAGTACACGCCAGCCCGTGGATACAAGCCTCGTAGTCACCAAGGGAATCACCATTGCAGGTGTGCTCGGGGGGATCCGATTCTTGCCCCACGCGATGCACTTGATCGCCGCAGGCATCGTGCGCGCAGACGCCATTGTCGATGACATCTTGCCCTTCGCACAGTACTCCGAGGCGATTGCCCGGGTGGCAGGGGGCGCGATGATGCGCCCGAAAGTTCTGTTAGATCTCAGCGAAAGGTCGGCAGATGCCGCTCAGTAATATGCCCTACCTGCTTGGTGCGAACCGCGCCGTGGGCGCCTTCAACTTTATTCAGCTCGAGGTGGCCGAGGCGGTTGTCATGGCCGCAGAGCGTGCGAATACCGGCGTAATTTTGCAACTGTCGCAGAACGCGGTGGCGTATCACGGAGGGCTTGCTCCCGCAGTATCCGCTGCTCTGCGGCTCGCCGAGTCGGCCACGGTGCCCGTTGTCGTGCACTTGGATCACGCGACCGATGAAGCGCTCATCGATGAGGCACTCGCCCTGGGGGTGCCCTCGGTGATGTACGACGGGGCGCACCTTGCCGATGACGAAAACGTCGCGCGAACCGCAGATGTCGTTCAGCGCGCGCACGCGGCTGGTGTGTGGGTGGAAGCAGAGCTCGGCGAAGTCGGCGGCAAGGGGGCCCACGTTCCCGGAGTGCGAACCAACGTTGATGATGCCCGAGATTTTGTTCGCGCAACGGGAGTTGACGCCTTGGCTGTGGCGGTGGGCAGCGAACACGCCATGCGCGAGCGTACCGCGATGCTCGACGAGCAATTGATCTCCGCGCTGGCTCGTGAGGCGGCCGTTCCTCTTGTTTTGCACGGCTCCAGTGGTGTGTCAGATGCGGGCATCGACGGCGCCATTCGGGCGGGAATGCGGAAGATCAATATCGGCACCCACCTCAACATCGTGTTAACCGGCGTCGTGCGCAGACAACTTGCGCAGGATGCATCCATGGTCGACCCTCGGCTCTATCTTGCGCCAGCACGTGAGGCCGTCGCGACCGAAGTTCACCGCTTGCTTGACGTCATCAGCAAGGGATCGAAATGACAGCGCCGCAGATCGTGACGGTAACGGTCGCGGGCGCCATCGATGCAACGTACCGTGTGGCGGAACTACGTCACGGCGAATTGATGCGCGCGCAGTCGTACATGCGGGAGGTCAGCGGCAAGGGCGTGAACGTGTCGGCCGCGTTGGCCCTGGCCGGTCACGACACGAGTGCCGTCGTCGTGCTCGGTGAAGACGACGTTGAATTTGCTCGCCGAAGTGACCCCGGTGGCATTTTGCAGATCGTCGCGATTGCGGGCGCGACGCGCGTGAACACGGCGTTCATCGATGATGCTGGAGCCACGACGAAGGTTAATTCGCCCGCTCCCGCGATCCCCCGTGACACGTGGGAAGCGGTGGTTGCCGCGACGGAGAACATGTGGGGCGAAGTCACCAGCCCACACGCAGAGGTGGCGAAGGCGAGGGATGCCTCTTCGTGGCTCGTCATCGCGGGAACTCTGCCATTGGTGCACGGGGAAAAGGTGCGCCCCGACGTTGCGGTGCTGAGCGAGCGCGCCCGCGCCCGCGGTGTGCGCGTGGCCCTCGATACCAGCGGGCAGGCTTTGGCCGATCTCGTTTCCGATCCGCATGGCATCACGTTGATCAAGCCCAATGCCGAAGAACTCGCGGAGCTAACCGGCCGGTCTTTGCAGACCATCAGCGACGTTGTTGAGGCGGCACGCGAAGTGATTTCGCGGGGCTTGGAGGCTGTCTATGCAAGCCTTGGCGCCGACGGCGTTCTTGTGGTCACGCCGACGTTCACTATTCACGCACGTGCTGAGGCGCGACGCGTGGCCAATACGGCGGGTGCGGGAGATGCCTCTCTTGCAGGCTTCTTCGTGGGACTCGCTGGCCGCGCGCTGACCGACGAAGATGCCTTGGCCGATGCCGCAGAAACCGCGGCCGTATGGGGCGCGCACGCCGTGGCGCACGATAAGACCGTGATGTCGTCTTTGGAAAATCTGCCGATTGCGTTCGTGACGCGCGAGCCGGACGCGGCGCTACCGTTGCGCGAACCGGCGTTCGTGTAACGAAGCGGATGGCAACGGTATCGCCAGGCACGCCCACTCCTTGCCCTGCACATCGCAACCCTGTACAAACTTGTGCGGGTCACGTACGACCTGAGGCGCCGCTAGGGCGCAGGCGTAGCGCGTCGCCCGATCGCACGATCTCGACACGATCGAGGCCATCGACGACGACCTCCGCGTCGAGCTCTTCTGCGTCAACGGTGCCGGCGATTGCGAGCACGTGGCAGCCTGCCGCGCGTGCCGCGGTGATGCCCGCGTTGGCGTCTTCGACGACGAGGCAGCGTTCGGGGGCCACCCCGAGCCGCTGCGCCGCGAGCAAGAAGGGTTCCGGATCGGGTTTGCCGCGGGTGACGTCGTCGACTGTCACAAACACGTCGGGGTGCGCGAAGCCGGCGGCCGCGAGTCGAGCGTGGGCAATCGGTACCGATCCCGACGTCACAATTGCGCGTTGGGTTGCAGGTACGCTCTCAAAAAACGATAGCGCGCCCTGGACGGGTGCGAGCCCCGCGGCATCGGTCACTTCCAACCTCGTGACATAGGCAAGTGCCTCGTCGTGAAGTTCCCGAGGTAGCAGCTTGCCCACGAGCGTGCGTGCGGGCTGGCCATGGTTGGCGTGCAACGCCTGCATAGAGACGCCATAGTGCTCAGCAAAGCGGCGCCACGAGCGAATGACCGATGCGGTGGAGTCCACAAGAGTGCCATCGAGGTCAAAGAGCACGGCATCAAAATCTGCCGTGAAAAGCGGCGCGGCTTCATCGATGGGCAAGCGCACACCCGCTGCGGCCAAGACACGGGACACCTGTTGTTCGGTGGCGAGCTCTGCATCTACGCAGACCACGTCGATTGCGGGCAGCGAGGCGCCGACATCGGTGCGGTGCGAGTCACGCTCCGCACCGCGCTGATGCCGGCGTGCGGCGAGCAGCTGTGGATCACCCACCATATTCACGACAATGAGACGCGCGGGAGCCACAGCTTCGCGCAACAGATCCCATTCGTGACCGCCGGTCAGCTCGGCCGTGAAGGGGGCCACCACAACAGCACTTTGGGTCGTGGAGACGGCATCAGCCACCACGGCACGCAAAGCCGCGTAGCGGCCCTCACGAATCTGCGGAGCGAAGGGGGAGGAGATCCAATGTTCCCCGCCGAGTGCCTCGACCGGGAGCGCATCGAGCAGGGGGTTGGAGACGTGATCGAGGTCGATCAGAGGAGAGCTCAATTGAGTCGCTATGGCGCGGCCCAGCGTTGACTTCCCGCTTCCTGCGACACCGGCTACGGCGATGACGGTGGAAATTTGCATTTGACACGACGACGGCATACCACCACCATAGACCTGGTACGTCACCGGTGTCATGGCTGATTTTCCGGGAATCGACGGAGTAGTCGAACGAAAGGAAAATTGCGGTGGTCAACCGAACAGGAGCGCGAGAGAACCTCGCGCCTGCAGGGAGTGCAGACGAGGGTGACGATCGCCGCCTCTTCGGCGGCATCGACCTCGGCAGTACCGGAATAAAGATGTTGGTGATCAACGCAGGCGGTGAGGAAATCGTGAGCGAGCAGATCGCCACGCCTTGGCGTGTGGGCGAGCGCGGCACGACCGAGATGGATGCCGGCGAGCTGCTTTCAGCGCTACGTCGCTTGAACGACGCGGTAGACCAGGCGCTTCTTCCACACAGCACCGATGCGCTCGCGGCCATTGGAATTGCCGGGATGGGCGAGACCGGAATGTTGATCGATCAGGCAGGCGTCGCGGCTTCTCCTGGTTTTGCATGGTTTGACCCGCGCGGGCGTGAACAGGTAGAAGCCTTCCCCGCCCGTATTCGCGAGGAGTTCGCTGGCCGCACTGGCTTGCCGCTCGGTGCCCAGGCGACCGTTGCAAAGTTGGCCTACGTGCAAGAGCGCGGCCTGAGCCTGCACGGGCTGCGCTGGCTGAACCTGCCGGAATTCGTCGCTGCGGCCCTCGGAGGCGACACCGCGCTGGAATACTCGCTGACGTCCCGTACGGGCCTCATCGATCAGGATTCGGGTCTCGCTTGGCCCGACATGCTCCAGGCCTTGAAGATCGATTCAGATTTCTTGCCACCGCTGCGTGGCGGCGGCCAATCGTGGGGACTCGCGGAAGGCGAGTATGGAAGCCGCGTCGCGGGTGCCGCGCTGACCGTGGCAGGCCACGACCATTTGGTGGCCGCAGAAGCATCGGGCACATTGGATTCATCGGGTTACCACGTGTCTTTAGGCACGGCAGAAGTGCTCTTGCGCGTGTTGGATGCCCCGCTCGGGTACGACGCTCGACGCCGTCTGGCCGATGCCCTGATCAACGAAGTGCGCCACGTTATTCCCGGCAAACACGTGCTCGTGGCGGGAGTGAAAACGGGGCTGTTGCTGCGGCGCGCACTGAGTGCTGCTGGTATCGAAGACCGGCCGGGGCGCGACGCGCTCGACCGGGAAATTATGTTGCTCCCCGCCGAGGGTGCCCTGCCTGCGGGGGCGATTGAGGTGACCGGTGCACGCAACGACGACGGCGTGCTGCGCATAGCCCTGCATGCAGATGGCGCGACACCCGCTGAGATTTTCGGTGCGGTCTTGCGCCACAGCAACGACGAATTAGCGCTGCTGATCGCGGCGATGGACGCCGAGGTGGCCCCCGCATCCCACTCGACGCTCAGCGGTGGATGGGCGGGCATGGCGGCTGTTCAGCGTGCCAGGCGTGCCGTGCTGCCCGCACTGGAGATTTCTACCCGCGAACAAGAAACCGCCTACGGTGCGGCGCGCATGGCCGCGCTGCTGGTCTCACCCGTGGTCCCTGGCTGACCTTGACCTGCGTGCAGTGTGGCGCATTTAGAACCCTACGAAGGAGAAACACCATGAATGAATTGAACACCCTTGAGCGACGCGGACTTCAGTCCATTTGCACCCCCGACGGCAACATGCTCATCGTCGCGGCAGACCAGCGCAACGGAATGAAGGCCGCGATCAAGGACGCCCCGCAGGGCTCTGATGCCATCTCGCGCGAAGAGCTCGCCGAGGTCAAGGCTGACCTGGTGCGCCACCTCGCCAACAACGCTCCCGCGATTCTGCTTGACCCTGAAGTTGCGCTGCCTGCGATCGTGGATGCTGGAGTGCTCGCGCGCAACACCGCCCTCGTCGTCGGACTAGATGCCTCAGGCTTTGCGACCGAGGATGGCTTGAAGTACACCCGATACGTAGACGGTGTCACCCCGCGTACCGTGCGCGACTTCGGTGGCACTGTCGCCAAGATGCTCTTCTACACGAGACCCGACCGTCAAGGCGAGTCGTCGCGCGTGGCACAAGAAATTCGCGATCTCGTGACGGCATGCGAGGCAGAAGGCGTCCTGCTCATCGTCGAGCTGCTGACCTACCAGTTGGCCGATGAGACGGCGGAAGAATACGCCGTCGCCTTCTCGCAGCTCGTGATCGATGGAGCTGCGCTCGCCGTGGCTTGTGGGGCAAAGATTCTCAAACTGCAGTACCCCGGTTCGGCCGAAGCCTGTGCGGCGGTGACCGATGTAGCGCAGGGCGTGCCGTGGGCCGTGCTCTCTGCCGGTGTCGATCACGAAACCTTCATTGGTCAGGTTTCCACGGCAGTCGCTCATGGTGCTGCCGGCGCCATGGCGGGTCGCTCGTTGTGGAAAGACAGCCTGTCGATCAACGCTGCCACGCGCGAAGAGCTACTCACGGGGCGTGCCTTGCCGCGGCTGCGTGAATTGGCCGATGCTGTCGACGGTCGTCGACACTAATCCCGTGCCGTCGGGTGCTGCTTTCCCCCAGCGGCGCCCGACCGCCGATATCGTTGTGGGAGCCCCGCGCAGAGATGCGGGGATGCCTGGGAGGTTCACCGTGACAACGATGCGTGATGTTGCCGCGCGCGCGGGCGTGAGCACGAAGACCGTGTCGCGCGTCTTTAACGATGATCCGCACGTGTTGCCGTCTACGCGTGCTGAGGTTGAACAGGCCATGCGCGACCTCAACTACGTGCCTAATGTGCTCGCGACGACTTTTCGATCGGGGCGCTCGTCGGTCATCGGCGTGGCCGTGCCCGACATTGTTGACCCCTTCTTCGCGGCTATTGCCCGTGCGATCGACGACACTGCGCGAACGCACGGGATCTCGACCATGGTTACGAGCCTGGGCGATGACCCGGAGGGGGAGCGGCCCGCACTGGAGTCGATGTTGGGTCGAAAGCTATCGGGCCTTGTCGTCGCTCCCGTGGGCACCGATCATTCGTGGCTGTCGCGCTGGCAAGAGCACACACCTTTGGTGTTCGTTGACCGGGCACCGCGCGGGTTAGACACCGACACCTTCACGGAAAACGATGAAGAAGGAGCCTATCTTGCGACCTCGCACTTGTCGTCGTACGGGCACCGCCGAATCGCCTACGTCGGTGACGTTGTGCACCTCTCGACCGAAACGAATCGCCTGCATGGATGGCGCCGCGCCCTGGCTGAGGTGGGAATGTCGGGTGGCGACGAACTCGTCTTTGACCGTGTCACCACTCGCAACGCGGCCGCGGCGGCGGTCGCTCAGCTTCAGGCGCTTGACGAGCCTGCCACGGCGATCTTCAGTGCCAACGCGCGGTCGTCCATGGTTCTTGCCGCAGTCATGCGCAACAGTCCCATGCCGTTGGTGGGTTTCGGCGACTTTCCGTTGGCCGACATTCTGACGCCCTCTGTGACCGTGGTCGATCAAGACCCACGAGGGCTCGGCACCCTCGCGGCAGAGCGCGTCATCGCGCGGCTCGCCGATGTGGGCGCCCACTTGGAACGGCTTTCGGTGCGGGAGGTAACCCTCATCGAACGCGAGTCGTGCCGGGCGGCCGCTCACAACTGATCGTTCTCTGAGCGGTTAGATCTGTGTCAGTTGAGTCAGCGTTTTGCGTGCGCCTTGTGCCTTCAGGCTCGCGCGGGCCGCGATGAACGCTGCTCGCAGTGTCGCATTCGCGCCGAGGGTGCCGAAGACTGGCGCGTAGTCGAGAAAACTGCCGGGGCGCTCAGCTTCGGCCGCGACAGCGCCAGAGAGCTCAGCGAGGCGACGATCGACCGGAGCGGTGGGCGTGCCCGCGTCGGTGTGACCTTCAAGGAACACGCTCCAGGCTGCCAGGACCAGGCTGGCGTGACTAATCTGCCCGCCACGAGACAGTTGCTCGGCGACGACAGGGAGCAAGAATTTCGGAATGCGGTCAGATGCATCCACCACTTGACGGGCGAGGGTGTCGCGAATGGCCTCACTGCTGAATCGGGCGACGAGCTGGTCGCAATACGCGGTGAGATTGATGCCCGGCACGGGTTGCAACGTCGGGATCGCTTCGTCGTGCATGTACTGGCGCAAGAACGTGGCGAACAAAGGATCGGTGCATACCTCGTGCACGCTCTGCGCGCCCGAGAGTATGCCGAGATAGCTCATGGCCTGGTGAGACGCGTTGAGTAGACGCAGCTTCATTAGCTCGTACGGCTCGACGTCGTCGACAAGTTGCACGCCCACCGTGTCAAACGCGGGCCGACCGAGGGGAAAGGCATCTTCGAGGACCCATTGCTCGAAAGATTCGGAGTGTACGGGCCAGAGATCCTCAATGTCGTGCGCAGCGCGCAGCGCGGCACGGGTCTCATCTGTGGTTGCGGGGGTGATGCGATCAACCATGGAGCTGGGAAAGGACACCTGCTCAGAAATCCACGAGGCTAGCGCCGGGTCGCGCCGCGCGGCGAAACCCACGACCGCAACTTTGGCAACGAGGCCGTTGCCCTGAATGTTGTCACACGACATGACAGTGAAGGCGGGGATGCCGCACTCGCGGCGCCGACGCAAAGACTCAACGATGTAGCCCAGCACGCTACGCGGCAGGCGAGCAGGGGCTGATAACGAGTCGGCGAGATCGGAGAGAGTTGCCTCATCGTTCGGGGCGAATTCTCCCGTGGCATCGTCGACGCTGTAGCCGCCTTCGGTGACGGTGAGCGAGACAATGCGGGTTTCGGGCGCCACGAGTTTGTCCATGACGGCCTGAGGGCCATCCGGGGCGAAAAGGTATTCAATGAGCGAACCAACAATGCGCGATTCGGTAACGCCTTGGGGCGACGTGGTTGACAGTGTGTAGAGGCCGTCTTGGGCAGCGAGAGTGTCTTTCATCGCGGCATCGAACGGCAACACTCCGACTCCGCAGATGCCCCACTCCGTGTCTCCCGCGTTCAACAAACGATCAATGAACATCGCCTCGTGCGCGCGGTGAAAGTTGCCGACGCCGAAATGCACGATGCCCGAACCGACCGCGGAACGGTCATAGGTGGGTACCGAGACGGCGGGGGAAAGAGCATGCAATGACGCAGCGTTGAGGGTAGTCATGGACTGATCCAAGCATAAAAGGCCTCGCGGGCGCCCTGTGCGGCGCCCGCGAGAGTGG
>NZ_JBFBMP010000013.1:0-13951 GCF_040687125.1 Microbacterium sp. NPDC076911 | reverse complement strand
CGAAGGTGCGCGAATCGCGCGCGCGGGATTTGAAGCTGCCTGGTGCGACGACGATGAGAAGAGCGCGCTTCTCGGCGAAGTGGATGGCGCAATCGCCGCTCTCACCGCGGCCTGGGAGGGCGACGAGGCGCGATAGCGAACCTGCACGAGAAGGGCCTCCTTCGAAGAACGCAGTCGATCAAGACTGTGCGCGACGAAGAAGGCCCCTTCACAACACGGCGTGGTTTCGCACGCGTGAGGTGCTGCTAGGAAGCGATCGCCTCGGCGATCTTCGCGTCTCCCTTTTCGACTTCTTTCACCACGGCATCGAAGTCGCCCTTGTCGATGGCCTTGTCGGTCTTCTTAGTTGCCTTCTCGACGGCGGCATCGATGCGGTCCAGATATTTATCATCGATCACGGCGACGATCGCTGAAGAGCCAGCGGGCAACCACTCTTGTGCGTCTACGCCGATCTTCTTCTGCTCGTGGTGCTTCACGATGCCCGCGACTGCGGCTCCGATACCGGCGCCGACTGCTCCCGAAAGCAGAAGCGGCGGCGCGAACAGGCCCACGACGAGTCCGGCGACCGCACCGATTCCGGTGCCCTTGCCGACGACCTTGCCGCCGTGCTCCTTCGCCGAGACCTTGCCCTCTTCGTCACGCGACAGCACGATTGCAGCCACGACTGAGACGTCGTCGAGAGCCTTGACTGCAGCGAAGTCTTCTTGCGCTGCTGTCTCGTCGTCGTATGCGCCGATGAAAAGTGAGTAGTTGGGATCGGTCATGAGGATTCTCCTTGGTGCTCGTCTTACTCGACTTCGCTCATCGATAGTGGGCGAAGAGCTCGTGCGGGTTGTCGGCACTCGAGCGACTCCGTATCGCAGGCTCTCGCGGTGCTGACAGTCCGAAATCTACTCTCGGCAGATAGCGCATTCATCATGCGAATCGTGTGAGTGCGCTATGGATGCTTCGATGCGTTCCTGTGCGGGCACGAGCGCGACGCTCGGGGCTAGGGCGTAGTCAGCACCAGCAGCGGTTCGACGAGGGCAACCATCCACACAGTGAGCGCGACAAGGCCCCCGCCGACCAAGCATTTCCTTGGCGCGGGAACTGCTGCCGATTGGCAATCTTTGCGTGAGCTCTTGGCGTCGAGCTGTGGCCTTAGTAGCCCGTTGAAGCAAGTTTAAAGAGCTCGCAAGAGTGCCCATTGGGCGCTTGGTCGTGCGTTCTCACTACACGAACCTCGTCGGGTCAGGTGTATCGCGAGTGGTGTCGTCACGTTTGTCCGCGCAGGCAAGGCTTGACCTACAGCAAAGAATGCTGCCGGTGCGATCAGCACGGTGTTAAGCGTTACTTGACACCGTGCCGTGCTTCTGAAATTCTTTGGTAAACAGTCCCGCAGTCCAGTGGTCATCCGAAGGAGTTTCTATGTCAGACGCAGCTATCCGCCCAGAGATCGCGGCGATTGTCGCGAAAATCGACGAGTTGCGCCCGAAACTCATCGCCGGTGGGCGAGAGGGTGACCAGACGCGCCGCATCCCTGAGGACGTGTTCAACGCGGTCGCCGAAACAGGTGCGTTTAGCATCTCGGTGCCGACCAAATTTGGCGGTCTCGCCGCTAACACGCGCGAAGCGCACGCCGTGGCCCGGGCAATTGGCCGTGGCGATGGCAGCCTTGCGTGGGTCGACGGAATTCTCGACTCAGGCGCCTGGGTGCTGGGTCTCATGGATGAGCGGGCACAAGAAGACGTGTGGGGCGACGAGGGTGGAATCAACTCGTTCATCTCTATCGTGCTCGCCACCACTTCCGAAGCAGAGCCCGTTGATGGCGGCTATCGGGTCACAGGTAAGTGGGGCTATGGCACGGGCAGCATGCACGCCACCTGGTCGCTCCTCGGTATTCCGTTGAAGAACGAAAAGGGTGAAGTCGTTGACGCAGGGCTTGCGCTGATCCCGACGGCGGAACTGACCTACGAAGACAACTGGTATGTCGCTGGCATGAAGTCCACCGCCAGTGTGATGCAGATCGCCGAGGACGTCTTCGTGCCAGCGCACCGCGTCTTGCCGCTGACCGCGGCAGTAGAGGGCGGCTATCTGGGAGACAACCCCGAAGCCAGCTACAGCACGGTCTTTGTCCCTTCGCTGTTCATGAAACTAATCGGACCGCATCTCGGCATGGGCCGCGCTGCGCTTGACTTCGTCATTTCGAAGGCCGAGACCAAGGCCATTGCGTACACCGGATACGAAAAGCAAGCCGATTCGGCAATCTTCCAGACGGCGATTGCGAAGGCAGCGCTCGAACTGAACGCGGCAGAGCTCGTAGCCAAGGAAGTCAGCGACGAGATCTATGAGGCAACCGAGCGCAATTACTACGCTCCGTACGCGGAACGCATTGAAATGCGCGCCAAGGCTGGCTGGGTCGTCGAGACCATCACGCACATGATCAATGAACTGATCAACGCGCACGGTTCCGCTGGTTTCGCGGAAAACTCGGTGATCCAGCGCATCTGGCGCGATCAAGCCACCGCTGCACGCCACGGCCACACTCTCGGGGCGAGTGGATTCGAAGCGTACGGGAAGGTTCTCTTCGGTCGCGAAGACGACGCACGCTTCGTTTTGCCCATCGTCTAGGTCACCCCATGCGTACTCGGAGGGAAGGAGCAAGAAATGACTGATACCTTGCCCGCACGGTCGATTACTGGCGATGACTTTCGCTACGCCTTTCGAGCGCACCCCGCTGGCGTCGCCGTCATCACGGCTGATGCTGGCGATGGCCCCGTGGCGATGACGGTGAGCTCGGTCGCGTCGGTGTCGATGGATCCCCCGACGATCATGTTCTCGGCATCGGCGCTGTCATCGAGTACCCCTACCTTGCAGCGCGCTGACACGGTTGTGGTGCACTTGCTCTCCGCTGACGACATCGAGCTCGCGAAGCTGGGTGCTCGTAGTGGGGCAGAGCGCTTTGGCCCAGATGTCGATTGGGGGCGTCTGGCGACCGGGGAACCGTACTACCCCGGCGCTCATTGGCTTCGCGGGCAGATTACTCAGCGGGTTGACGTGAGTGGGGCAACCCTCATCATCGTCGAAGCGCTCGACGCAAAGCCGAAGAGCGACGGGGAAGAGAGCGACCCGGTTCCGCTGGTTTACCACAGCAGGCGCTGGCATCGCCTGAGCGATAAGTCCGAGTACGTCGATGGGCCGCCGTGTCCCTTCCTGCACGTCTACGGACGGGACGACTAGGGATCGCGCACTGGGAGACAAGAATCGAGCGCACGCGTGCCGGTGCGCGAAGGTTCCGTGAAACGCTGGGTGCACCGACTCACGGTAGTACTCGGTTTGCAGCTACACGAGGAGAAAAAATGACAAACGACCGCATCACTCACATTCCTGCACCCGTGGTTCCGGGGATCTCCGACAGCGTCCGCGTGACCAGCGGTGAACTCATTTTCATCTCGGGTCAGGTGGGGTTCGAAGAGGATGGCTCGGTGCCCGAAGACTTCGCACGCGCCATTGAGCTCACCTACGCTGAGCTCGAGCGCGCCCTCGCCGCGGCCGGGGCCACCTATGAAGACCTCGTGCGCGTCAACGTGTACATCACGGAGCTTGACCAAGAAAAGCTTGCCATCTGGCGTACGACCCGCAACTCTCTTGTTCGCGTTGCGGAGCCGTCTGCGAGCACGGTCATCGGCGTGCACTCGCTGTACAACGGCGCCACGATCGAGATCGACGCGATCGCGGCGGTCTAAGTCCTCGATGCAGGAAAACACTATGGCGCCCGTCGGTTTTCTCGGCCTCGGCAGGATGGGGTTGGCAATTGCCGGGCGGCTTTCCGTCGCCGGCGTTCCTCTCCAGCTCTGGAATCGGAGCTGGAGAGACTCCATGGACGCCGTGCTCAGCGACTGGGCGACCCGCGTGGACACCGCAGCAGAAGCGTTGGCGTCGCCGATATCGTTCTCTATGCTCGCCGATGATGATGCCGCTGAAGCGGTCCTGAGCAGAGTGAACCTCGGTACGTCAGAGCATGCACGTGTTCACGTGAATATGGCTTCTTTGAGTGTGCGAATGGGGGAGTTGTTGACCCGGCGGTGTGAAGAGGCAGGCATTGTCTATGTCGCCGCGCCGGTGCTGGGGCGCCCAGAAGTTGCAGTCGCTGGAAACCTCAATGTTCTTCTTGCCGGGCCCTCGCCCGCCCTCAACGAGGTTGAACCGCTACTTGCGTTGTTCAGCAAGGGCCGTTGGCCGTTGGGGGAGGTCCCACGGCAAGCCAACGCGGTGAAGATTGCGATGAACTTCATGCTTTTGCACGCCCTGGAATCTATGGGCGAAGGAATCGCGCTCGTGGAGGCAGAGGGGGTCTCGGCGGATGCTTTTGTCGATATTTTCACGAACACCTTCTTTGGCGGCATGGTGCACAGCATCTATGGCGGCATGATTGCCGAGCGTCGCTATTCTCCTGCCGGCTTCAGTATGGCCTTGGGGCTGAAGGATCTGAGCCTGGCCGAGCAGCTGGCAGCCGAGTCAAAGATCGATGTGGCCACGGCTCCGGTGCTCCGGGATCGATTCGAGACTGCGTTGGCGGATCCAGAGCTCGCCGATCTTGATTGGTCGGCAATCGCCGAGATCAGCCGTTCGCAGGGATCCGAAGGCTCGCCTTCGCCAGGTCGCTAGCTCTCCATCCGACCTTGCCGGCCGGGAGTCGGGTCGTCAAAGACGGCGGGATGCCTCATCAGCTCTAGACGACTGCGCCGGATGTGACGAGAAAGGGATTGCTCGGCCTCGTCGGCATCGCCGGCTCCAATGGCGTTGACGATGAGCTGATGGTCGTGATGCACGCTTCTGTTGTGACTCGCGTAGAAGAAGCGCGTGGCCGCCCGCCGGTAGTGCTGCGTGCGGTTCCACAGGTTCAGTACCGCCGCTCCGAGCAATGTCGTCGGGGCTGCGCGCAGGCAGGAGAGATGAAACTCGCGGTCTAGCGCGATGAACTCCTCCACATCGTCGGTGCGCTCCATGGCGTCGGCGAGCGTCTTGAGATGTGTCACGTCTGCGGCGCTCATCACCGGGACGTTGAGGCGGAGGAGGAGTGGTTCGAGGCGTTCTCGCATTTGGTACAGCTCTTCACACTCCGCCATGGTGAGGTGAGACACCCATGCCCCGGTGTTGGCGACGAGGACAATCAGCCCTTCCGCCTCGAGCATGCGAAGCGCCTCACGCACCGGTAGCCTGCTCGCCCCATGTTGCTCAGCGAGTTCGTCTTGTCGTACGCGCTCGCCGGGGGCGTATTCTCCGCTCAAAATCGCCTCGCGAAGGCTCGTCGCAATCATCGCTCCGGTGGAGCCGTGGCTTGCGCGAGCGGTCTGTGGTGTCGACGTCATAGGTGAGGATGCGCGGGGTGCCACAACGTGCGAGGGGCATCGTCCTCGTACGCCTTTCCGTTGGGGAAGCTCACGAGCTCGAACTGCATGCCCCACGGGCTGCGAAAGTAGATCCAGCGCTGTCCGGCGGCGGATTGGCGGCTCGCCGTAGGCTCGCCCATGACGTCGACGTTGTGTGCGCGCAAGTAGTCGACGGCGACATCCAGGTCATCGACGTAGAAGGCGATGTGGTGGCCGCCGATGTCGCTGTTGCGCGGTTGGGGGCGTTGTCCCTCAGCGGATTCGTAGAGGAAAACTTCAAAATTCGCGCCGTTACCCAGGCGGTAGAAATGAATCTCGCTGATCACCGTGCGGGGATGGACTCCTAAATGGGTGCGCATCCACTCGTCATCGGCTTGTCTAGCCCCGAGCTGATAAATCTCTTCGCACCCAAGGATGTCAACGAGAAAATGATGTGCTTCCTGCAGATCGGGCACCGTGAACCCGATGTGATCGACACCGCGCACGCCAGGGATACCGCGCTGAGAACTCATTGATCCATCGGCTCCTCTCTCGCTTGTCAGATTGTATCCAATTGTACATGCGGTGTACCCCGCGGTAAGGGAGGATCTGCGCTGACTCTGGCGCACTTTTGAGGTTTTGTATCCGACTAGCACTGCATTTCGGCGAAAATGCTGATTCATGGGTGCACAGACTGCTTTCATTGGATACAATCCTGATCTAAAGTCCGAAGCACGAAAAGGTTCCCACCGGAGCTGAGAGGGGCAACGATGCCAACAAAGACACGTCTGCACACGGGTGTGGATTGGATTGAGTTCTCCACAACCGCCGCGGACTGGAACCGCGCCGATCCCGCGCTCTTGGGCACAATGCTCGCGCAGCTCCACTTGATCCGGGCGTTTGAGGAGACAGTGCTGGAACTGGCGGGAGAGGGCCTCGTGCATGGTCCCGCGCACTCGAGCATCGGTCAGGAGGGCGGCGCGGTCGGCTCGATTGTGGGGCTTCGCTCCACGGACGGAGTGAACGGCTCACACCGTGGGCACCACCAATTTCTGGCGAAAGCGTTGACGCATGTGACGGACGGCGCCATCGACCCAAGTGCCCCTATCGGATCGAGGGTTCAAGCAGTCTTGCAGCGCACACTCGCCGAGATTCTTGGGCTGGCCCAGGGTTATTGTCGGGGACGCGGTGGTTCAATGCACCTGCAGTGGTTCGACGCCGGTGCCTTAGGGACGAATGCGATCGTCGGCGGCGGTGCCCCGATGGCGACCGGCAATGCATGGGCGCAAAAACACAGTGGCACGACGGATCTGACGATCAACTACTTCGGTGATGGCGCCGCTCAGATTGGCTCTGTTCTGGAGTCGATGAACCTCGCGGCGGCGTGGAATCTTCCGGTGTCGTTCTTTATCGAGAACAATCTCTATGCGGTCGCTACGGGCGCCGAGGAAATCACCGCGGACACTCGATTCTCGGTGCGCGGGCAGGGCTTCGGGATTCCGTCGTGGCGCGTGGATGGCATGGATCCCCTCGCCGTATATCTGGCAACGCAAGAAGCCGCCCAACACATGCGGTCGGGTGCGGGTCCTACCGTTATCGAAGCTGAGGTCTACCGGTTCTTTCACCAGAACGGCCCGTACCCGGGAAGCGCCTTTGGCTATCGGACCAAGGCGGAGGAAGAGGAATGGCACGCGCGCGATCCGCTCAAACTGGTCGCGACGCGGATGCAGGAGCGCGGATTGATCACGGCGGCCGACGTCGAAAAGCTCCGTGAGCGTGCGCAACAGGCTATGACCTATGCCGTAGCGCAGGTGGTTGAAGCCGATCCCGCGAAAGAAGGAAAGCGCAGAATCATGCCTGCGCTCTGGCCCGAAACGAGCTTTGTGAACGTCGGCGTGCGCGGTGATGCCAGCGAGTTGGACGGTCATGAGGGCGCGCCGACCGGCGGCGACACCCGGCAGGTGAAGTATGTGGACGCCGTCGCGCAAGTCATGGAGCGGCGGATGGCGCAAGACGAGCGCATTGTCGTCCTGGGTGAAGATGTTCACCGACTGAACGGTGGAACCAATGGCGCCACCAAGGGGCTCGCAAAGCGCTTCGGTGAGAATCGTGTCTTGGGTACTCCGATCAGTGAAAACGCCTTCTGCGGCCTCGCCGGTGGGCTCGCACTCGATGGCAGATACCGTCCGGTGGTGGAGTTCATGTACCCGGACTTCATGTGGGTTGCCGCGGACCAGGTCTTCAATCAAATCGGCAAGGCGCGGCACATGTTTGGCGGCGACAACGCGGTTCCTCTGGTGTTGCGCACAAAGGTTGCGATGGGCTCCGGCTACGGGTCGCAACACCTCATGGACCCGGCCGGTATTTTTGCCACCAGCCCGGGATGGCGCATTGTCGCTGCCTCCAACGCCACCGACTATGTCGGTCTGATGAACGCGGCGCTTGCTTTACAAGATCCCGTCCTCGTGATCGAGCACGTGGATCTGTACGGTCAGGCTGATCAGATCCCCGTCGGCGACCTTGATTACGTGATTCCCCCGGGGCACGCAGCACTGGTGCGGGAGGGTTCCGAAGTCACGGTTATCACGTACCTATCTATGGTCCGCCACGCGGTGCAGGCTATTGAGCAGACCGGTATCGATGCGGATCTGATCGACTTGCGTTGGCTGGACCGTGCATCAATTGACTGGGACACCATCGGTGAAAGCATCCGCAAAACGAATGCCGTGCTTATCGTCGAAGAGGGCGCGCAAGGTACCTCGTACGGAGGCTGGCTTGCCGATGAGATTCAACGACGCTATTTCGACTGGCTCGACCAGCCAGTGTCGCGGGTGACAGGGCAAGAGGCGTCGCCCAGCATATCCCGCGTGCTGGAGCGCGCAGCGATTGCCCGCACGGAAGAAGTTGTTGCGGGCCTTGAAGCGGTGCGCGCGGGATTCGGAGCATAGTCATGGCTGAAACCGTTCGTATGCCGGAAATCTTGGCGGGAGCAGCCGAGGGCGCAATTCAAACCTGGCTCGTCGCCCCCGGGGCAACCGTCACGGTAGGGCAACCGCTAGCCGAGATCGAGACAGATAAGGCGATCGTCGAGCTGATGGCCGAGGCCGCTGGAGTTGTTGCCCAACTTCTCGTGGGCGAGGGCGACAGTGTGAGCGTGGGCGAGCCGATTCTCGTTCTCGGGGCCGAGGGTGAGACCGTCGATGAAGTCGAACACGCGAGAGCGAAGGATGCCTCGGCACCCACTGACGCCGATCCTGCGGACGCACCTTTCGCAGCCGCCCAGGGCGCGGATGGCGCAGCGAGGACCGAAGGTGAAGATCGTGGGGGAGCATCCGCACCGTCAAGTCGTCTGTTTGTAAGCCCCTTGGTGCGGCGTCTTACCGCCGAGGCGGGGGTGGACCTTCAGGACCTTGAGGGGTCGGGGCCACAGGGCCGCATTGTGCGCCGCGACTTTGAGCGCCATATCGCGGACCAACGGCGCAGCGACGAGCACGCCCACGGTGCCGAGAAGATATCCCGTGATCTCGCGACCGTCGCGGGACCGAGTGCAGTGGCGCCGTTCGTTGATGAGCCGCTCAGCCGGATGAGAAGTGCGATTGCTCGCCACCTCACCGAGAGCAAGACGACGGTACCGCATTTCTATCTCGTGGCGGATTGCCGAGTCGACGATCTTCTCGCGCTACGAGAGAAGATCAATGTTGGCGCATCGCGCCGAATATCCGTTAACGACTTCGTTGTGAAGGCGGTAGCTGCGGCGATGCGTGAGGTGCCGGATGCCAACGCGATCTGGAATACCGAGAGTATTCGTCACCCTTCATCGGTGGAGATCTCCGTTGCCGTGGCGACGGAGGGCGGCCTGATGACGCCCGTTGTGCGCGGTGTCGACGCGATGTCGCTCAGCGAGCTCAGTGCAACCGTTGCCGAACTCGCGACCCGGGCCCGCGAGGGACAGCTCAAGCAGAGTGAGCTGGAAGGGGGAAGCTTTGCGGTGTCTAACCTCGGAATGTACGGAACTGACCAGTTCTCTGCCATCTTGAACCCGCCACAGTCCGGAATCCTCGCGGTGGGCGCGGCGCGGGCACAGCCCGTGGTCGATGATGACGGCCGGCTCGCGGTGGGCCACGTCATGAGTGTCACGCTTTCGGCCGACCATCGCGTGTTGGACGGCGCGGTTGCCGCGAAATGGCTTGCAGCGTTCCGTCGTTTCTTGGAAAACCCGCTCACTATCCTCGTGTGAGGCTGACGACACCAACGATGACCAATCTGGTGCCTAGTAGCTAAATCGAGCTCACCGTGTGCAGTGTTGTACAGTGAAGGTGCACGGTGGGGTGGGTGACGCGGTCACGATGACCGGGCGCCCACAAATAGTGCATTCCTCGGAGATCCAAAGATGTCGATTGAGAACGAGATTGGCGCGCGACTGCGTCAGAGACGAGAGACGCTGGGTGTCAGCCTCAGAAGCGTCGCGCACGCTGTGGGGGTATCCCCGAGCCTGATTTCGCAGGTCGAGACGGGAAAGACGCAACCGTCGGTGGCGACGTTGTACTCGCTCGCCAACTTCCTATCTATCTCGGTGGATGAGTTGCTGGGAATAGCGAACGACGAGCCTGTACAGTCCGCCTTACCGTCACAATCGTTGAATATTCAACGAGGCGTCGACAACCCTCTCATTGAGATGGAGAACGGTGTGCGCTGGGAACGGCTCGCGATGGGTGCTGGCGGGCCGGCGGATGCCCTTCTCGTGACCTATCAGCCCGGGGCATCGAGCTCACTGGAAGGCAAGCTTATGCGGCACGCGGGCGTGGAGTACGCCTACATGCTGGAGGGGACGATGACTCTCCAGGTGGAATTCGATTCTTACGAGGTCTCTCGCGGCGATTCCCTGCATTTTGACTCCTCGAGGCCGCACATGTTCGCCAACCACGGGCCGGTTCCTGCGACGGGAATCTGGTTCGTCGTGGGGCGGCGCGACGCCGGTGGTTCTCGTCGCGTCTCTAACGCCGCGATGCCTCGCACGCAGGCGAGGTCGGCGGTCGACATTCTGCAGCGCCTTGACGGCCTCGATGATGACGCGAGCTGACCTATCCCCGATAATCGCATCTAGCATTAACGCACAGTGTTCAGCTATGCTGAACGCGTAGCGAGGGTGCATCGGGCGCTCTCCCGCAAGGAGCACCATGAAGAGCACGGGCACTACGGGAACAAACGCCGTCGACTGGGAAGCGCGGGTCGACTTCGACCGCCTCCGAGATGATCGCCTGGCGCGGTTGCGCGCGCAGTTGCAGGCGTCCGACGCGGGAGCCGTGCTCGCCTTCGACTTCTCGAACATCCGGTACATGACATCGACTCACATCGGCACGTGGGCGATGGATAAGCTGATCCGGTTTAGCCTCCTGACGCGCAATACTGACCCCATCTCGTGGGACTTCGGCTCTGCGGCCAAGCATCACGCGCTGTACAACCCCTGGCTTGATGTCACATCGTCAGAGATGGATGCTGATCCGCACGCGCCACACGAGGGCACTAAGCGCCCCCGGTTGGAATCGGGTGCCCGAGCCGGCATTTCGACGCTCCGCGGCGCCTTCCCCCCGGATGCGGGAATCGCTGACGAAGTCGCGCGCAAGATCAAACGGGAGCTCGAGAAGTTCGGCGTCGCCAATGAACCGCTGGGCGTCGACGTGATCGAGCTTCCGATTCTGTTCGCTTTGCAGCGTGCCGGGATCCAGGTCGTTGACGGACAGCAGATCTTTATGGAGGCGCGCCGAATCAAGTCACACGATGAGATCCGCCTTCTCACGCAGGCGGCCTCCATGGTGGACGGCGCGTACGAGGAGCTCTATCGCTTCTTGCGCCCGGGAGTGCGCGAGAACGAAGCCGTCGGTCTCGTGGCAAAGACGCTGTACGACCTCGGGTCCGAGTATGTTGAGGGCGTCAATGCGATTTCCGGTGAGCGGTGCTCGCCGCACCCGCACGTCTTTAGTGATCGGCTCATCCGCCCGGGTGATCCGGCCTACTTCGATATTCTGCACAGCTGGAACGGCTACCGCACTTGTTACTACCGCACTTTTGCGGTGGGCTCCGCGTCGACTGCGCAGCGTGACGCATACACACGGGCGCGCGAGTACATGGACCGAGCGATTGCGCTTGTGCGACCCGGCGCGACGACCGCGGACATCTGTGCGGTGTGGCCCAAAGCGCAAGAGTTCGGCTTCGAGGATGAAGAAGCAGCGTTCGCGTTGCAATATGGGCACGGCGTCGGACTATCGATCTGGGAGAAACCGATCTTCTCGCGACTGACCTCTTTCGACCACCCGGAGGAGCTCCAAGAGGGCATGGTCTTTGCTCTAGAGACCTACTGGCCGTCGGCGGATGGTTGGGGCGCAGCGCGTATCGAAGAAGAGGTCGTGGTCACGGCGACAGGGTGCGAGGTCATCACCAAGTTCCCCGCCGAGGAGCTTCTGATTGCGGGACCTCGCTACATCGCCGTAGGCGGGCCACTCAAGAACGAGCGCGACTCGCAGTCCCACTTGAATACCAAGTGGGGTCGAGGCGATGCATAGTCGGACGCCCACGGGAGCGGATGCGCGAGCACGGTCGCAGCATCCCTCCACCCCGGGCCAATGAAGGGTTAGCGATCTGGGTATGACGTCTCACCTCACGAAGCCTCTGAACGACTTTCGAAGTTCGATTGGCCTACCCGTCGCGTTTGGTGGTGAGGTCGCACCCGACGGGTCCCACCTGGTGATCGACGAGTCGTACGGGCACGAGAGTCGCGGGCTGAGCGGTCTCGTGGTGCGAGCGGGGCAGGGGCTCGGTGGCCGGGCGGTTCGTACCGGCACAATGATGGCAGCCTCGGACTATCTGTCGGAGGCTCGCATTACCCACGAGTACGACCACGTGGTCGCGACAGAGTGTCTCCGCTCGATCGCCGTTGTTCCTGTGGTTGTCAATGGCACCGTGCGCGCGATGCTCTACGGGGCACTTCGTGCGCCTGTTGACATCGGTTCTGCGGTTCTTGATGACATGCGTCGTGTTGCAGAGCAGGCGGCGTTTGAGCTGACCGTTTCTGAGGAGGTCTCGCGTCGCGCGCAGGCCCTTGAGCACACGATGGCGCAGCCAGCAAAGGGCGGCTACGCAGCCGAGCGCATGGGCGGAGATGCGCTCGCTGAAGCGCGTGCGGAGCTTATCGATCTCGCGCAAATGGTAGGCAACATCGAGCTCCGCGCACGTCTCTCCGCGATCGCACGTCGACTAGATGGGGAAGGTCCCGCCAACATTCCGCGGCTTCTTTCGCCGCGAGAGGTGGACGTCCTCGCGCTTGTGGAGGCAGGGCTCACGAACAGAGAGATCGCCGGTCGGCTGATGATTGAGCAGGAAACCGTGAAAAGTTACCTGCGTTCAGCCATGCAGCGTCTCTCCGCTCGCAACCGGACTCAAGCGGTCGCGCTCGCTAGGAGTCGAGGCGAGCTGGCAGGGCAAGCGCTGCTTTCAGCTGTACTCCGATGAAGCGACGTGCACTGTTCGCGGTGTCGATAACGCCCGCCATATAGAAGAACGGGTGCACCATTCCGTTGAACCGTACAGAGGTGACCACGGTGCCGGCTTCGGCCATCGCTTGCGCATACGCTTCAGCTTGATCGCGAAGCGGGTCGCACCCCGCCGTAATGACGGTCGCAGAGGGGAGGTTTCCCAAGTCAGGGTTTAGTCCCGGCGCGAGGCGCACATCTTGACGATCGTGACCGTCGGTGTAAAGGGCGTAGAAGAACTCGAGATCTCGACGTGTGAGAAAGTGCCCCTCGGCAAAATCCCCCATGCTGCCAGTACTCTCCGATGAAAGCTCGGTGCCGGGATAGATCAGCGCCTGATGTACCAGCGCGGGCGTAGCTCCGCGCAATTGCTGGCAGGTAACCGTGGCGAGTGTCGCTCCCGCGCTGTCGCCTGCGATCGCGACCCGGGTGGCATCGATGGGGAGTGGTGATTCCCCGTTCAGCAGGGCTCGCGCGACGGCGAGTGCGTCATCGACGGCAGCCGGAAAGGGGGCCTCGGGCGCGAGCCGGTAGTCCACGCTGATGACAACGGCTTCGGAGTATGCGGCCAGATCCCGCGCCGTGGTGTCGGCGATTTCGAGGTCGCCGATAACCCATCCGCCACCGTGTAGGTAGATGACCGCGGGGGCGTCGTTCTTGATTTCGGTTGCGCTGTACGCGCGCACCGGCACCCCGGCGATCTGCATGTCCTGCACGAAGGCGAGGTCTCGGGCGTCACCGGTCAGCGGAAGCGCGTTGGACAGATCGGCGCGGTTCTGTTCTACCGAGAGGGTATCGAGCGGGGGAGCATCGGCCACAATGTCGAGAAATTTCTGCGCATCTGGATGAACGGGCATGGGTGTCTCCTCCGGGTAGAGCGAGTGCATCATCACGCGCACTGCTGTTGTGTTCGTTGAGGCTCACCAGGTGTGTTTCCTAGTGCGCGTCCTTGCAGATTAGTGCGCGCAAGTGTCGGGGGGGTTAAACCCCCCCGGGGGGGTGGTTGGTGTAGATGGTGTGTTGGGTGGGCGGGAGTGGTAGGCGAGGGGGTTGGCGCAAAAGGAAAACAAAAAA
>NZ_JBFBMP010000012.1:0-21798 GCF_040687125.1 Microbacterium sp. NPDC076911 | reverse complement strand
GCTCACACCGGTCGAGTTCGAGACCATAATGAGAACCGCGGTCGACCTGGTCGCGTAGACAAGAAACCCGAGTCAACCAAACCTTCAGCAGACCCAAGCCTCTGATGCCGTATCGGAGCCCGATGGACCGGCCGCAAGCGGTTCTGGTCCCCTTTTGGTCCCCTTATCCACAGGAAGGGCCTCAGCGTGACTTCCGTTATCCACAGCCCCGACCCGCCGAGAACTCCAGGGGGACCAGAAGGGGACCAGAAAAATCGGCCTTCAGAAACAACAAATCCCTGATGAAAATTGCTTCTCATCAGGGATTTTCTGTCGGGCTGACAGGATTTGAACCTGCGACCCCTTGACCCCCAGTCAAGTGCGCTACCAAGCTGCGCCACAGCCCGTGGCATTGTTTTTCAGTTGTTCGGGCCGACCGAAGAGTGGTAAACCACTTAACCCCCAGTCAAGTGCGCTACCAAGCTGCGCCACATCCCGTTACCCAGACTCACATCCGGACAACTCCACTATCCTACCCGCTCGAATTGATGCTCGCGAACCGTTCCACGATATGTCTGCGTCGTCAGCGTACGATGGGGCGGCATCCCCGCAATAATGCATAACATCACGAAGGAGTGCTGTGTCTGCACCTCAGCCCGACGTTTCTGACAGCGCAACGCTTTCCGCCCGTTGGTGGTGGGGGTTCGTGCCGTTCCTGCTGGTCTCGCTCGTACATATCGTCGCGCTGGCTCTGAACGTCGACGAGATCGCAGCGCCGACCAAACTTGCGCTCATGCCTGCCCTGATCATCGCGGTGCTGTGGGGCGGCCGCGGGTCGACCTGGAGTGTGTCTTACACGTTGCTCTTTGCCGCGCTCGCGTTGTCTTGGCTAGGCGACGGCGCTGGCTTCTTTTTTCCTGATGCACCCACGCTCCCACTCATGCTGCTTTTCTTCGGCCTAGCGCACCTCTGCTACATCTGGATTTTCGCGAAGCGGCTGGCGGTGCGCCGATTTCCTCGTTGGTCTGCGATCTATCTGCTCTGGTGGATCGTCACGCTCGCGATACTCTCGCCCGTGCTGCTCTCGCAAACTGGTGGCGGCGCGTGGGTCGCGGCGCTGGGAGTTTATGGCGTCGTGCTCGGCGCGACGGCTGCGACCGCGTCGCGTTGCAATCCAGTCATCGCAACAGGTGCGGCGTTCTTTCTGGCCTCTGACACCGTTCTCGCCTTTCTTCTCTTCGCGCCCGACGCCATGCCAGCCTGGAGCGACCCCCTGGTGATGCTCACCTACTGCACCGGCCAAGGTCTCATCGCCGCGGGCGTCATCATCGCTGACCGCGCGCTTACCCCGCGCGTGCCTATGACAGGCTGAATGCATGTCAGATGCCACCGCGCGCGTCGACGCCTGGCTTTGGGCGGTGCGCATTTACAAGACCCGCTCTCTCGCCACTGCTGCGTGCCGCGCGGGGCACGTGCGTGTCGGTGGCGAAAAAGCAAAGGCAGCCCAGCCGGTGAGGCCGGGCGACGAGGTGCGCGTGCGAATCAATGGGTTCGACAAGATTCTGGTGGTGCGTCAAACCATCTCGAAGCGGGTCGGCGCGGCGCTGGTCGCAGCATCCGTCGACGACCAGACTCCCCCACCGCCGCCCCGTGAGCTCACCGCGTTCGTTCCCACCCGTGACAGAGGCGCTGGCCGACCTACTAAGCGCGACCGCCGAAACATCGAGAAGCTGCGCGGCCGGTACGACGACTTCGAAGGTGCCTAGCCAACCTCAAGCTGGTCTAGTAGCCAACGTGCACCATGAACTGAGGCGCCCAGCGCGATCACTCGTCCGGCAAGCTCACGATCGCTCGTGACCACGGTAACGGCCTCCCCCATCGTGGCTCTGCGCGCCACCTCGGCAACAATCTGGTCGTCGCCAGAGGCCGCCGCTGCAACCACAGCCACATCAGCAGTGCCAGCTGTGCCGCCGGCTTGCCCCTCGACAACGGCCACCCACGACGGAAACCACTTGCGTTCAGGCAGCCCGAGGGACTCTCCGGGAACACCCGCACGGGTGCGCGTGCCGATACGCGCAATCAGCCGCTGAGCGGCACCCGCGCGGTCTCGCCACCAGCCATCAGGCACCGCACCCATCACGTTTGCGACGTCGACCACAACGGTCGGCCTCATTGCTAGCAGCGGCCGAAGCTTCGCCCAAGACAGTTCAAATCCTGGATGCAGCGGGTAAGAAGCGACGTCGTCGATCGCAACCCATGACAGCTCGTAGCTTTCAGGATCGCTGATGACCGGCTCGAACGGGACGATGACATCGGCAACAACAGTCGCGTACGACCAATACTCAAGATCAAACACACTCACGAAACGCGGGCGCACCGCGACATCCGGAACACCAGCCTCTTCTTCAGACTCGCGCAGTGCACCACGGATCGCTGATTCGCCCTCATGACGCGCTCCGCCGGGCAGCGCCCAGGTTCCGCCAAAATGACTCCACGACACCCGGTGTTGCAACAGCACGCCGCGATCCCCGTCGAGCGCGAGTAGCCCTGCTGCGCCAAAGCGGCCCCAGTAGCGCTCGCCCGTGGGTGCCACGACCCAGGCATCACCAGGGTCGCGGGGCCCATGCGGGCGACGCGGCTCCCCCGGTACAAGCGGTTCGATCCTCACGCATCCAGCTTTCCACACGAACGGTTCGTCGCCGGCCGCCAGCCAGCATCAGATGAAGAGAGTCGTTCCAGACTTTTGTGCTTCACCCAGGAAGGTGGCCACACCACCGAGCTCAATGCCCTCGAGCAGATCTGACTCGGCGATGCCCAGCAGATCCATCGTCATCGTGCAGCCAATAAGCCGCGCACCACTGTCACTCGCCGCTTTCATCAACTCAGGCAGAGTCTGCACAGAGTGCTCGTGCATGACCTTCTTGATCATGGCCGGCCCCATGCCTGCCATGTTCATGGTTGACAGCGGGAGCTTCGCCGGGCCCGACGGCATCATCATGCCGAACATCTTGTCGAGCGACTTGCGCTCGCGACGAGGCGGGTCTTCACGCCGGAGCGCGTTCAATCCCCAGAACGTAAAGAACATTGAGACCTTTTGCCCCATCGCAAGCGCACCGTTTGCGATGATGAAGGCCGCCAGCACCTTGTCGAGCTCACCCGAGAACACAACGAACGACACTTGGTCGAGATCTTGAACCGTCGCAACAGCAGCAGACGCCGAGTCATGCTTGCGGAAAGTAGCAACAAATCCCGAGCCCTGCGGCGTCATCGATACCAGCTCGTGCCCCTTGGAAGCAGCCCATGCTGGACCGTCGGTCGCAAATCCTGGGTCAGACACGCTCACGATGACTTCGCCGCCCGATGACAGCCCATCCATCGCCTTCGCCAACTGCATGATCGGTCCTGGGCAGGCAAGACCGGTGCAATCGAGTTCAATCACCTCGCCACTACCTTGCGCGGCACTGACGATGTCTACCGCCTCTGCATACGCGATCTCGGGCGTTTTTCCGTCTACATCCACCGGCGCGACGTCATGCCAGAAGCGGAAGGTGTGCGACCCGCCTGAGAGCGTACGAACGTCGTCGAAACCTCGTTGCACCAACAGCCGATAGGCGAGGTAGCTGCGAAAGCCGACCGCACAGTACAACCGGATCGGAACGCTGACATCCCACTTCTCGGATGCTTCCCGGAGGGTGCCCAGTGGCACATTCACTGCGCCCGGAATGTGCCAGATTTCGTATTCATCGGGCGTTCGCACATCGACGATGCGGGCACCTTCGACAGCTTGCGGAAAATCTTTGGCGTACCAGAGGCGCAGATCACCGTTCAACACGTTCGTGGCTACGAAGCCCGCCATATTCACTGGGTCTTTTGCAGAGCCGAAGGGTGGCGCGTATGCGAGCTCCAGAGTCTCGAGGTCATGCACTGTCGCGCCCAGTCGAATCGCAGTTGCAAGCACATCAAGCCGTTTGTCGACGCCATCGAAACCGGCGATCTGAGCGCCCAACAGCTTGCCACTCTCAGGGGCGAACAGCACCTTCATATGCATCATCGATGTGCCGGGGTAATAGCCCGCATGTCCAGAAGGGTGAAGGTGCACAGTGCGATACGGAACCCCCTCTCGTTCCAGTTGTCGCTCCGTCGCGCCAGTGCCGCCGGCAGTCATGTCGAAGACCTTGACGATGGACGTGCCTTGTGTCGACGAATACTCAGTCTCGCGACCGCACATGTTCTCGGCAGCGACGCGCGCCTGCCGATTCGCTGGCCCCGCGAGGGGGTTCAGCCACGCACCCGGCAACACTGTGTGGGGGGTTTCAACGGCGTCACCAGCAGCCCAGATGTGGGCATCAGATGTGCGCATGTGCGTGTCGACGGCGATGCCGCCTCGTTCGCCGAGCTCGAGACCAGCCGCGCGCGCCAGCGACACGTTCGGACGCACTCCTGCAGACAGGATGACCAAATCGGCGTCGATCGTTTTGCCGCTGTTGAGTTCCACACGGAGCCCGCCATCACGGCTCTGTGTGAAGGCGACGGCCGCAGTCGAGAGAATCAGCTCTACACCGCGGCTACGAAGATGCTGCTCGACAGGAATGGAAACTTCTTTGTCGAGCGGCGGCATGATCTGGTCTGACAGCTCAACCACCGTCACTTCCGCCCCACGGTGTCGCATGTTCTCAGCCATCTCGAGGCCGATGTACCCAGCACCGATGACGACCGCGCGCACGGCGGACGGTGACGAAGCTGCTTTGGTCAGGGCAGCATCCAAGCGCTCCTTGATGACATCCATGTCATGCACGTTGCGCAAAACGTAAATGCCGGGGAGGTCCGCCCCCGCTAGCGGCAGCTTTGCCGGATCAGCGCCTTGGCACAGCGCCAGCGAGTCATACGACTCCGCGTACTCTCGCCCAGTATTGACATCGCGCACCGTAACGGTGCGGGCTGCTGGATCGATACCAATCACGTCGGCGCCGACTCGAACATCGATGTTCAACGACTCACGAAGACTGGCGGGCGTCTGCAACAAGAGCCGACTGCGATCCGTGATCACACCGCCGATGTGGTACGGCAGCCCACAGTTCGCAAACGATACGTGTTCGCCTCGCTCGAGAACGACGATTTCTGCACTCTCATCCAACCTGCGCGCACGCGCAGCGACAGAGGCGCCTCCGGCTACACCACCAACGACTACGATCTTCATTTTCGGCACACTTTCCTGTGGTCTGACCACATAGCCAGCGTACCGCCCCGAATGCGAAAGCAACAGGGGTGCCTGTCGTAGCCGCATCCCCCAAAAACAAATCGGCCCGGCCAGCAAGATCGCTGACCGGGCCGATACGCAGAGCGTGGCTAGCGCTGACGCTTCTCGCGCACGCGCATGTTGATCACGATGGGCGTTCCTTCAAACGTGTACACCTCACGCAGGCGACGCGTGATGAAACGGCGGTAGCCGGGATCGAGGAAGCCCGTGGTGAACAGCACGAATGTCGGCGGGCGGGTCGTCGCCTGCGTGCCGAACAGAATGCGCGGCTGCTTTCCACCACGAAGCGGGTGCGGGTGCTCGGCGACAAGCTCCGACAGGAACGCGTTGAACTTGCCGGTAGGAATGCGGCGATCCCACGATTCGAGCGCCGTTTCGAGAGCCGGCACCAGCTTCTCAAGGTGACGCCCCGTACGTGCCGAAATATTGACGCGTGGCGCCCACGCGACGTGAGCGAGGTCTTGCTCGATCTCTCGCTCAAGGTACCGGCGACGTTCGCTGTCTTCGAGCGCGGGGGTGCTGAGCAGATCCCACTTGTTGAACGCGAGCACCAAAGCGCGGCCGGACTCGAGTACGAGGTCGATGATACGAATATCCTGCTCGCTGATCGGCTGGCTCACGTCGAGGACGACAACGGCGACTTCTGCCTTCTCAAGCGCGGCGGAGGTGCGAAGCGAAGCATAGAAGTCAGCCCCCTGCGAGAGGTGAACCCGACGGCGAATACCGGCGGTATCGACGAACCGCCACAGTTTGCCGCCGACTTCGACGATTTCATCGACAGGGTCGCGCGTCGTGCCAGCGAGCTCGTTGACGACAACGCGCTCTTCGCCAGCTGCTTTATTGAGCAGCGATGACTTGCCGACGTTCGGACGGCCGAGAATGGCAACCCGACGCGGGCCACCGATCTCGTGCTTGGCGACCGCGGAGATCTCGGGGAGCTTCTCCATGACTTTGTCGAGCAAATCGGCAACGCCGCGACCGTGAATCGCTGACACAGGGTGCGGCTCGCCGAGACCCAGCGCCCACAAAGCAGCGGCTTCGGGCTCGTGGCGAGCGTCATCGATCTTGTTGGCGACGAGGAAGACGGGCTTGCCACTCTTTCGAAGCAAGCGCACGACGTGCTCGTCGGTAGAAGTAGCGCCAACCATCGCGTCTACGACGAACATCACGACATCGCACAGATCAATCGCGATCTCGGCCTGAGCGGCCACCGACGCGTCGATGCCACGCGCATCAGGTTCCCACCCACCTGTGTCGACGATCGAGAACCGGCGATCCATCCACTCAGCCTTGTAGGTCACACGGTCGCGGGTGACACCCGGAGTATCTTCGACAACAGCCTCGCGGCGCCCCAGAATTCGGTTGACCAAAGCCGACTTGCCGACGTTGGGGCGACCAACGATGGCAACGACGGGAAGGGCGGGAAGGTATTCGATACCGTCTTCGCCACGAACAATGCCCTCGAGCAGTTCGGCGTCATCCTCTTCGAGGTCGTAGTCATCGAGGCCAACACGCAGGGCAGCGGAGCGCTTCTCTACAAGTTCGTCATCGAGGGCGGCAAGATTTTCAAGCAGCCGGTCGGGACCAGCTTCGAATTCTTCTTGTGAACGGTCGTCAGCGGCCATGAGGCGCTCCTGTCTGTGCGGCAGGCACAGTCGTGCGGATCACATCGAGGACGGCGTCCACGGTCTGATCGAAGTCAAGGTGGGTCGAGTCGACAACGTCGACTCCGGGGGCAGCAGTAAGAAAGTCAACGACCGCTGAATCAGAGGCGTCGCGTTTGTGCAGTGCGGCGGCAACAGCCGCAGCGTCTTGGGTTGTCACTTCAGCGCTACGGCGTGAGGCACGCACCTCTGGAGCAGCGGTAAGCAAAATGCGCACCGGCGCGTCGGGGGCAACGACCGTCGTGATGTCACGCCCTTCAACGATGACGCCGGGACGACCCGAGTCTTCAGCGAGTCGGCGGAACATCTTATTGACGGTCTTGCGAACGACAGGCACCCGAGCGACGCCGCTGACGGCATCGGTCACGCGGGGCTCTCTGATGGCCTCGGTGACGTCGGTTTCACCGACTCGCACCCAGTAGTCGTCGGGGTCGAGCGATATCGCATAGTCGAAAGAACCAGCAAGGTCGATGACGGATGCTGAGTCTGAGGTGTCGGCGTCGTGCTCGAGCGCATGCCAGGCAAGGGCTCGGTACGCGGCGCCCGTGTCGAGGTAGCCAAACCCCAGTCGCCGGGCAACCTGCTTTGACACGCTGGATTTGCCGCTACCTGCGGGGCCATCGATGGCGACGATAGTCGTCGATTCAGTCATTGGTGGTGCTCGCAATCTTCCAGCCTCGCTCTTCGAGGCCATCTACAGCACGCCGCACCGCTGAGGGCACGACGCTGATTTCGGCAAGGCCGAACTGCGCGCCTGGAGAATGCTCGAGGCGCAAATCTTCTACGTTCACATCTAGTTCGCCGAGCTCGCCGAACAGGCGGCCCAGCTGTCCGGCGGTGTCGTCGACCATCACGACGACCTGCTCGAAATGACCGGTTTGGCCGTGCTTGCCTGGCAACCGGCCGACGCCATCGTTGCCACGGCGAATCGTGTCGGCAACGGAGCGTCGAGCGCCGGGTGTTTCAGGCGCGCGCAGCGCATCGGCGACCGTGGTGAGATCGCTAGCCAGGGCATCCAGAACTTCGACGACAGGCGCGGCGTTCGCATCAAGAATCTGCACCCACAGTTCGGGGGCAGATGCTGCGATACGCGTCGTGTCGCGCACTCCTTGACCGGCAAGCCGCAACGACTCGTCGGCGGCGTTCACGAACTGCCCCGCGAGCAGACTGGCAACGAGTTGAGGCACGTGCGAGACAAGCGCGACCGAACGATCGTGGTCAGCGGGTGTCATCTCAATCGGGGTGGCACCCACATCGAGAGCGAGGGATTCAACAATGGCGAGATCGGCGGTCGGAGTCTCTTCGTCACGGCACACCACCCAGGGTCGGCCGACAAAGATGTCTGCGCGCGCAGATATAGCGCCGCCGCGCTCACGGCCAGCCAGCGGGTGCGACCCGATGTAGTGGGTCAGATCAACGCCACGTTTGCGCAGTGCGTTGAGCGGCTCGAGCTTCACGCTCGCAACATCAGTGACCACGGCGTTCGGGTAGCGCCGAAGTTCGCGTTCGATGACGTCGGCGGTCACGTCGGGCGGCACAGCCACGACAATCAGCGTCGGGTCATCGTCGCCTGTCGCTTGGCGCCCGGCTCCGTAGTCAACAGCGAGACGCAGTTGTGACGGTGAAG
Organism: Microbacterium sp. NPDC076911; assembly: GCF_040687125.1. NCBI lineage: Bacteria > Bacillati > Actinomycetota > Actinomycetes > Micrococcales > Microbacteriaceae > Microbacterium > Microbacterium sp. NPDC076911. Next base: position 13,271 of record NZ_JBFBMP010000012.1, on the reverse strand, counting down.
CATCTTCGAGTGCGACATCGACGCCGAGGTTTCGCAGCGCATGACCGATACTTGATCCCAGCAGACCCGCACCAACGATACGCACGGTGCCCGAAACGCGCGCAGCGTTACGGGCGCGCACGGGCGTTGCCGTCGAATCGGTCACTTATGTCTCCTGGTCCCCCGACGGTTCATCCGTCGCACGGCGCGCGAGAGTAAGCAGAGCGCCCCGCTCTACTTTAGTCAACTCGCGGGCTCGTCCTGCTGGCAGTGTTCCCAGGTGGAGCGGACCGAACTGACGACGCACCAGATCAACGACCGGATGGCCGACGGCATCAAGCATCCGACGCACGATGCGATTGCGCCCGGAGTGCAGCGTCAACTCGACCAGCGAGCCACCACCTTCCGCGGAGCTGGAGAGCAGGCGAGCCTTGTCGGCGGCGATGTGCCCGTCGTCAAGATCGATCCCTCGCGTCAATGTCTGGATGGTCTGAGGAGTGACTTTGCCCTCGACTTTGGCGATATAGACCTTCGTGACGCCGAACGACGGGTGAGCGAGCACGTGAGCGAGGTCGCCGTCGTTTGTGAGCACGAGCAGACCGCTGGTTTCAGCATCCAATCGACCGACGTTGTAAAGCCGCTCGTCCCAGTCTTTGGTGTAGCGGCGAAGGTCAGGCCGCCCACGGTCATCGTTCATCGAGCTGACGACACCGGTGGGTTTGTTCAAGACGACGTAGCGCTTGGATTGGTCGAGCTGAATTGCGGTGCCATCAACGTCAACCAGATCGGATTCAGGGTCGATACGTGAGCCCATCTCGGTGACGACCTCGCCGTTCACGCGCACGCGACCGTCGAGAATCATCTCTTCGGCGACACGGCGTGAGGCCACACCCGCGTTGGCGAGCACTTTTTGCAGGCGCACGCCCTCGGGTGCGCCGTCGGGTGGAGTGTCGGTAAAGCTCATCGGTGGATCTCCTCTGCGAAGCCATCGGCTCCGTCATCGAGCAAGGGGGAAATATGGGGCAGCTCGTCGAGCGAGTTGATGCCCAGGTTGACCAACAGCGCGTCGGTGGTGCCGTAGTTGATGGCGCCCGTCTCGCTGTCGGCAAAGAGTTCGGTGATCAGCCCGCGTGCCACCAGGGTACGCACGACCGAGTCGACGTTCACAGCGCGAATGGATGCCACTTGGCTGCGCGTCACCGGTTGTTTGTAGGCGATCACGGCCAGCGTCTCAAGAGCGGCCTGAGATAGGCGTGACGGTGCCTGCTGATTGACGAACTCGCTGACAAGGTCGTCGTAGTCTTCCCGGACGTATAGTCGCCAGCCGCCACCGACTTCCCGCAACTCGAAACCACGAACGGTACCCCCGTCAGCGCCGTCATAGTCCGCGACCAGGTCGTCGATGGCTTGCCGAACGGTAGGCACGGGTGCAGCGACTGCCGCGGCGAGGCTCACGAGCGACTGCGGCTCTTCGATTACCAGCAGAATTGCTTCAAGCCGCCGCGCGACAGCGGCCGGAGTCACATCGTCATCGGTCATAGTCGGCTCCTAGAGTCGCAAGATTTTCGTCTGACCAGCGCTGCGCACTCCACCGCAAGGTGAGCTCGCCGAGCGGTTCAAGCTGTTCGAAAGACAATGCCGCATGGCGGTAGAGCTCCAGCACAGAGATGAACCGTGCGACCACGATGCCTGGCTGGGTGACGCCAACGACGAGTTCGCGAAAGTTCAATGTTCCCGCCGCCTTGAGCAGCGTAACGACGATAGCGGCCTGCTCGCGGATGCTCACCAGCGGTGCGTGCAAATGGTCGAGACCGACGTGCGGAATCTCTTGCGGCGTCATCGCGAGCATCGCGAGTGCACCGAAGTCTTCGGCGCTCAGCGTCCAGACCAGGTCGGGCACCGCCTTGCGGTACTTCTCATCGAGGCGCACAGCGCGAGTGTGTCGCTTCTCCTCGCGCTGAAGACAGCGAGCGAACCACGCTGACACTTCTTTGAACGCACGGTACTGCAGCAGACGCGCGAACAGCAGATCGCGTGCTTCAAGCAGCGCAACAGATTCAGCGTCAACGAGCTCGCCCTGCGGCAACAGGCCGACCACCTTCATGTCGAGCAGCGTCGCTGCGATCACAAGAAACTCGGAGGCCTCGTCGAGCTCTTCGTCGGGGCCGAGTTGCCTGAGATACGAGATGAACTCGTCGGTGACCTTCGAAAGTGAAACATCGGTGATGTCGAGTTCGTGCTTTGAGATGAGACTCAACAGCAGATCGAACGGCCCATCGAACACCCCGAGCGAAACTCGGAAGCCCGCAGCTTCGGCAGCTGCGAGAGCGGCGACCGAATCGGTTCCGTCAGGCGACGGCGCCACGCGAGACCAGCTCCCGCGCCAACCGCAGATAGGCCTGAGCGGCTGCGTGTTCGGGGGCGAATTCAGTGATGGGCATTCCCGACACCGACGCATCGGGGAACTTCACGGTGCGGCCGATAACCGTTTCGAGAACGTCGTCACCGAATGCATCGACCACGCGCTCAAGCACCTCGCGCGAGTGGAGAGTTCGAGCGTCATACATCGTCGCCAGCACCCCATCGAGCGTGATGGAAGGGTTGAGCCGGTCGCGCACCTTGTCGATGGTCTCGATGAGCATGGCGACGCCGCGCAGTGCGAAGAACTCGCACTCAAGCGGAATCAGCACTCCGTGGCTCGCGGTGAGCGCATTGACCGTGAGCAGTCCAAGCGACGGCTGGCAGTCGATGAGAATCACGTCATAGTCTGCGGTGATCTTGAGCAGCGCTCGTGAGAGCGTCTGTTCGCGGGCCACCTCGTTGACCAGGTGCACCTCGGCCGCCGACAGGTCGATGTTCGCCGGAATGATGTCGAGGTTCTCGACGCGTGTGGGCACGATGACATCGTGTGGGTCGCGCTTGGAATCGACGAGCAGGTCGTAGATGGTGGGAATCTCGTGGGTTTGGATGCCGAGGCCTGCCGACAGCGCGCCCTGAGGGTCGAAGTCGACCGCGAGCACCTTGCGACCGTAGCTTGCCAATGACGCGGCGAGATTGATGGTCGTGGTCGTCTTGCCGACCCCGCCCTTCTGGTTGCACAGCGAGATGATGCGTGCGGGACCGTGAGAATCAAGCTTCGGTGGTGTCGCAAATCCGCGGTAGGGACGACCTGTCGGCCCCAGTGGGGTGTCGTCGGTCGGGGCTGTCTTGCTGCCCTGTTTGGTGCCCGCCACGGACTCTCCTGCCTTCACGTTCGTTCGCTCGATTCTAGTCACCACAGACGGTTTGGCCAGCGCGGCTCAGCGGCGTTCAGCGAAGTGGTCACCCGATTGGTGCCGATCGCTCGCACACAGACCTCAGCGAGCGCGCGGATGCGCCGTGGCATACACGTCACGCAGCGCGTCGACACTCACATGCGTGTATATCTGCGTTGTTGCGACCGAGGCGTGACCGAGCAGCTCTTGCACGACACGCACGTCAGCGCCGCCCTGCAGCAGATGGGTCGCGAACGAGTGCCGCAGGGTGTGGGGAGACACGTGCGCCGTCAACTGCGCACGCTCGGCGGCCGACTGAATCAACAGCCAGGTGCTCTGGCGAGAAAGGGGCGCGCCGCGGGCACCAAGAAACAGCTTGGGAGTGGCGCGGCCTCGCCGTGAGAGCTCGGGGCGTACGCGCGTGAGGTAAGCGTCGACAGCGGCGCGCGCATATGAGCCGATCGGAACGATGCGTTCCTTCGAGCCTTTGCCGCGTACGCGCAAGACGTCACCGTGCGAGACATCATCAACGTCGAGTTGGATGATCTCTGACACGCGAGCGCCCGTCGCGTAAAGCATCTCAAGCAGTGCGCGATCACGAATGGCCGTGAGTTCGATAGCGAGCCCACCTTCGCCCTCGTCTGTGAACGGAGCGGGGCCGGCAGCGTCCAACAGACTCTCGACCTGCGCGATCGTAAGAGCTTTCGGCAGTGTCTTGGGAAGTTTGGGGGGCTTCAGCCGTGCTGAAGGGTCGGTGGGCTCGATGCCCTCACGTGCAAGAAACCGGTGCAGCCCCCGCACGGAGGACTGAAGTCGAGCCAGGCTGGATGCTGCAATCGGCGGTTCAATAGAGGCACGAGTCGCGGCAAAGCGCGCGACAACTTCGGGGGTCACCGCACCCGAATCGTCGATGCCCTCGTTTGCCAGCCAGGTGAGGTAGACGGCAAGATCTCGGCCGTATGCCTCGGCCGTGTTCCCAGAAAGACCGCGTTCGATCGAGATGTGCCGCAGGTACGCGTCCACCGCCCGATCAAGCTTCACGCCGTCGTCGCTCCTATGCCACGGGAGCGGCGCTGCCATGGCGAGTCGGCTGCGCCCAGGCTCGCCCAGCCGCCCGCGCGTGACGCATGGGCAGTCATCGCCCCGACCACGAGCGAGGGGTTCTGCACACGACGATCAAGAACTGCGGCGACAACCTCGTCAAGCGGCACCCACCGCACTTCGATGTCTGCCTCTTCTTCAGTCCGTGCAAAAGTCTCGGCAGCGGGTCGCAAATCGCGCGCAAGGTAAATGCGAATTGCCTCATCGCTGCCGCCGGGTGTGGTGTAGAACTCCGAGAGCACATCCCAACGATCGGCGACGAGGTCTGCTTCTTCGGCTAGCTCGCGCTTCGCGCTCTCGAGCGGGGGCTCGCCGTCGATATCAAGCAAACCTGCGGGAATCTCCCAGTCCCTGGCGCGCACCGGGTGGCGGTACTGCTTGATCAACAGCACTCGATCGTTTTCGTCGAGGGCGAGAATCGCGACAGCACCGGTATGGTCCATGTACTCGCGCACGATCGTGTCGTCGTTGTACGTGAACTCGTCACGCCGAATGTTCCACACTCGGCCTTCGAAAACCGTTTCAGATCGAGTGACCTCGACCTCAAGCTGATCGTCGCGAAGCTCAGCCATTGTCAACGTCAAACAGTTCGCTCGAGCGATGACGGTCAAGAGCCGCGCCGATCAGTCCACGAAACAGCGGGTGCGGATCGGTCGGGCGCGAACGCAGCTCAGGGTGTGCCTGAGTGGCGATGTAATACGGGTGCACGTCGCGCGGGAGTTCCACGTACTCCACGAGATCAAGTTCGGGGTTCAGACCCGAGAACACCATCCCCGCTTCGGCGATCTGATCGCGGAAGCGATTGTTGACCTCGTAGCGGTGGCGGTGCCGCTCTTGCGAACGGTTCGAACCATACAACTCTGCCGCGAGCGAGCCGTCAGCCAGCGCCGCGTCGTAGAGTCCCAGGCGCATTGTTCCCCCCAGGTCTCCGCCGGCAAGAATATCGACCTGCTCGGCCATCGTCGCAATGACAGGAAACTCGGTTTCGGGATCGAATTCGCTTGACGAGGCGCCTTCAAGGCCAGCCTTGTTGCGTGCGTACTCAATGACCATGCACTGCAGGCCCAGGCAGATTCCGAGCGTCGGGATTCCTTGTTCGCGGGCGAACTTCAGCGCACCGAGCTTTCCTTCGATGCCACGAATACCGAAGCCGCCGGGCACGATAATGCCGTCGACGGCACCGAGCGCTTTGGCCGCCCCCTCGGGCGTTTCGCACGTATCCGAGGGAATCCACGTGATCGCGACCTTCGTCTCCTGCGCAAAGCCACCGGCTTTCAGCGCTTCGGTGATCGACAGGTAGGCGTCTGGCAAGTCGATGTACTTGCCGACGAGTCCGATCGTGACGTCATGCTTGGGGTTGTGGACGGCTTGAAGAACCTTCTGCCAGCGCGACCAGTCAACTTCGCCGGCCTTGGTCAGCCCGAGTGAGCGAACGATGTAGTCGTCGAGCCCTTGGTCGTTGAGCATGGTGGGAATGTCATAGATGCTGGGCACGTCGACGGCGTTGACGACCGCATCTTCGTCAACGTCGCACATGAGCGCGATTTTGCGCTTGTTCGACTCTGTGACGGGTCGATCGCTGCGAAGTACCAGCGCATCGGGCTGAATGCCGATGGAGCGAAGCATGGCGACGGAGTGCTGGGTGGGCTTGGTCTTCTGCTCACCAGATGCCCCCATGTAGGGCACCAGCGAAACGTGAACGAAGAAGACGTTGCCGCGGCCGAGTTCGTGGCGAATCTGGCGCGCCGATTCGATGAAGGGCTGCGACTCGATGTCGCCGACGGTGCCGCCGATCTCGGTGATGATCACATCGGGCTTCGGCGTTTCGTCGGCCTGCAGACGCATCCGGCGTTTGATTTCGTCTGAGATATGAGGAATGACCTGCACCGTGTCGCCGAGGTACTCGCCACGACGTTCCTTGGCGATCACCTGCGAGTAGATCTGACCGGTGGTGACGTTCGCGGCTTGACTCAATTCGATATCGAGGAATCGCTCGTAGTGGCCGATGTCAAGATCTGTTTCTGCGCCGTCGTCGGTCACGAAGACCTCGCCGTGCTGGAACGGGTTCATGGTGCCCGGATCAACGTTGAGATACGGGTCGAGCTTCTGCATCACCACCCGCAGTCCACGGGCTGTGAGCAGGTTGCCGAGGCTTGCTGCGGTCAGGCCTTTGCCCAACGAAGAAACGACACCTCCGGTCACAAAGATGTGTTTGGTGGTGTCGTTCGTTGGTTCCGCTGCAGAAGAGTCCGTCACGGGCTTTTATCCTATCTCACGTCTTGGAGAGTTAGCTGATCAATCCCCGGCGGATGCGAGGGCGAGCAATTCACGCGCGTGCTCGAGAGCAGCATCCGAAGATGAAAGCCCTGAAAGCAATCGTGCCATCTCAGCCTCGCGCTCCGTTCCCTCAAGTCGCCGCACGCTTGACGCGGTGACCGAGCCATCACTCTCTTTGACAACCGAGAGGTGGTTTCCGGCGAACGCTGCAACCTGGGCGAGGTGGGTGACCGCGATGACCTGGGATGCTTCGGCAAGGCGCGCCAGCCGGCGACCAACCTCAATCGCCGCCGCACCGCCGATACCGGCGTCGACCTCGTCGAACACGAACGTGGGAACAGGGTCGACGCCCGCGATAACAACCTCTATGGCGAGCATGACGCGGCTGAGTTCGCCGCCAGACGCACCGCGAGACACCGGGCGCGGATCGGCGCCCGGGTGTGGGGCAAGCAGGATCGCCACATCGTCACGACCCGCGGCTGACTCGGCACCAGGTATGACGCTAACTTCGACGCGCGCATCAGGCATGGCAAGAGCGCGCAGCTCTTCGGTCACGGCGTCGCCCAGACGGCCTGCAGCGCTCTTGCGTGCCGCAGTAAGCGCGGTCGCGGCCGCGTCGAGGGATGCCTCGGCCGCGGCTACTTCTGAGGTGAGGCGAGCGATTCGGTCGTCATCATCGTCGAGCTCGACAAGACGGGCTGAGCCTGAGTCAAGCAGTGCGATTGCGGCGTCGAGCGAACCATGCTCGCGTACGAGGCCGCCCAGCAGCGCGCGGCGGTCCTCGAGTGCAGCGAGCTCATGCGGCCCGGCTTCATCGAGGTCAGCGAGGTATCCGGCAAGGCCCGCAGCGAGATCGCTGGTGCGATAGCCGATGTCGGCGGCGAGACCGGCGAACTCTTCCAGCGTCGGGTCCGTTGCACCGGCACGCTCCAGAGCGCGTCGAGCGTCTGCGATGAGCGAGGTCACGTCAGGAAGATGCGGTTCGCCAGACAGCGCATCATGCGCGATCGCGGCAGCTCCCCGAAGTTCTTCGACGTGCGCGAGGCGTGCAGTGCGCTGAGTGAGCTCTGCGTCTTCACCGGCGACGGGAGCAATCTGCTCGATTTCGGCGATCGCTGCTCGCAACGACTGGGCTTCGGTTGCGCGCGCATCGTGCTCGGTGACCAGCTGTTCGAGTTCACTGGCCAGCACCCGATGGCTCTCATATGCGGTGCGGTAGTCGCCCAAAGCTTGAGCGAGCGGGTCTGCGCCAAAGCGATCGAGCGCATCGCGCTGTGCAACGGCAGAGCGCAGACGAAGCTGATCGGACTGGCCGTGCACCACGACTAACTCATCGGCGAGATCGGCGAGTACGCCCGCGGGGGCCGAACGACCCCCCACCGAGGCGCGGCTGCGGCCTTCGCGCGAAATCGATCGCCCGAGCATCAGTTCGGCGGTGCCATCGGCCAGGGGCTCCACGTCTCCGCCTGCGTCGCGCACACGATCGATCACGGCGCCTTCGTCTGGAACCACCCACACGCCGTCGACTGTCGCCTGCGCCGCGCCCGAGCGCACCGCGCCGAAATCTGCCCGCTGCCCCATCAACAAACCGAGGCCGGTGACGACCATGGTCTTACCCGCACCGGTTTCTCCGGTGATCGCGGTGAAACCCGGGCCAATCGGCAACGTAGCTTCGGCGATCACGCCAAGATCCCGAAGGCGCATCTCCTCGATCACGGCGCGTCACCGCTGGTGATCGTCGGACCACGCCAGCCTGCTACCGGAAGCTGAAATTTGCGTACGAGTCGATCTGTAAACGCGGTGGGATGCAGCCGCGCGAGCCGAACCGGGCGTTCCGATCGACCAACGACCACCCGAGCGCCAGGCGGCAATTCGTGGGAACGTCGGCCATCGCACCACAATATTCCGATTCCTGCCGTTCGCTCGAGCACATCGATCGACACGGTGTGATCAGGCCCCACGACGAGCGGTTTCGCGAAAAGCGCATGGGCTGACAACGGCACGACAGAGATCGCTTGCACGCTCGGCCAGATCACGGGTCCTCCGGCGGAGAAGTTGTACGCCGTCGAACCTGTGGGCGTAGACACCACAACGCCGTCGCATCCGAAAGAAGAAAGTGGTCGACCGTCGACGCCGATCACCACTTCGAGCATGCGCTCGCGGCTCGCCTTTTCGACCGTTGCTTCGTTGAGTGCCCAGGTCTCGTAGATCATCGCATCAGCAGCATCCCGAACCTCGACGTGCAGCGCGAGGCGCTCTTCGACTTCATAGTCGCGGTCGATCACGCGCCCCACGGCTGCGTCCATGTCGTCGCGTTCGATCTCAGCGAGAAATCCGACGTGCCCCATGTTAATCCCAAGCACCGGAGCGGTGCCCTCGCGCACAAGTTCAGCTGCCCGCAAGATCGTGCCGTCGCCGCCAAGCACAATCGCCAACTCGAGGTCTTTGACATCGACGTCGACGCCTAGAGTCGCGATGGTGCTGAAGACAGCCCGTTCGGCGGCGAGGGGACCCGCATCGCCGGGCGCGAGCACAGGCGTCGCGCCCGCTGCACGAAGTGCTGTCACCACTCTTTCGGCGGCATCGACAGTGTCGGCTCGTTGAGCGTGGGCGACAACCAGAATGTTGCGCTCTGCGTGCGATCCCGCGGTATTCATGCGCTCCCCGTCAGTTGGTTCACTGTCGCCAACCATTCTGTCGGATTGCTGCCGCCTCCCGGCGCAAAGTGAGCGACGTACTCAGAGTTTCCGTGGGTTCCTGCTATCGGCGATGCCACGATGCCCGCTGTGCCTAGTCCTGCGTCCCAGGCCGACCACAGCACGCGTGCGACCGCGTCTGCGCGAAGCGTGGGATTGGTCACGAGACCGCCTTTGACCGCGGTTCGTCCAACTTCGAATTGCGGTTTGACCAGCAGAACCACATCGGCCGCAGGGGCTGCCACCGCAACGATCGCGGACAACACCAGACCGAGCGAGATGAACGAGAGGTCAGCCGTGATAAGCGACGGCGACTCGCCGATGCCACTTGCGGCTGCCAGGTTCTCGCGCGTCATATAGCGCACGTTGTAGCCTTCGACGCTCACCACCGAGGCATCCGCCGCGATCGAGGGAGCCAGCTGTCCATGCCCGACATCGACGGCAATCACCTGGCTCGCGCCACGCTCGCGCAACACCTGGGTAAAACCGCCAGTAGAGGCGCCCATGTCGAGTGCAAGCCTGCCTGTCGCATCAATTCGAAATGCGTCGAGGCCAGCGATCAGCTTGTGAGCGGCGCGGCTGACGTAGTGGTCGTTGCGGGCGACATCGATGGTGGCGTCGTCATCGACTGCGGCTGAAGCTTTGACGATGATTCGCCCGTTGACGCTCACAAGCCCGTCAGCGATGAGGGATGCTGCCTGGGTGCGCGAACGCGCAAGGCCCCGAGCTGAAAGCGCCGTATCGAGGCGCACCGTCACGGTGTGCCCGCGGGCGCCGATGTGGTGGGGGCTGATTCGAGCTTGCGAGCAAGCGAATCGTGCAAGGAGTCATAGGCAGCAGCACGAGACGCCAAGGGTTGCGCTTCAATCACCTCAAGGTCGGATAGCAAGTCGCTCGAGACCGAATCGCGTGAGGTGTCCATCTCCCCAGAATACGTGCGTGTGTGCGCAGCAGCGCTCAACGTCACGGCTTGTGGAATGAATCCGCGTAGAGCTCTTCAGGAACTCGGAACCCGAAGATGGCGCGACCCGTCGACCAGATAGCCGCGGTGCCCGCACGAACGAGATCGACCGGGCGCTCTCCGCTCGAAAGAATGCGCACGTCAGCGCCATCGATGGCGACTCGCGCGCCGCGCACGGTTGCAACTCCGTCGGAGACATCGACACTCGGATAGGGTTCGTGCAGCTCCCTCAGGTCACCGAGAATATAGGTCGGCTGAGAACCCTGCGGGGCAGCAAGCAGGTGCTTTGGCCGATCGATTCCAGTCAGCACCAACGCGGATGCGATGCCCGCGCGATTGGCGCCGAGGATGTCGGTGTCGAGACGATCGCCGAGAAAGAGTGGATGCTGCGCACCAAAACGGGTGACTGCTTCTTGGAAGATCGGCACTTCGGGCTTGCCTGCCACTGTCGCCAGCCGACCGATCGCAGTGTGCACGGCCGACACGAGCGTGCCGTTGCCCGGTGCAACACCCCGGGCCTGCGGGATCGTCCAGTCGGTGTTGGTGGCGATCCATGGGATGCCGCCCTCAGCTTCGGGAACTTTCAAGGCAAAAGCCGCCTCCGCGAGGTGCGCCCAGCCGACCTCGGGCGAAAAGCCCTGCACGACTGCAGCGGGAGCATCGTCGGCGCTGCGCGTGACCACAAATCCAGCCTTTTCGACTTCATTGACGAGACCCTCGCCGCCGACCACGAGGATCACCGAACCAGGTTTCACCAGCGAAACGAGCAGGCTCATTGCCGCTTGCGGACTCGTGACGACTTCACTTGCCGCCGTCGGCAAGCCCAGGTCGCTCAGATGAGCAGCCACCGAGGTATCGGTGCGCGAGGCATTGTTGGTGATGTACGCAAGTGTGCGCCCCTCACGTGCCCGGTTCAGGCTCTCTACCGCGTGTGGCAACGCACCGGCTCCGGCGTAGACGACCCCATCCAGGTCGGCGAGAACGGTGTCGACACCCTCAAGTGGTGTGGAGGTTCGGCTAGTACGTCGAGTGAAAAGTGCCATCGAGATTCTCTGTCTTTCGGGTGCGTATTTCCGCACGCTGTGCCGCCCAAGACGGAGGTGCATCCCTACTCTTTCACAATGCTTGAACCCACTCCGCGTCGGCGGGATGTAACGGGAGCCCACCTGTTCTAATTGACAATGATTCTCAGTTAGCCTACGTTTCCTGGTGTGCAACTGAGAATGATTCCTGTTATCGCTACCATTTCCCTCCTACCCATTCTGGCCGCGTGCTCGTCTACCCCGAGCACATCAGCGACAGCAACTCCGATCGACGAAATGCCGGTCACTGAGCAAGACCAGCTACAAACACGCATCGCGGTCACTACCGCCAGCGGTGTCGAAGTCTTCGCGTTCGACGACGATGAACTAACTTTGCTCAGCACGTTCGATGTCACTGAGGGTTCGCGCGCCGAGTCGGGAGCTGGCAGCCGCTACGTTTACCTTGTCGACTATGAAGGCGGCCAAACCACTCTGCTCGACACCGGAACCTACGCCGAGCCTCATGGCGATCACGACCACTACTACACCGTTGAGCCAGCACTGGTCGAACAGACCATCGACGGCACCAGCCCGGTTCACGTGGTCGGAAACGATGACGGTCTCGTCGCAATCTTCGACGATGGCGAAGGCTCCATCACCACGGTTTCGGAAGAGACGATCACCGACGGCGAATTCGAGACAAGCCTCTTCGAAACCAACGCTCCCCATCACGGGGTTGCTGTGCCCCTCGAGGACCAACTGCTGATCACCGAAACGCCCGATGGCGGGCTGCCTGACACCGTGGTTCAGGTCGCGATAGACGGGTCCGAAGTCGCCCGCTACGACGAAATCTGCCCCGGCCTTCATGGTGAGGCCACAACTGATGGCGTTGCGCTGTTCGGCTGCACGGACTTCGTCGCAGTCATCGATACCGACGAACGCACGACCTCGATCGTCGCGTACCCAGACGGCGCCGGAGACAACCGAGTTGGCACCTTCTACGCGGGCGAGCCGATGATCGGCAACTGGGGAACCGACCAGCTGCTCGCGTTGGACCTCGAGAGCGGAACCAGCTCGATCATTTCAATCGGTGCTGACATCGGCGCCGTCGCGCGAATCGGCAATGAGATCGCGGTGCTCACCACAGATGGCGTTCTCAGCATGCTGACCGCGGACGGAGAAGTGATCTCGAGCACCGAAGTGATCGATCCGTTCGCTTTGCCCGAGGGCCACGCTATGGAGCTTCCCACTATGGCCGTGGCAGGCGACACCGCCATCATCGCCGACTTTCATGGTGAACAGCTTGTAGCCGTAGACACGCACGACTCGACTGTGCTCGTCACACAGCCGCTTGACCAGGCACCTACCGGTGTTGTTGTGACAGGAGTAGGCGGAGACCACGAGCACTAGGTCGTCGCGAACTGCTGACAGAGAAACACCCCGAGTGACATCTGGTGTCCAGATCACACTCGGGGTGCTTTCATTTCCTCAATCACTGCGCCAGATTGAGCGGCTGCTAGTCGCCGGATGATTCGGGCGCTTCGTCGATGCCTGCTTCGATCAAAATCTCGGCGACTTCGTCTTCCACTGACATCGGCGTCGCCTCCATCGGGGCGGCCGAGGCAATGTCAGCCGCAGGAGCGTCGTTCTCTCGAGGAGCGACAAGCTCGGCATCATGCGCTTCTACTGCGTCTGCCTCGTCGCCAGGCACACCCGCGGCTTCGACTGCTTCGTCGCCTGCGAACTTAGCAACCACGTGGTCGTCGACCGTGACCTCACTTGACCAGAGGCCATCCGAGCCGGCTGAACGTGAGCTCGGTTCTGCGACGGTGTCTTGATCTGGTGCAGCTGCGAGTTCGTCGTCATCGACGTCGATCGACATGATCTCGATGGTTTCGTGGTGGTGGGTGTTGTGGTGTTGGTTGAGTGCGTGTTGGGCTTGTTGGGCGTGGTGGGCCCATTTTTGGGTGTGGGTGGTTTG
>NZ_JBFBMP010000011.1:0-24967 GCF_040687125.1 Microbacterium sp. NPDC076911 | reverse complement strand
AGGGTGTGCTCGTCACTGTCTTGTTCACCATCGCTGTTCGCGTCGATCCACACGATGTCACCGATCGCGTAGGTACGCGGCATGAAACCGAAATCGAGCGTCGAATCACGGTCGCCGTTGTCGGTGAGATCACCAGACGCTGCCGTCCACTCACTCGAGTCCGTGGCCGGGTCGCCCGCTCCTGTGATGGTCGGACGAAGCTCGGTCAACGCGTCAATCGTGGAGGCGTCTTCCTGATCGATCGTGACCGTGTATGACTCGCCCTCAGGCAACGCTGGCAGGTTCACGAACTCATAGAAACCGTTCTCGTCAGTGAACACCGGCGCAACCTCGTTGCCCGCAATGTCAACAACCGGGTTGCCGTCAGGACCAGTCAGCACCAACTTCACACCCTCAATGGGGGTTTCCGCATCACTGGTTCCCTGCACACCGTCACGGTCCACATCCAGCCACACGTAGTCACCTACCGAGACCTGCTTACGAACCACTCCGGCATCCCACGTCGGGTCAACACCCTCCGTCGCAACGAACTGCTGATCCGCGTACTCAGGATCAAGCGCAGCTGATCCTTCACCCACAGTGATCACCGCCGAACGGCCCGTCGCGTCTGCGTTCGAATCGCCCTCAGCGCCGCCCACTGCTGCTTCATATTCCGTGAACGTGTAAAGCGCCTGCTGCTGTTCGGTCAACGTGAACTCCACACGGTACTCGCCCGGCTTGACCACATCGAACAGATACAAACCGTTCTCATCGGTCACAACCGAATCCACACCCTCAACCGGCACACCATTCGCGTCAAGCAACGTCACCGTCACACCAGCCAACGGCTCTTCACCATCGGTCTGCGCACCATCACGGTTCGTGTCAATCCACACCACATCACCGATCGCGTACGTACGCGGCACGAAACCGAAATCAAGCGTGCTGTCACGATCCCCGTTGTCGGTGAGGTCGCCAGAAGCTGCCGTCCACTCACTGGAGTCCGTGGCCGTATCTCCCGCACCCGTCACCGTCGGACGCAACTCGGTCAACGCGTCGATCGTGGATGCATCTTCCTGATCGATCGTGACCGTGTATGACTCGCCCTCAGGCAACGCCGGCAGATTCACGAACTCATAGAAACCGTTCTCGTCAGTGAACACCGGCATAGCCTCGTTGCCCTCAATGTCCACAACACTTTCGCCGTCAGGTCCAGTCAAGACGAGCTTCACACCCTCGATGGGCATCTCCGCATCACTGGTTCCCTGCACACCATCACGATCCACATCCAGCCACACGTAGTCACCTACCGAGACCTTCTTACGAACCACTCCGGCATCCCACGTCGGGTCAATACCCTCCGTAGCAACCAGGTCAGCATCAACATACGCAGCACTAGCAACCAACTGCTCGTTGTCATCACCAAGCGTGAACGTCGAGGTGAAACCGAAGCTGTCACCAGCCGTATCGTCAGCATCCGAATCCACGGTGACGTCGTCACCAGCCACATCGGTCGTGAACGTGTAAATCGCAGCCTGATCGCTCGTCAACACGAACTCAACCCGGTAATTACCCGGCGCCAACGCATCGAAAACGTACAAACCATTCTCATCGGTCGTGGTCGTCATAAGCACCTCAGTGCCCACACCATAAAGATTCACCGTGACACCTTCAAGCACGAGCTCTTCAGCATCCTGCACACCATCACGGTCCTCATCGATCCACACATAATCACCCACCGCGTAGGTCTTCGAGAACAAACCCGCATCCCACGTCGGATCAATACCCTCAGTCGCAAGAACCTCACCGAACTCGTACGTTGCCGCCGGCACAAGAACGCTCTCGTGGTCGAGGGTGAACACCTCGGTCAGACCAGTGGTGACGACAGGGTCACTGTCGTTGCCATCGGCCACACCGTCAGCGTCTTGAGTGGTGAAACGGTAGGTCTGCTCTTGCTGTTCGGTCAGCGTGAACTGCACCTGGTAGTCGCCCGCTTCGAGCTCGTCGAACAAGTAGCGACCCTCGTCGTCGGTGACCGCGATCAGCGGCTCACCGTCAGCGCCGAGCACAGGCTCGCCGTCGCCATCGAGCAACGCCACCGAAACTCCGGCGACCGGCTCTTCGTTCTCGCCCTGCGATCCATCGCGGTCGTTGTCAAGCCAGACATAGTCGCCCACGGCGTAGGTGCGGGTGATCACACCGGCATCCCAGGTCGGGTCGATTCCACCGGTTGCGTTGACAATCGAGGTGTAGTCGGCAGATGGCACGAGCTGCTCGTTGTCGGCGTCGAGCGTGAACACGGCGCTGCGGCCAACGAAGCGGTCGTCTTCGGTGGGCGTCGCGTCAGAGTTGTCGGTGACGTTGGCCACCTCGGGCAGGGTGAAGATGTAGCTCTGCGACTGTTTTTCAGTCAGCTCGAACTCCACCTGGTAATCACCCGCGACGAGGTCGTCGAAGATGTAGAAACCATCTTCGTCGGTCGTCGTCACGAGAGGCTCATCATCGGCGTCGAGCACCGGGTTGCCTTCGCCGTCAAGCAGTCGCACGATAACGTCGCTAAGCGATGCCTCGCCGTCGTCTTGCAGACCGTCACGGTCTTCGTCGATCCACACATAGTCGCCTACGGCATAGGTGGTGATCGTGTTGGTCACCGTGATGTCAAGACCATCGACGGCCGCGATCGGCAGCTCGGTGTCGACGGCGAAGTCAAAGTCGTCGCCGTTGGTCTCGGTCACACCGGTGATCGTTCCAAATGCGGGAATGCTGAAATCACTCGAGCCGTCAGCGGCGATGTCGAACACATACGGGCTGTCGGGCAGTGCGTCGCCGCGGAAGTCCGCAACAGTCACTGAGATCTCAAACGTCTGACCGGATGCTGCCGAGGCGCTGTCTTCTGACAGTTCCTTGGCGACCTCGATCGTCACATCAGAGACGAAGCCGGCATCGATCGTGTGGTCGTTGAGACCTGCGCCGAGCACACTCACCGGTGCGTAGCCGGTGGTGGTGTCGGCGTTCGAGTCATCCAAGGTCGTCGCTGCTGCGGTGCTCTTGCCGGTGAAGCTGAGCTCGCCCCAGGTCAAGTCGCTGAAGGAGTCGATGACCGGAACATCACCCCAGGCAAAGTCGACGTCATCGCCGTCCGGCAGGCTGCCGAAGACGACGACAAGCTCGGCCGTCGGTTCAGTGAAACGGTCGGCCCACAGCTCGCTGTTGAAGTAGTACTCACCGAACTCGTCGGTCGTAGTGCTGGCAAGCTCGTCCCCGGTGGGGTTGCCGTCTACGTCTGCGCGGTAGATCGACACCGGAGCGCCAGCGATTGAGGGCTCGTCGGCGTCTTGACGGCCGTTCTGGTCAGCGTCGAACCACACGCGGTCTCCGACCTCGACCGGAGGCGGCAGCAACGCGATAGCGAGGCCGCCGAGGCCGCCACCCTTTTGGAAGGTGGCGGAGGTCTGCTCTGAACCATCGTCGGCGGTGTGCTCATAGCCGCGATCGGCGCTGCCGTCGGTGGTGTCGAACCAGGCGACACCCGCAAGACGAACCGCAGAGAGCGGGTCATACAGGGTCGACTGCACTTCAGCGACACCCGGATACGTCACGACAGCGCCGAGAGCAGCGTCCTTGTGGTACCTGCCAGAACCGAGGTTTTGACCGTCGTCGTAGAACTCCTCGCCGCCGGGACCTTCTTCGTCACCGACTGCCGCAACGCGATCGCCCACGACGCCGTCGTTTTCGAGAACGTACGTGCCGTCTTCGCTTGGCGCGGCAACGAGCAGGTCACCGCTCGAGATTGTCTGAAAATACTCGCCGGTGACGTTCTCGATCGCTGGATAGTTGCGGTTTCCGGCCTGAAGAGCGGTGCGGTCGCTGAAGCCGAGATTCAGATAGCCCTCGGTGTCGAACGCGAGCCCGCTCAGGATTGCCTGCGGGTAGATGTGAGTGTCGCCAAAGCCGCTCTCGAGTCCAACGGACTTGTCGGCGACCGAGTTGTTCGGGTCTGCGGCATCCCATGTCCACTGATCGGTCCAGGTGTTCCAGCGCGTCACCTGCGGCTCAGTGGTCGGCCAGCTTGAGCCGCCACCCCAGCTCGATGTGGAGTTGCCCTTGGTGTAGCCGAGGTCGGCGGTGAGCACCGTGGTCCAGTCGGGGGCGCCACCGGCAAGCACGTCTTCTAGCGGGGCCGAGACGACATAGGCGTTGAGCTCTGCTTCTGCGGCTGAAACACCCGGCGCAGCGCCGGTGTCCACGTAGCCGACGTAAACGTCTCCGCGATAGATCGAGACCGCCCAGGGCTGCTGGTTCTCTTCGAGAGTGTCTGCGAAATCAACCGTCGCTGCCAGCGTCGGCGTGGCCGAGGTGACATCGAGCACATAGAGGTTGCGGTCGTAGAGGTTGACCACAACGAGCGCGTCGTTGTCGGGCGTGACGGCGATTCCACCGATGCCGACCTTGCCAGCATTGGCAAATGCGTCAACATCTGCCGCCGGGTCGCCAGCTTCTCCGAGACCACGCTCTGCATCTGTGAGCGCTGTGCCCACGTCAATACCGAGGTCGTCGTCCAGCTCGATCAATTCGCCGACGGTGGTTGCACCAGTCATCGCGCCCGTGTCGTCGAGAACGTTCGACACGCGGTAGATGCCGTCGAGGCCCAGTGAGCCCAGACCTGACTGCCGCTTGTAGGTTGCCGCTGCGTAGAGCTCGTTGGCGTTCTGGTTGAACGCGAGGCCCCAGATTGAGCCGACATCGCCGATGTCAGCGATCGTGGTGCGCTCGGGGTAGCTTGGCGCCGTATTCTCGCTCGCACCCCACGGCAGCCCGACGATGGCAGGCTCATCCGACGATTCGTCAAAAGCGCCCGCGATTTGAATCGCGGTGAATGTAGGCGCGTTCGCCTGCGCGAAGTCGTCAGGGTGGTTGACGAGCAGGTCGACGTCTTCGGCGCCTGCCACTGTCATCTGAACGGTGGTTCCGTTGTTCTCCCCTGCGAACGAGGGGGCGTATCCATCGGGGAGTTCGGTGAACTCGACCCGTACGGCGGTGTCATCGTCGACAGCAGACGTGTTGAGCGTGTACGCACCATCGCTGGCGGTGGTGGTGCTGTCGAGCTCCGTGCCGTAAACGTCATATGCGACAACGGTCACGCCGGCAATGCCGACGTCGGTCTGTTTACCCTCTTCGGGCGAGAACACGTCGCGCTCACCATTTCCGTTGAAGTCGCGGTAGGCAACACCGCTGACGGCGCCGGTGGCGGCGGCCGCGGGCGCGGCCGTTCCCACAGCAATGCCTGTCACAGCCAGTGCAGCGGCCGCGCTCGTGGCGACGACCTTTCGAAATGCAGATGTGTGCTGGTTGCGTTGATTGCGCACGCAGACTCCCCTTTGTTGGTCTTGCAGAATCAAGTCGCTCGCGTTCAGAAGCAGACGACTCGACGGTAGAGAGCTCTCGCCGCCCCGCGCGGCAAAAAAGAGAGCGCTCCCATCAGGTGATGGCATAGTTCACCCATCCCTCACAGGCTGTAGGCAAACTGCGCAAATTGCAAATCAAGTACGACGTACAGGGGTGTATTGAGCCCGATACGGGCATGTACGTTGCGCATTGTGCTTAATCAGCGCGAATCTTTAGCTAATCCTGAGGAATCGACCCGCGCGCATTCGGTCACAACTGTCTGCTCTGACGCAGTTCGTTTGCGCTGCTTCTGCCGACGAAGCATCGCGCTTGCCCGAATCAGGCGCCAGCAAGCGGCCACCAGGACTTATCTCGCGCTGCCAGAGGTGAATCTGTTGGCGTGTCTCACAGGAGAGGGCGATGACGCCATCGTGATGCGCCCTGTCGCGCAGTCCTACGGGCTGGTCACGAGTATCTCCGTAGTGATCTTTGGGGAGATTGAATGAAGACTCGTGCGAAGTACACTGCCGCGGCCGCCGCTCTTGCACTCGGCGTAGGCGGACTTATCGCTGCTCCGGCTTTCGCCGCCGGCATCGATGACGTCAGCGGTGTCGCCACCGTGACCCTTGACTTCTCCAACTCGGGTTCAGTCGGCGTCAGCGTCCACACGCAGAACACGTCTGATCAGGGCGTCTACGGCTGGGCGACAGTAAACGCGCCGAACGGCACCCCTTATGACTTTGGTCCGCGGTATTACGATGCTGGCGAGATCTGGAACTACAACACAACCCTGCAGGGCTATGACTGCGACGAGCTCGAATCGGTAAGCGCCATCGCCTACGCCGGGACCAGCCCGCAGGGTGATCCCGAATGGACTTCGGGACTGGTGACGTATCCAAACGCCGCAGTGACCGTGATCGGCTGCCCCACGCCGACGCCCACACCGACGCCGCCGCCCACACCGACGCCGACGCCGACGCCGACTCCGACGCCGACTCCGACTCCGACTCCGACAGTGAGCCCGACCGTCACGCCGACGCCGACTGTGAGCCCGACGGTGACTCCGACGCCGACGTCATCGGTGACGCCCACCGCAACGCCAACGCCGACCAGCGGCGTACTGCCCGCGACCGGTGGTGACAACGCATGGCTCTTGCCCGTTGGCGCGTTGGCTGCTGTCGGACTGTTCGCCGGCGGATCGATGCTTCCTACCACTCGCAAGCGCCGCGCCTGATCTAGCGCAATAGCCGAAGGGCACGTTCTCGACTGAGAGCGTGCCCTTCGTCGTTGCCGCTCTACGCCGCAACCGCACCAGTGCACCGCAGCAGCACGCCACAGCGGCGCGCCTGAGCGAGAACCGCGATGCGGCGCTCGCGCGCGTTGCGGCTAGAGCGCGAGGCGGTCTGCAACGATGGCGGCGAGGCCTTCGGCGATCTCGGCGGCGGCTTCAGCCGATTCAGCCTCGACCATCACGCGCACCAGAGGCTCAGTGCCCGACGCACGCAGCAGCACGCGACCGGAAAGACCGAGACGCGCGGTCGCACGGGCGACGGCGTCTTGCACGATCTCGTCGGTGCTGACTCCCTCGCGGTCTACGCCGCGCACGTTGATGAGCACCTGCGGAAAGACCGTCATGACCGAGGCGAGCTCCGCCATCGTCTTGCCCGTGCGTGCCATTTCTGCAACCAGGTGAAGACCAGTGAGCAGACCATCACCGGTGGTGGCGAACTCGCTCATGATGACGTGTCCCGACTGCTCACCGCCAAGCGAGTAGCTGCCTTCGTTCATGCGCTCGAGCACATAGCGGTCACCGACCGCGGTTGTCTCCACGCGAATTCCGTGAGCCTGCATCGCGCGGTGCAGTCCCAGATTGCTCATCACCGTGGTGACGAGCGTGTCTTCGACGAGCGCGCCGCGCTCTTTCATTGCGACAGCGAGAATCGCCATGATCTGGTCACCGTCAACGATGTTTCCTGCCGCGTCAACGGCCAAGCAGCGGTCTGCGTCACCGTCATGGGCGATGCCCACATCGGCACCGGCGCCGACAACGGCTTCAGACAGCACGTCGAGATAAGTAGAACCCACGCCGTCATTGATGTTGAGTCCGTCGGGGTCGGCACCGATCACCGTCACGCGCGCTCCCGCGTCGCGGAAGGTTTCAGGCGATACTCCGGATGCTGCGCCGTGCGCGCAGTCAAGCACAACGTGCAGCCCGTCAAGGCTGTGCGGCAGCGATGCGAGCAGGTGCACGACGTAGCGGTCTTCTGCGTCGGCGAAGCGACGGATGCGGCCGACTGCTGCACCGGTGGGCTGCAGCTTGTCAGCGGCCATGGCGGCTTCGATGCGCTGCTCAACCACGTCGGGGAGCTTCACACCGCCGCTGGCGAAAATCTTGATGCCGTTGTCGGGGGCGGGGTTGTGCGAGGCAGAGACCATCACGCCGAAGTCGGCGTCGATGTCTGCGATCAGGTATGCGGTGGCGGGCGTCGGTAAGACACCAGCATCCAACACATCGACACCTGATGAGGCGAGGCCTGCGGCGACAGCGGCAGAGAGAAACTCGCCCGAGATTCGGGGATCGCGCGCAACGACCGCGGTGAGGCGTTTGCCTTCCGCTCGGCGCGCCTCGGCGGTACGACCCTGGCCCAGGACGACGGCAGTCGCCTGGGCCAGGGAAAGCGCAAGTTCGGCGGTAAGGGGGCCGTTGGCCAGCCCCCTTACGCCGTCCGTGCCAAAAAGCGGCATCGAACGTTTAGCGCTTCGAGTACTGAGGAGCCTTACGCGCCTTCTTGAGTCCAGCCTTCTTACGCTCCTTGACGCGTGCATCACGAGAGAGGAAGCCAGCCTTCTTCAGGGTGGCGCGGTTGTTCTCTTCGTCAATTCCGTTCAGCGAACGGGCGATGCCGAGACGCAATGCGCCGGCCTGACCCGAGGGGCCACCACCCGAGATGCGTGCGATGACGTCATACGAGCCGGTGAGCTGCAGAACCGTGAACGGGTCGTTGATCAGCTGCTGGTGGAGCTTGTTCGGAAAGTAGTCTTCGAACGTGCGGCCGTTGACGGTGATGGTGCCCGAACCGGGAACGATGCGCACGCGGGCAATAGCCTGCTTGCGACGGCCGACGGCTGCACCAGGAACGCTGAGCACGGGGCGTGCTGCAACAGCTTCTGCAGTCTCGTCAACCGGGGTCTCGGTCGAGTAGTTGGTGTCGGTGGTTTCTTCGATCTTCGCCACGAGTTAGTCCTTAGTCAGTCTTCGGCGCTTACTGGGCGACCTGGTCGAGGGTGTACGTCTTCGGCAGCTGAGCCGCGTGAGGGTGCTCAGCACCGCGGTAGACCTTCAGCTTCGTCAGCTGCTGGCGCCCGATGCTGTTCTTGGGGAGCATGCCGCGAACGGCCTTCTCCACAGCGCGAACCGGGTTCTTCTCGAGAAGCTCACCGTAGGTGACCGACGAAAGGCCGCCCGGGTAACCCGAGTGGCGGTACGCCTTCTTCTGCTCGAGCTTCTGGCCCGACATTGCGACCTTCTCCGCGTTGATGATGATGACGAAGTCGCCGGTGTCAACGTGGTTTGCGAAGGTGGGCTTGTGCTTTCCACGCAGAAGCGTGGCGGCGTGCGATGCGAGACGGCCCAGAATGATGTCCTGTGCATCAATGATGAGCCATTCGCGCTGGATCTCGCCAGCCTTGGGGGTATAAGTGCGCGTCACAGTAGTGCTGCTTTCTTGATCGAACGGAGAGGTTCGTGAATCCCACTCCGGGGGGTTTACGCTCGAAGCACGAGGGTAAACGCACCAGTGGAGGGCTCACGTTCGCGGCACCTGGCCAGCAAGACACAGGCACCAAAGGGAGAGCTTACGCTATATGCACGCCACCGCCAAACCGCGACGCGAGCGACGACCGCGCATGAGCGTCATCATCGGCGCTGCGATCGCCGCTGTGCTTGTGGTGATGATCGGAGTGGGCATCAGCGTGGCCAGCTTGTCTGAGGCTTCACCACCTTCGCCCGGCGATGCGCTCATGGTCGCCGAAGAGAGCAAAGCGCGAACGGCATCTTTGGTTGAAAGCGACCGCGATGCGGTTGCGGCTGCCACTTATCTTGCCGATGTTCCCACCGCGGTGTGGCTCACGCCCGAGAGTTATCCGCTCGAGTCGGTGCGTGAACTCACCTCAGATCTGCTCGACGAAGCAAAACGGGCGGATGCTGCCGCCACCCTGGTGATCTACGGTCTGCCCGAGCGCGATTGCGGTCAGTATTCGGCGGGCGGGCTTGATCCCGACGACTATGTGCTGTGGACCGAAGAAATCGCTCTCGCTCTGGCTGATGCTCCCGATGTGAAGACCATCATCGTGCTCGAACCTGATTCGCTGGCTCTGGCCCCCGAATGCGGAAATGTTGCCGAGCGCATCGAGCAGCTGAGCGACGCGGCCGACGTGCTCATCGGCGAGAACGTTTGGCTCTACGTCGACGGGGGGCATTCCAATTGGCTGCCCGCCTCTGAGATGGCGGCCATGATCAGTCAGATCGACGGCGATAGCGTGCGCGGATTCGCCACGAATGTCTCTAACTACAACAGCCTCGCCAAAGAGGCGCTCTACGCCGCCGAGCTTTCAGAACTCTTGGATGGGGCACACGCTGTGGTCGATACCTCGCGAAGCGGAGCGGGATCGACGGGAAAGTGGTGCAACCCGCCCAACCGACTCATCGGCGAAGCGCCTGCGACCTACAGCGACGACGTCGTCGACACGAATTTGTGGGTGAAGCCGCCGGGCGAAAGCGACGGCACCTGCAACGGCGGACCGCCCGCTGGCGACTGGTGGCCAGCGGCTGCCATTGAGCTGACCCGCCAGGCCATTCGATGATGGCGCACCAGACAGTTCCTGGTCTGTGCGACAATTCAACATCGAACAACTGTCATGTTTCTCGAAAACTCTGCCGATCCCCACGGTGAGATAGGACCCCGCGAATGACCGAAGTTCCCTCCGAAACCCGCACGGCCGTGATCATCGAAGATGATCCCGGCTTGCGCCACCTGTTAAGTGAGGTGCTCGAGGCCGCAGGGTTCTCCACCGTCTCGGTCGGAAACGGTATTGACGGCATTCGCGCTGTGCTTTCGTACAAGCCGATGATCACAACGCTTGATGTGAACATGCCCGGCATGGATGGCATCGAAGCCGCCCGACGCATTCGCGAGCAAAGCGAAACGCACATCATCATGATCTCCGGCCTCGGTGATGAGGCAGACATCGTTATGGGCCTCACCGCGGGCGCTGACGAGTATCTGATCAAACCGTTTCGCCCCCGGGAGTTTCGCGCGCGGGTGGAGGCGCTGATGCGTCGCCCCCGGGCAACGCTCACGGCGCAGCAGCCCTCGATTCGCACGCAAGAGACGGCCGGTCCGTCGTTTCCGTCAGCCCGCACCGCGCCGGCAACGCCACCCCCACCGGCTCGCGCTGCCGCTCCGACGCCTGGCGAGAACGCCGAATGGGTGATCGCCGAAGACTCCGCCGAGCCCGTCTGGGAGGGCGGCGAATCGCCAGCAGCTGGCACCAGCAACGCGCATCTTGACGAGGGCGACTGGCTCACGCACCGCAATCTGCAGCTCGACATCGATAGCCGCATCGTGTTGATCGACAACCGAGAGATTGATCTCACTCGCACCGAGTTCGATCTGCTGGCTGCGCTGCTTCACTCGCGTCGCCGCGTGCGCAGCAAAGCAGACCTCACCCTGCTGTTGCGCGGCGAGTCGTATGTCACGTCATATTTCGTGGGCGATGCTGACAAACGGGCCATCGAAGCACATATGACCAACCTGCGGCGCAAAATCGGCGACAGCCCCACACAGCCTCGATACATCGAGACCGTGCGGGGCGTCGGCTATCGGCTCACGGCCGAACAGGCAGCGTCGCGGCGCGACGACGAACCGGGCGCTTAGACCTTGTAGCCGTGCTGGCGGCGGATCAGTCGCAGGAACATCTGCAGCGTCTGCAGCACCGTGACGACTCCAACGATCGGCCAGCCGATCCACAATATGGCCGACTGCGCAGCCGGGCCGAGCATCAGCCACACCGCAGCGACGGCGGCCAGCGCTGCAATGGCGATAAAGAACGGCATCCAGTGCCCGAGTCCACCCGAGCCTTTTTCTGCCTTCGCTTGCATCGCCCAGTTGTCGACCTTCTTCTTCGACAAGAATCGGGTCCACGCGCGAATGAAGTGCGCCATTCTGATCCACATATACATCTCGGCGGGCACAAACAGCAGTGCGAAGAGAATGTCTTTGTAAGTGCGGGAGTACATCGTCATCGCCATGCGCAGGTTGAGCAAGATTGCGACGGCTACGGGAATCAGCCAGATCGGCGAGAAGACGAAGGCGTTCAGCGAGAGCGAGCCGGCGAGCAGCAGCGCGAAGGCGAAGCGAACGAAGATGTTCGTGAGCATGCCGAGGTTCTCGAACCAGCGGATGCGCAGGTTCGGGTGAAACGGCTGACCCTTGGTGTCGCCGCGCTGCCCCGGCCACATCAGCTCGATGGCGCCATACGTCCACTTCACCTGCTGAGCGTCGAGGCCCCGAAGCGTGGTCATGCCACCCACGTCTGCGCGCGAGACGGGGCTGATCTTTGTGAGGTATCCAGCGCTCTTGATCTGCAATGAGAGCAGTGAGTCTTCGACCTCACTGTCTTTCACCCACGGCGTCGACTGGCGGTTTTCGACCATGACTTCACGCAGCGCCTGGGTCGCGAACAACGAGAACTGACCACCGAGCACGGCCATGTTGCGACCGCGCAGCAGGTTCTGCAGGTTGAACGCCGCGAACTGCGAGCGCTGACCGGTGATCAGAAACGACGCGAGGCCTTTGAACTTCGAGTTATCGATGCTGTAGATCGCTGAGATGCCGCCGATGCGGGTGTCTGCGATGATCTCGGTTTCAAGGTTCTCCACCGCGTGGATCTCGGCGATGGTGTCACCGTCAACGCCAAGGAGGTAGTCGTAGCCCTCGACGAGCGCATAGCCGTAGTTGAGCGCACCGACCTTCTTGTCGGGGTTCTTTCCGATGTCATGCACGAACACTTCGGTGAACTGCTCGCCGAGGGGCGTCGAAACCTCGTGGGGCCCCGCGTACTTCGCCGCGATGGCGACGGTGCTGTCGCTGGTGTTGTTGACCACGACGTGGATCACGTCGGGAACGCGGGTCTGCGACAGCAGGCCCTCGATCACCTCGGCGATTGACTCTTCTTCGTTATATGCCGGGATCACGCAGCCGATGGTTGATCGCTGGGTCGACGCGTGGTCGAAGACTGACGAGAAGTCTTCGGGAAAGGCGTGATCGTCTGGTTCAACCGGCGGTGGCGGTGGCGCCGTGTGGCGTGAGCTGGATCGCGAACGCAGCGCCAGCTCGTTCTTAGGAGCAACCGCATTCGTGGTGATGTTGTCAGTCATGACGTGATCTTTCGGTGTGGGGAGGCTAGCGGCTTGGGGACGCTAGTTTTTCAGAGAAGTGTGTCGCCGCAGAAATTGCCGCTGATCACGATCTTGCTATGCTGACGTGCACGTAGCATTCGTTTTTCGCCGATACGCCCCCAACAAACCCCCAAGGTTTCCTCAAGGCGCGTCGGCTCGGGCGCCAATAGAGACCGCGCGGGGGCGTCGATGGTCACGATCTACACGATCGCACTCACCGCTGCTTGTTGCGCCGCAGTGGCCCTCGTCATCATTTCTGAACGTGGCGCGCGCCCGGTTGGCTCATCATGGGTGAGCGTTTCAACGCTCGCTCTGCTCGCTGGCACTTCGGCAACGCTGTCGAGTCTCGCCTACGCCATGGCCGATGAGAACACGCAAAATCTGTTCCCGCTGGTAGTCGGCGACGTGACCATGCCGTTGGCTGTCGGTTTGCTCGCTGCCGCTATGCGCCGCGCTGCGGGAAACAAGCACACCTGGGCGATGTGGTTCTTGCTGATCTCGCTCGGCATCGGCGCTCTGACGGTCTATGGCTCTCCCCTAGCTGGCTACGACGCCAAGCTGGTCGCTCTCGCGCTCTTCAGCTTCATCGCGGCGGCGGCGTGCGTGCAGGGGCAAGAAAGCCTGCCACGGGCCGGTGCCCTACTGGTAGGCATCACGATCGCTGTCTACGGCGTCTACTGCGCCGCGCGCCTTGCGGTACCCCCCTTTGTCGGTGCCGACGACTACTACGTGCAACTGCTCCTGAGCCGGGAGCAATCAACGGTGGTCGCTGCGATCGCCGTCGCGGTGGTCGCCGCTGGCATGATCCTCATCGTTCGGGGCGCCAACCCTGACGACGCGACGCGCATCGTCAACGCCCACGCCCTGACTGACTGGATGGAAGCTCTGCTGGCGATGAGCCCGCGCGTCACCACCATCGGCATCTCGATCCCCGACGCCCGACTGCACCGCATCGCGTTCGGCCGGCCCTGGGCGCTGACCATCACTCGCGCGGCGACAAAGGCGACCCTCGACGCCATGCCCACGGGCGCGATCATCGGGCGGGTGGCGCCGAACACGCTTATTGTTTTGCACTTTGGCAGCACGCTCGATGTCGACACGATTCGCGAGCGTCTGCAAAAGTCCTACGCTGAATTGATGCCGCCCTCCGCACCCACCCGACCGCCTGACCTTTTGGTCGAGAGTGCGTCTTTTTCCTCGTCTGCAGAGTTGCGGCGCTTCGCCCGGCAGTCTCGAGCTACCGCTCGTCGTGCCATGTCTTCTGAGAGAGCGCGATAGTGACCGAGCCCCAACGTCTTGAGTCTCGCACCAACTCCATCTGGCTATCGCAGTTGTTGCTAGCCGTGGTGGTGGTCGTCATTGTGCTTCTGGTGCAGGCGATCGAACCCGAGACGATGCAAAAGTGGACGTTTTCGGTGGGCGTCTCAGCGATGGTGATTATCACCGCTTTGGCGCTGATCGTGCCGTGGAGCTTGCTGCCGTCGTGGGCTGCGCTCAGCATCCCCTTTCTTGACATCATCGCCGTGGGAACGATGTCGGCACAGACCACCATTGACCTGGCCTATCTGTGGGCGTTTCCGGTGATCTGGATCGCGAGCCACTACGGGGCGATCGCGATCACCTCGTCGCTCGTCACTATCGCCGTTATCGTGGCGATGAGCGAGCTCAGCTCCCCCGGCAGCGCGCCCGCCGCTCTCCGCGTGAGCATTGTCACCCTCACACTGACGTTCATCGCCATCAGCACCCGTCACGCATCGCAGCAGACCAGAGCATTCAAGAGATTGCTGGTGCGCGAAGCAAGCAAGCTCAACGAGGCGTTGGCGCAGGCGAGACGGCAAGAACACAATGCCTCGCAGATGATCGAGACGATCGACGTGGGTATCGCGCGAATCTCTGCCAGCGGTGAGGTGGATGAGTTCAACGACACCTACCGCTCGCTGTATGGCATTCGTGCGTCAGACCTGACGGCCCCGCCCTCGTCGGTCGAATACGACGCATTGCGAGGCGCACCCGTGCCTGCGGGCAATCGCCCGCTGCAGCGCGCGATGCGCGGCGAGCAGTTCGACGACGCCCGCACCTGGCTGTTCACCGCGACGGGCGTATGGCACGCACTCTCGCTCACGGCGCGCTCGGTGCCGAGCGATGACGGCTCGAACGCCCCGAACGGCGCTTTGCTGATCGCCCATGACATCACCGCGATGCTGCGCGCCGAAAACCTGCGGCAAACGCTGACGGCGCGCATTTCGCATGAGCTGCGAAACCCCCTGACAACGGTTCTCGGATTCTCTGAGTTGCTGCTCGATGACGAAGAGCTTCCGGCGCGCGCGCACAAGCAGGTCAACGAGATCAGCATGGCGGGCCAGCGCATGCTGACGCTGTCTGAGGCAATTCTGCAATCTGGTGCCACCGCCCAGAAAGACGAGCTGGTCATGGTGCCCACCGATCTTTCCAAGGTCATCACGCAGTCGGTCGACTCGTTCGAGCCGATGGCGGGGTCAAAGTCAGTCGCTGTCGAGTGGTACCCGTCCGCGACGACGTTCGTGATGGGCGATGCTTTCCGCTTGCGCCAACTGGTCGACAACCTGCTCAGCAACGCCATCAAATACACCCCGAAGGGCGGCAAGGTGATGCTGTATGTAACGGCCACTGACGACGAGGTGTCACTCAGCATCAGCGACACGGGCTCGGGCATGACCGCCGAAGAAGTCGAGCACATCTACGACCCCTACTACCGGGCACCGGGAGCTGTCACGAGCGAGGTGCAGGGCACCGGGTTGGGTATGGGCATCGTGAAGTCACTTATTGAGCAGCACAACGGCACACTTGAGATCGAGAGCGCGCCCATGCGTGGCACGACGATGACGGCAACGCTGACTCCGGCGCCTGCCGACGTTGAGGCAGGTGCGCAGCATGCTTGAGGCTGGCGGATATGCGATCGCGCAGACCACGGTGGTCACCACCTGCGTGATCCTGATGACGTGGCTCGGCTTGGTCGGCCGCCCTGGGCGCGCCACCATGCTGTGGACACTCGGGTTTTTCTTCACGCTGCTCGGCGTCTATGCCTCATATGCGGGCGCTGCTTTAGGAATCGAAACCGCTGTCTTGCCCGTGGGCCAGGCCTTCGGCTGCGGCATGCCGCTGTTGCTGTGGTCGGGTTTGCGCGCGCTGCACCGAAAGCGCCCCTATGCCTGGGCTGGGCCAGCGCAGGCGCTGCTGACGTTTTTCGCGTTGACGGCGACGGCCCAACTGCCGATCAACCCATTCGTCTTTCGCGCGGCGTTCTTCGCCACGGGTATCGCGGTCGTGGCGGTAGCCGTCGAAGCGATGCGGGGCGAGACCCGCGGCTCGCTCTACACGCCGCCTCTCGTGGCAGCATCTCTGCTGGTCTTTGCCCTTGCAGCCGTCGGGTTCTTCCTTCCGCTGATTACCGGCGACACGCTCATTGAGCTCGGCGACTTTCTGTTTACCCGCATCAGCGTGATGAGCTCGACCATATTCTTGATCACAGCGACGGTGACCCTTCTCTTCTACGCCAACCGGCGCCCTGGCGCGCAGGACATTCTCGAGGCGCTCGACGCTTTCATGCCCGAACCGCTCATGCGTGGTGTGGCCCGTGAGCGTCTGGTGCGCGCCGCGCGGCGAAATGAGACCGACTGGACCTACATCGAGTTGTGTCTCGACGACCTCGACGACCTGCGTGATGCGAGCAACGCGTGGTCGTTCCGCGCGCTTCTCAGCACTTTCGGCACAATCATAACCGAAGAGCTGCGGGCTGAGGCTGACCTGTGCCGTGTGGCTCCCGGCCGAGTGCAGATTCTGGTGGCCGAGTCGGCCGCGTCGACTCGCGAGCGAGTGCGCAACGTGATCAACCGTCTGTCAACGGAAGTGTCGGGCATCGCCAACGTGCGCGTCTCTGCGAGCGCTGGCATTGTGCCAGTGATCGTGGGCAAAGACACCTACGACGATCTCACGAAGCTTGCGCACGACGCCGTACTAGAGGCGCAGCGTCTCGGCGGCGACCGTTGGGTGCGCTTGCCCGCGCGCGACAGCGAACCGACTACCGCTACGGCGCCGACGGCGATACAGCCCTCAGCTACGGCGCAATAGCGACCGTCAGCGTCTCTGACGCCGTCTGCTTCGCATAATCGCTCGAGGTCGGCGTCGACTGCACCAAGAACTCATAGGTGAACTGCAATGTCACATAGGTCGCGCCCTCGGGTACTGCCGCCACCATGAAGGTTTGCGTATAGCTGTAGGGGTCGATCACCAGATAGCCGGGCGTGGTCGTGGCCGAGTCGACCTGCGCGCTGAGGGGGTCGAAGGTCTCGGTTGCCGACGCTGGTGTTGCGATCATTGTGGCGCGCTGCAAATAGACCGATTGGCCGTCGTCGGGGGTGATCTCGGTTGTCAGCGACACCGAAACGGGCTTCAGTACCCCTGCCGTCCACTGATCCATCGACAGCGTCGACCAGTAGTCGATGCTGACGTCGAGCGGACCGGCAACCATTTCGCGCGCGGTGGAGCCTGACGAAATGTCGTTGGGCACGGGCTGCTCGGCGGTGGCCGTGGGAGTCGGGGTGGGGGTAGCTGTGCTTTCAGACCAAGGTGGTGTGAACGAGCTGCATCCGGTCAGTCCGAGCGTGAGCGCCGCCAACACGGCGGCGGTTCGAACGGTGGAGCGGGTCGTGCGAGTCATATGCGGGCCCTTGATCGGTGGGGAGGTTTGGGGGTCACAGCCTGGATGTTTCTCTTGGCCATAGTAGACGTGCAATGGTCGGGCCCGTTGACGAGCCCGCACGTTCAGGCGAGCAGCAGGGCCATGCCGAGTGTATTAAAGAGTATGTGCGCGCAAAGCGCTCCGCCCAGTCGCCCGGTGATGAACACGAGTGTGCCGCACCCGAGTCCGACCGCAGTCGTGCCGACGAGTGTTCCCACCGGCACCGCCGTGCCCGCGAGAATCGGCCCGATCGCGTGAATCGCAACGAAGCTCAGGGTTGAAATTGCAACGACCACAACACCAGCGAACACACCGCCAGCGGGCGCACCTCCAGAGCCAAGCAGGTCGCCGAGCGATCGCTGCAGCAGCCCGCGAAAGAAGAGCTCTTCAACCACGGGCGAGATCAGCACTGCCGTTGCTACCCCTACGATCACGGCGAGCACGTTCACGGGCGCGCCGAGCGGCCCGCCGCCAAACAGCCCCGACGAGCCCGGCACGGTCGGTGCAACGATCTCTACCGCCGCGCGCGCTGCCAAAGCGATGGCGGCCCCGCTAGCAAGGTCAAGCGCGCGCCATTGACGCAGGCCAAGGGCTTTCAAGAGAGTGGATGCTGCAACCCGCCCCGCGACCAGCACGGCAACGATCATCGGCGTGCTCAGCACCACCACGTCGGCGATCGCTATAAGAGAGGTATCGGCCAGCCATCGCAGCCGCACTGAGGGCCACCATGCGATCAGCACCGCGGTCAGCGCAAACCCGCCCACCGCGATCGCCAGCGCGAGCCCCGGCCGCACATACGCAACGCGAGCCGCAACGCTGGCATCTGCCCCGGGAACGCGAGAAACCCCGGGCACCAGAGTGCCCGGGGTTTCTTGACGGTGCGTTATGTTCAGACCTGCGAGGCCGAACGGCGACGTGCTACACCGGCTGCAACGGCGATGCCGCCGAGGCCGAGTGCGCCAGCGCCGAGCCAAACAACGGCGAGCGATGCTTCGCCACCCGTTGCGGGCAACGAGTCCGAGCCATCGGTCGTCGAGCCAGAGGTCGAGCTCGAGGTCGAGGTCGAGGTCGAGCTCGAGGTCGCGAACGATGCGCTAGCAACTGCATTGCCTTCAGAGTCATAACCTGTGAGCGTGTATGAACCCTCGGTGGCGACGGTGACCGTCACGGCGACGGAGCCGCCCGAAACGACCTTGTCGACACCGGCCGACGTGGTCGACGTGAAGACCATCGACGCGAGCGTGGCGCCGCTGGCGCCTTCACCGGTGAGGAAGAACGAAAGCGTCAGGCCCTCGAACGCGGCGAGGTCACTGAAGGTGAACGTTACCGGCGAGCCAGGCACGATGATTGACGTGCTTGCGCCGTAGTCAGTCGAGGGGGTGTAAGCGGCAGCCGAGGTTGCGGCGGCGCCTGAGAAGACGAGGGCGCCGGCGATTGCCAGCGCGGTGAGTGACTTTTTCATATGTGCTCCATAGGATCAGTAAAACCGAGGCGGCGCGGGATGACTGCGGCGATTCGAGACCTTGGGGATCTCCTGTGTAACTGTACAGAGAAACCCCTGACCATTGCCAATCGTGCAGGTTTCCAGATTATTACGTTTTGGAGTTAAGCCCGCATCGCCAGCCGAGCTCGAATATGCAGATCAAGTCCAGAAAGTGCCAATAAGCGCGAGAACCACGAAACTACCGTTGAAGACAGCGTGCACGAGCACTGCTGCCCAAATGCGACCGGTGAGCATCACCAGCAGCGAGCACACCAACCCGACCAACCCGATCGACAGAATGGCGCCAGTGCCGAAGTCTGCGGTGAAAGCGTGCACGATCATAAAGATGGCGCTGCTCGCGATCACGGCGGTCACCGCGGCCGCGACCCGACCGACCGGTCGACGCAGCACCGTGTAGACGCTGACCAATAGCACCGCGCGAAAGAAGAACTCTTCGAGCACGGGTGCAATGAGCACCGGGCCCAGCAGATCGGTCACCAGCCACTGGCTGCCCAGCGAACCGTCCAGAGTCGTGTAGCGCGGAAAAGTCCCGCTGCCGCCGAGCGCCACTTCAATCCAGCCGGCGGCGACGCGCAACGCAATCCCCAGCACCACTGCATAGAGAAGGTCGACCGCGCGAAAGCGCAGCAGTCCGGCCGGCCGAGAGCGGCTGAAGGCCCACACGATTGGCACGGCCATGCCGGTCCACAGCAGCACCGCCGACAACAGCGGCGCCCAGGGCGCGTCAACGAGCGTGTCGACAGCGGCGGCACCGAGCGCAAAGAATCCGAGACAGAGGAACGCAACGGCGAGCGTGGTTTCGCGCCAGCGGCGCACCGAGCGACCACCCTCGCGCCAGTCGGTGCGCGCCGCGCGGCGAAAGTCGCCGCCCATTGCCGCGGCGTCTGCACCGGCAGCGCCGCCCTGCGCGCGAAGTTCGGCGCGCGTGAGGGGCTGCTCGACGTCGATAGAGTGATCTGGCACCCGCCCAACCTACCGATCTTCGAAAGGTTCCGCCGTGTATGAGATCTTGACGGTCTGTACGGGAAACATCTGCCGCTCCCCCCTGGCAGAACAACTGCTGCGCACTCGGCTTGCCGCGTTTTCGCCGCGAGTCACGAGCGCGGGCACTCGCGGCTTGCCCGCGGCAGAGATGACCGCAGAAGCGCAACGGCTCGCGACAGAGCGTGGTGTTTCTGAACCGGATGCTGCCGCCCATCGCTCCCGCTTCCTTACCGAAAAGCACCTCGACTCCCCCGACCTGATTCTGGCGATGACGCGCGAGCACCGCCGCGATATCGCCGAACTCGCGCCCTCCCGGCTCCGCTCCACCTTCACCGTGCGCGAGTTCGCGCGGCTCTATGAGGCGACGTCGCCAGAACAGATTCGCGCCGCCGCCGATGCCGCCGGGCCCGATGCTTCCGCGCGAGTTCGCGCGATGGCTGCGACTGTTGCCGGGCAACGTGGTCTGGCTCTACCTCCCGAAGATCCCGCCGATGACGACGTGATCGACCCCTTCCGCCGATCCTGGAAGACGTACGAACTGTCTGCCGATCAGCTCGTTCCCGCGATCGATGCGGTGGTCGCTGCGATCAATCTGGCTCTGGCACCGAATTCTGTCGTGGCAAGATAGTCCCCAGACTTACCGGCACCGAAAGGCACCATGGAACTCTCTGACTACCTGCGCATTCTGCGCAAGAGCTGGTTGCTGATCGTTGTAGCGACCCTCGTGGGGGTCGGTGCCGCTGCCGCGTACTCCCTCACCCGCACTCCTCTCTATGAGGCGCAGAGCACCGTCTTCGTGTCGTCACAGGGGGGCGTCACGATCAGCGAGCTGCAGCAGGGCTCGAACTTCACCGAGTCGCGTGTGACGACGTACACCAACCTCGTCACCACGCCGATCGTGATGAACCCGGTGATCGCTGAGCTTGGTCTCGATGTCACCGCTGCCCAACTTTCTGGCCAGGTTTCGGCATCGAGCCCGCTGAACACCAGCCTGATCACGATCACCGTGACGGATGCGGATCCCATTCAGGCTGCTGACGTGGCGAACGCGCTCGGGGCAAGCCTCACGAGCGCAGTTGAGTCGATCGAGACACCCGCGGACAGCGACACCAGCCCGGTCAGTTTGACGCGAGTTGAAGACGCGATTCCACCGCTTTCGCCGTCGAGCCCCAACGTCCCGCTGAACCTGGCGCTCGGCTTCTTGGTCGGTCTTGCCGCCGGTGTCGGCATCGCGGTGCTGCGCGCCGTTCTCGACACCCGCATCCGCTCGTCGCGCGATGTTGAGACGGTCACCGACACCCCGATCATCGGTGCGATTGCGTTCGACCCGAAGGCGAAGACGCGACCGCTCATCGTGCACGCCGACCCACTCAGCCCGCGGGCTGAGTCGTTCCGCGCTCTGCGCACCAACCTGCAGTTTCTCGACATGGGCGGGCGCTCAAGCTTTGTCGTCACCTCAAGCCTGCCCAGTGAGGGCAAGTCGACAACAGCGATCAACCTCGCGATCGCGCTCGCTGATGCCGGCAAGCGTGTTGCTCTGCTCGACGCTGACCTGCGCAAGCCCAAGGTAGCCGAATACCTCGGTATTGAGGGTGGCGCGGGCCTCACGGACGTGCTGATCGGTCGCGCTCGTGTCGGCGATGTGATGTTGCCGTGGGGCGGGCGCAGTATGTATGTGCTTCCGGCCGGCAAGATTCCGCCGAACCCGAGCGAGCTGCTTGGTTCAACGCAGATGAAGACGCTGCTCGATGTGCTCGAGCGTGACTTCGACGTCGTGCTGTGTGACGCTCCCCCGTTGCTCCCTGTTACTGACGGTGCGATTCTGGCGCGTGCGACCAGCGGCGCAATCGTCGTGGTCTCTGCCGGCTCGACCACGACGCACCAACTTTCTGGCGCTGTTGATGCGCTCGACACCGTCGACGCGAAGATCGCCGGAGTCGTGCTGTCGATGGTGCCGACGCGCGGCCCTGATTCCTACTACTCCTACGGGTACGGCTATGGGTACGGCTACACCGACCAGAAGCCCGAGAAGAAGGCCAAGGGCAAAAAGGGCTCTGCGCCCGTCGCGGCTCCCCCGGTTCAGTCCGCCACTGGCGAAACCCCCACGCGCGCCACGAGCCGCGCAGAAGGCTGATGGCTGCGCGCACGCACCACCGAAGCCGCGCCGCGCAGGTCACGGCGATTGTCGCGGTCATCGTGCTCGCCGTCGGTGTTGCCGCGCTTGCGATGATGGCGCTAACCCAGTCCAGACCAGAGGCCGCGACAGCGCCTGTCAACCCGGTGCCGACGTTCACTCTCGGGGTGGATGCTGACGCCGCAACGGCGTCACCCTCCCCCACCACGCAAACCCTGCCGGCGTTCGTGCCCGCCGAAGAGCGCTTTCTCGCCGTCGATTCCGGCGTGATGTGGCGCGGTATCGCTGGTGAGTGCGGAACGACCGCCCCGGTGATTGAACGCTCGACCGACGAAGGAGCGACCTGGGTTGATGTCACTCCGACCTACCGCGAAATCGGTCAGCTCCTCTCTCTTGAGCCTTTCGCCGACGGCCAGGCTGAAGCCGTTGCCCTCGTGGGCGTGGAATGCGAGCCACAGGCGCTCCGCACCTTCACCCAGGGCGAGTTCTGGGAGCCCTATCCCGAGGTGTTGGCCAGCGCGACCTACATCTCACCGGCAGCACCAGGCACCGTGGTGCTCGCTGGCGTCGAGATCGAGGCGCCGTGCGGCGAGCCTCGCGTGTTGCGCACGGCGGGCGGAAACACTGCGCTGATCTGTGAGGGCGCGGTCTACGTGCATAACGCCGCACTCGCAAGCGACACCGGTACAGCTGACTGGCTCGCCGTCGATGTCAACAATCCCGTCACCGTCGCCGCCTCATCAGGCACCGTCGCAGTGGCGCACGTGACTGAATCATGCGACGGACTGTCAGTGACAAAATTCTCAGCCGAAGGAATTGCTACCGAGCCGAGCGAGTGCGTCGCGGGCGTAGATATTGCTATCCCCGCCGCGCTAACCATCGACTCACCCGAGGGTTACACACTGTGGTCAGGCGACTCACCCATCAACGTCGGCTAGTTCGCCGCTAGCACGACGCGCAGCAACTGTCGCGATGGGTCACGCTCTCTGGAAACAGTACCTTTCGCGCAACTTAACATTGCCGAAACGCGCCCACGAAATGCGCTCCGATCTGGTCAAGAGCGGCTCCAGCATCCTGCTAACCTCTTTCAGGGGGCAGGATCTACAGGAGCAAAAAGTGACGTCGAATCTCGATATCGACGCGACACCGACGTCGCTCTCAACCGATAAGTTATCGTCTGGTGCGGTGGACCGTGCGACGACTGCCGCGACCGTCCGGTCAGCTGCAGCTTCCACCCGCGATTGGCGCAAGCGCTACGCGTTACGTCTCTATGTCTCCGACCTGTTAGTTCTCGTCTGGGTGGTCTTCGGAACGCAGATCGCTTGGTTCGGCATGGGCAACGCCGATCTGGCCATGCGCCATGACGTTCGCATCACCGAACTGTCCTACTGGATCGTCTCCGCGGTTCTCGTACTGCTCTGGCACGGGGCCTTGCGTTTCACTGACTCTCGCGACTATCGCGTCATCGGCGCAGGAAGCGCAGAGTACGTGCGAGTAGCGACCGGCAGTTTCCGCCTGTTCGGATTTCTCGCGATCTTCGCATTCTTGTTCCAGGTCGACATCGCGCGCGGCTACCTTCTCATCGCGCTGCCGGTCGGGGTTCTGGTTCTGATTCTCGAGCGCTGGCTATGGCGTCAATGGCTAATAGCTCATCGCTCGATGGGCGACTACTCCGCGCGGGTGCTACTCGTGGGCTCCGAGTCATCTGTCGCGCTCATCTCTAGTGAACTCAGCCGCAATGTCAGCGCCGGCTACCAAGTCGTCGGCGCATGCGTCCCGAGCGGGAAAGTAGCTGACACGATCGCGGGAACCGATATTCCGATCATGGGCAATGTGGACGCCATCGAGAGAGCAATGGTCGCCACGAATGCCGACACCGTAGCCGTGACAAGCACCGATGATCTCCCGCCGCGGAAGGTAAAAGAGATCTCATGGGGGCTCGAAGGCGGAAAACAACACCTGGTGCTGGCGCCAAGTATTATCGATATCGCTGGTCCGCGTATTCATATTCGTCCAGTTTCTGGACTTCCTCTCATGCACGTGGAGACCCCGCGATTCAGCGGCGGCCAGCGTTTTCTAAAGCGAGCAGTCGATGTGATCGCCACAGTTGTCGGCGTCGTGATTATCAGCCCAGTTCTGCTGGTGTTGGCACTTCTCGTGCGACTGTCGGGTTCTGGCCCGATTCTGTTTCGGCAAAAGCGTGTGGGTCTGCGCGGCAAAGAATTCACAATGCTGAAGTTTCGCTCGATGGTTGTCAATGCCGAGGCAATGCTCGGTGATCTGCAAGTAGACCGCGACGCCGGTAACGAAGTTCTATTCAAAATTCGCAACGACCCACGGGTCACCCCGATCGGCCGTTTCATGCGCCGGTACAGCCTCGATGAGCTACCGCAATTGTTCAACGTGATTGGTGGTTCAATGTCGCTGGTCGGCCCTCGCCCACCGCTCAGCTCAGAGGTGGCGATGTATGCCGATCATGTGCACCGGCGTTTCCTGGTCAAGCCCGGCGTCACAGGCGCATGGCAGGTCGGTGGGCGATCATCATTGTCGTGGGACGAGTCGGTGCGACTCGACCTTTCCTACGTGGAGAACTGGTCACTCCTCGGCGACGTCGCCATCATGACGAAAACGGTAGGTGCCGTTCTTCGTCCGGGGCATACGTCCGCGTAGCATTTCCTGCGAAGTAAAAGAAGCTGACCCAGGCTACCCCCCCCCCGTTACTTTCTTCGTAGCCGCTTGGTGAGCATGCTGGGCGGTGACAGCCTGCCGGGCTCGGCATGATTGGTCCCCCCTGTCCTTGATGAT
>NZ_JBFBMP010000010.1:0-30358 GCF_040687125.1 Microbacterium sp. NPDC076911 | reverse complement strand
GGCGAAGCTGCGTGAGGTAGGCAACGAGAATTCCCACCACGAGGGCGGCTTCGAGGCCTTCACGCAAACCGATCAGGAATGTAGCGAGCACAGTGCTCCGGTTCGACAAGCGGATAGAATCTTACTGAGGTAAGGCTTACCTCAGTAAGGATAGGTCGCCCTTACCTTCGACGCAAATCCCGCGCCTAGCGCCGCTACCACTGATCGGTCACCATGCGCGGCGGCGGTGGTCCTTCGGGGAGGGCGCCTGCGACTCGCCCCCGCGACGCTCCATCTAGTCCACATCCTTTGCGATGCGGGCGTTCAAATACAAGAACCCTGCCTCGAGGAGACAGGGTTTCTGTGTTGGGCTTGGAAGCGCACTGGCTTAGTAGTCGACATAGTCAGCAAACCCTGGGAGCGTGCGGACGCCTCGACGCTTCGCGGCTTGCTCACCGGCGGACACCGGCGGTGCGACATCGTCGCGAAGCTCACCGGTTGCAGTGAACGCCCACAGGGAGGTTGCCGGAATGGCTCGCGGTTGCAGATCGAGAGCCTCGAGTAGGTCCATGACTTTTCCGACTGTGGGTTGGGGTTCTAAGCCAGTATGGGTTCATGCCCGAAACGCATCCCGATCCGGCCGTAGCGGCCCGACTGTCTGCCGCCTTCGCCGCGGAGGAATTGACCTTGCGATCGGCCTTGGACCGCGCCCGTGCGGACTTCGACCATCGAGGAGTTCGAGGTGATGCCTTGGAACGAGCTGTCCGTCACTTTCTTTCAGGCCATCTACCGCGGAAGTACGCCGTTGGAACGGGCGAGACGATCGATCGTCTCGGACACAGAAGCAGCCAGCTTGATGTCGTCGTGCTAAACGATGAGCAACCGTTCGTGCATGAGCTCGACACGAGCGGGCTCTACCTCATCGAAGGGGTCGCCGCGGTTGGAGAGATCAAGACTCGACTCGGGACAACAGAGCTAGTCGACATTCTGGCGAAGGGGCAGCGACTCCGAGAGATTCAACCGACGATAGCTGCTGGCGCGGATATGCGCGGTCAGCCCAGCGACATCATCAGATTTGTAGATTCCGTTCCGTACTTCGCGTTAGCAATCGAGTCCAGCCTGACCCCAGAAACGATTCTAGAGAAGCTCCGCGAGGCCCCCGATGTGCAGGCCTGGAGCGGCAATCTGCTTCCTGCTCTTGACGCGCTATTTGTACTTGATGCGGGAGTCTTATTTCAATTTTGGGGACGGGTTGGGAGCATCACGATTCCTGATGCCTGACGGCAGCACCGGGTCGGGCTGGATCGGTCCAATATCTGAAAGCGCTCTTGTCTCTCTCTTCAATTGGCTGAACAGCACCATCTCACGAGTACGTCACGCGTCTTCGATAGCCACTCCCTACCTAGTGCCCACCAATCTGGGACGTGGGACTGACCACGACCGTTAGCTTCCGTGCCAATTTCTGTCCAGGCTTCCCGCTCAACCGCAATGGATTGCACCTACTGGCAGCGCTATGAAGCCCGTCGAATCTGGATTCGCACATCGCAAACGTGAGCACTCGACCGTTTCTCGTTCCTGAAAGGCACGAGAAACGGAGCCGATTCGGGATGCCTAAACGGATCTACGAGCTTGGTAGGTACTCATTGAACAACGAGCGGGACCACCCGAGGCTCGGCACTGCCGGCACCAACGGCACCTGCGGAATGGGGGGTACTGGCGGAACGCGACGCACGGGTGGTACCGGCGGAATGTGCGCGATCGGAAGTACTGGGCCACCTGTGCCCCCTTGTAGCCACGCAACTACATCACCTCGAGTGTCACGAAAGAGTCCAGTGCGCAGAACGCCAACGTTCTGACCTCCCAGGCCATGCACTGATTCACCGCGCACCCAACCAACCACGGCGCCGCTAAGGCTTCGGACACGGTCTTCCTCGAACCATCCGACAACAGCTCCGCTGCGGTCAAAGATTGGATTCATAGGGCCATCCTAGAGATGGATCCCTGCAGTGGGCCAGATTTCAGGATCGCTGGCCGACACGTGAAACTTTCTGACCACTACGCCCTCGAAGGAAACGCGCACCGATACTCCGTTGAGGGGCGCACTGGGGCACTGTGAAGCGCGACGGTAAAACCTACGAGCGATGGCACCACACGCCCACCGTCAAGTGTGATGCTCGCATCTGGTTTCACGTCGACGGTCGGCGTGTGGTGCTAGAGCAGGTCCACGCGCGGCACCCCAACGAGACGAAGTAGGACGTCCCAGCGCCTACGGGCCCGGAACGTGTGAGTTCAGGCATCAATGTGACTTGTTATGAAAGCGAACACGTCTTAGGCTTTCATTGTGGACACTGAAATGTTTGTCAACCCCGACATGGGAGCACTTGTGCCCATATCGGGTACTGATCCCTACCTTGGCGCGTGGAGTCATCGCGCATTCGTCCCTGCGCCCCTGCCCCGCGACACACCGAAGTTGGCTGGTGAGACCTACATGGCAGTGGCTGACGCGCGCGCGTCACTAGCGGCGCTCGACAACACAGCGACGCAGTTGCCGAATCCGCAGCTGCTCCGCCACCCCGCGCTACAGCGGGAGGCGCAGAGCACTTCGGCCCTGGAAGGAACGTACGCGCCCCTGGAGTCTGTGCTGACCGCGGACGAGGATAGTCCCCGAACGCCCGAGCTGCGTGAAGTGCTGAACTACGTCAGGATGGCAAACGATGGCTTTCGGCATGTCTCCGAAGGGCACCCTATTTCAGTGTCATTTCTGAGCGCCGCTCAAGGGATGCTTATGGACGGTACGCCTTTGGTTGGTGAGTCCGGGCACGTGCGCGATTCTCAGGTTGTGATTGGTCGGCGGCCCGATGCGCCCGTGGGTGGTTTCCCTGTCCAGGCTGCACGGTTCATCCCGTCGCCCCCTGGCCGGGACCTGGAGATGCGTCTGCGCGATCTTGCTGACTGGATGCAGGCGGATCATTCGGGCCGCGTTGACCCTGTCGTCGCGGCCGCGATGGCGCATTACCAGTTCGAGACGCTGCACCCGTTCCGTGATGGAAACGGGCGCCTCGGACGGTTCCTGGTTGTCGTGCAGCTGCTTCATGACAAGGCGTTGTCCGAGCCGACGTTGACTGTGTCACCGTGGTTCGAAGCGCGTCGCGCGGAATACTACGATCGACTACTCGGAGTGAGCACCGACGGTGACTGGGACTCATTCATCACGTTCTTTGCGCGCGGTCTTCAGTCCGCTGCTGATCAGACACACCAACAGATGAAAGAGCTCGTCGCGGTCCAAGGAATTCTCAAGGATCAGATCCGTGCGTCACATCTCCGCGCAGATTCTGCACACGCGATCGTGGATTTCGCAATTGCGAACCCCACTTTCACGATCAGTCGCGCTGAAAAGGCGCTCGAACTGTCGTACCAGCGCGTGAACAAGCTCGTCAATCAGCTGGTCGAACTAGGGGTGCTCAACTCGTTTCAGGGGACAGGGCGCGGACGCGGACGTCGGTTCTACGCGCCGAGGGTTCTGAAGACACTTACTGAGACGATGTGATTCTTGACAGTCCAACAATCAAGACGGGAGGCAACTTCGTGTCTCGTTGACACTGTCCTAGTGACTACCGAAGATGCGAACGGTCTGCTTCCTCGTCATCGAAGCCGCGTCGAGCCTCTTCAATCCTTGGCATGTGCCGTGCCGCCCATTCCAGCAGCACGTCGACCGGTGGCCTCAAAGTCTTCCCAAGGGCAGTGATGCGGTATTCCACCGCAACCGGTCGTGTGTCCAAGACCACCCGGGTGACGATTCCGTTTCGCTCCAATCGACGCAGAGTTGCAGTCAGCGACTTCTGCGTGACCGACGGGATCGCGCGCCGGAGCTCACTGAATCTGGCGGGCCGTTCGCAGAGTTCGTTCAAGACCTCTAGAGACCACTTATCTAAGACTTGATCGAGCAACGCCCTATGCGGAGCGCTGATCTCGAAAGCGTCGGCGGGGTCCTGATCGGTATCGTCCACGACACCAAGTCTCGTTGAAGGTACCGACAAGAACCAAGTATCAAAGGTATACCGACTATTCCAACGAGCAAGGACACCACTATGACTGTGCAGCTTTCATCCCCAAACCCTCTTATGCC
Organism: Microbacterium sp. NPDC076911; assembly: GCF_040687125.1. Classification (NCBI taxonomy): domain Bacteria; kingdom Bacillati; phylum Actinomycetota; class Actinomycetes; order Micrococcales; family Microbacteriaceae; genus Microbacterium; species Microbacterium sp. NPDC076911. Next base: position 26,253 of record NZ_JBFBMP010000010.1, on the reverse strand, counting down.
AGCCCCATATCACCATGTCGCTGTAGCGACCGGGACGCGGCAGGTGCACGTTGCTGGCCAGATCGCTCGGGACTCTGACGGTGAACCCCTGGCACCAGGGGATCTTGAAGGGCAGGTCGGTCACGCTCTGCGTAACGCCCACGCTGGGTTACAAAGCGCCGGCGCAAGCTTCGAAGACGTGGTTCGTCTGACTTTCTACGTCACGGCGTGGGCCCCGGAGAAGATCGAAGCCTTCATGTCTGGTGTTCATTCCGTCGCCGAAGAGGTGGGGCTGCCCATGCCGATGCCGCCTGCATCCCTGATTGGGGTGGACTCCCTTTTCGAACCAGACGTCCTAGTGGAGGTCGAAGCGACAGCAGTCATCGATTAGATCTGTCGGTAGCCAGCGTCTCCCCGGAGTCTCACCAGCTCTGGGGAGACGGCCGAAACCTGCCGGAGAATCGCCAATTCTCGTCGAGCTCCTTCCGTACAAGGGTGAGATCATGCTCGCAGTGGCCAGCGAATACAAGGTGACAGATGGGCCTTCTGCCAGTGAGTCAGTCGTACGCGGCTTCGCGAACGAAGTGGCCGTGATGACCCTTCTGCCATACGCACGTCAGGCGGTGTCGGATATGTCCACCCGAGTGTTCGGCAAGCCCATCTTCATGCTCACGATTGACCGCGGCGAAGTCGGCTTCGATCTCGACGAACAGCCTAAGTAGTGAATGATCATAGATACAGCCATGGGCACAGTACCGCTCGAGGCCCCGCGGCCGAGCTACCTGGAAGGCCACGTTGAGGATCCTGAGAAGGAGCTCGCACGCGCCCGCGAGATCGTACGAGCCGATCGCAAGCGCCGCGCTCAGTACTCGATCAACGCGCGCACGACCCGGTCATAGCTGGCGCTCTCTCGCTTCGGAGCGAGAGAGCGGGCATGATGAGCACTATGTCCTCCCCAAGGCGACGCTCGTCTGAGCTGAGCAAGCACTCTGCTGACGTCTTCGCCGAAGCAGAGCAGCGGCAGGTCGTCATCACTCGCCGAGACGGTGATGACATGGTGCTGATGTCCGAGCGTGAAGCTGACGCTCGCGCGCAGCTCCTGCAGTTGGCTGCTGACCTGATCACGGTGGCTCTTGACGAGGACGGCACTCTCGCCTCGCGCACGACTCGCAAGTTTGAATGGATGCTCGCTCTGCCAGAGGCTGATCGTACCCAGTGCGCGCAAGATCTCGTCAATGCAGCACGCGCATCGTTCTCTACCGGACAGCCTCATCTTGCGGTGGCTGAGCTGACTTCTTGGCGAGAGACGGCAACGGCGATCGCCGCCGGCCTGGCTGATAAACCCGTCGAATGGTTCGACGAGAATCAACCCGCCGAGCAGCGGTAAATATGGCGAAGAGGAAGGACGCTCGTGTCCACCGGCCGGTCATGTTCCGGTGAAGCTCGATCACGCGCTGCGCCGAAAGATCTGCCCGCGATGCGCGAGCGGCAGACGCTTTTGCAGATCCCAATGCCGCACCCGTCCATGCAGCGACGCCATCCGCGACCACGTCACGGGCTACGCCGACGGCGGCACTCATACGCCCTACGCTCTTTGCGACGGCAGCCTTGCCACGACTCGTAGCGTTTCCAGCACGAGGATGCTCAGCAAGGTAGTTTGCAGCCTTCGTGCTCAAAGCGGTCGCACTCTGGACGACCGTGTCACTGACTTCTCAAAATGACGAGGACAGGGTGCCTGCTCTTGTGATGCTGAAGCTTCGGCTAGGCGTCTCGCTCATACTTCGAAGGTTGCGGTTCCGTCAAGCTTGCCAGCGTATCCCTCGGTGTGGACCCAACGACGATTCCGTAAGTTCTGGCCGGACTGTCGTACGCCATGTCAGTCTGCAGAGATGCCCTCCGCAATCGATCCGCCGATTCTGAAGTGGGGACCATCCTGAGAGAGCGTGAAGTGTTTCTTGGTAAAAACTCGATGTTTTGGTTCGATGCCGCGCGGTTAAAGCGCTGAAAGCATGGTCAGCGGACGACTATTTCCCGGAGCGGGTGAACGCCGCTGGGATCGACAGAGTGCAACTTTAGAGGAGTCTCGTCGGATACTTGACGGCTCGGCCGTTGCGGGCGATAATCCTCACAGGGACATGTCGTCCCTGTGAGGATTGTTACTGCTCGGCAGGCGAGACCTCCACCACGGTTAGTCGTGGTGGGAGGTCTTTTTTATTGCTCGCAGGCGAGACTTCTGCAGACCATCCAATGAAGGAGGAGCTGTGGTCAGCACTGACTCAGATGTGAAACTTGCTCGAACGATCGGCGAGTTCATTGGTGGACCGGACAACGTGGCGTCGGTTCACAACTGTACGACGCGGCTTCGTTTCGTCGTACGCGATGAAGGAAAGGTCGACTTCGACAAGCTGGGCAAGACCCCCGGCGTACTGCAGGTCGTCCGGGCGGGTGGGCAGGTTCAGGTTGTGATCGGCACCCACGTTGATCGCCTACGCGACGACCTGGTGGGGCTCAGCGGCTGGGGTCGACTTGATGACAGCGCGACACCGGCAGGCAAGCGACGGCCGCTCGATGCGGTGTTCGATTTTCTCGGCGCCACATTTCAGCCGCTGATCCCCGCGATCACCGGTGCTGCTCTGGTGCAGGTCCTTGTCTTGCTAATCACCCAGTTCGGGGTGCTCTCCGCCGACAGTCCAACTGCCGGCATCCTGACGGCCACGGGCAACGCGGTCTTCTTCTTCCTGCCGGTCTTCGTGGCTTTCACCGCATCGCGCAAGCTGGGCGCCAACCCGTTCGTGGGAGCCTCTATCGCGGCTGCGCTGCTACACCCTGCGTTCACCGCCATCGGTGAGCAGGGCTCGGTGTCGGAAGCGTTCGGTATGCCGTTGTTCGTCTACTCGTATGCGAGTTCGATGTTCCCCGCGCTCTTGCTCGCGCTGGCTCTTGCAGGCCTCGACCGTGTGCTCAAGCGGGTGCTGCCGCGAGTGCTGCAGCAGGTGCTTGTGCCGACCATCGAGCTTCTGATCCTCGTGCCGCTTACCGCGCTCGTGTTCGGGCCGGTCGGTGTCGTCGCCGGAAACGGGATTGCCGGGGCGCTTTCCTGGCTCAGCGAGACCGCTCCGCTGGTGTTCTATGTCATTGTGCCGGCGCTGTGGATCTTCTTGGTGGCCATGGGTATCCATTGGGCTCTGATCTCGATCGCCCTCGTCGAACTCGCCGCCGGTAGCAGCGTCATTCTTGGCGCCGCTTTCGGCTACCAGTACGCGATGGTGGGAATCGCCGTTGGCATGCTGATCTGCACGGCACGTGACCGCAACCAGAAGCTGCGCGATACCGCAGCCGCCGCAGCGGTGTCGGTCGGCATCGGCGGCATCACCGAGCCGACGCTGTACGGCCTCGTGCTTCCGTATCGTCGAGTACTGGTGATCGAGATGATCTCGGCTGCGGCGTCCGGTCTCGTGCTTGGTTTGTTCGGTGTCTACGCGATCGGGTTCAGTCCCGCTCCCATTCTGGCCATGCCTCTGCTCGTGCCGGTCATCGGAGCGGTCGTCGCGATGGCTGTCGGGGTGGTCGTGCCGATTGTGCTGCTCCAGGTCTGGGGGTATCAGAAGCGCGGCGCCGCAGTGATCGACGAAGATGTGATGACCACCGCGCCGGTGGCGACGGGTTTCCGCGGACTCGTCGACGGCGCCGTGCGTACGGCGACGGTGACTATTGGCGCACCGATGGCGGGAACGGTATTGCCGCTGTCGAAGGTCTCCGACCCGATCTTCTCGGGTGCGTTGATCGGACCGGGCGTGGCCATCGAGCCCCGCGCGGGTCGGGTTGTCGCGCCGGTCGACGGTGTGGTTGTTGCTGCACCCGCCAGTGGGCACGCAATCGGTATTCTTACGGAGAGCGGTCTCGAGTTGCTAATCCACGTCGGTATCGACACGGTGAAGCTCGCGGGAGCGCACTTCACAACGCACGTCGCCCAGGGGCAGCGGGTCGCGGCGGGAGATCTGCTACTTGAGTTCGATGTGGCCGCTATCACCGCGGCGGGTTATTCGCTCCTCACTCCGGTCGTCGTGACGAACCTCGGCGGCGATCAGCGTCTTGACTTCGCGGCGGCCGATACCGTCGTTGAGGGCCAGCTCCTGTTTACCGTCCACCCGGCGGCCAATTAGCCGTCCACTCGACGCGGGGCCATCGGTGCGAAACGATGACCCCGCAGGAGTTCATACATGCGCATCATCACGAAGATCTTCAACAACAACATCGTCAATGTTGTCGACGGCGACGGCGACGGCGACGGCGAAGACGTCATCTTGGTGGGAGGAGGCGTCGGCTATCTCACCAGCAAAGGAAAGCCAGTTGATGAGTCCCGTGTGGAGCGCGAGTTCCACCTCACCGGCGTCGGCAAGAGCGGCGCCTTCCGGGTGCTGCTCGAAGTGCCGTACCGGGTGCTCCGCGCGACATCCCGTGTCTCCGAACTGCTCGACAAGACCTACGGTATCCGTCTGCCGGCGACGGTCGAAGTGGGTTTGGCGGACCACCTCGCTCAATCGATCCGCCGCATCGATGACGGCATCCCTCTCTACAACTCGATGTTGTGGGAGACGAAGATGACCTACCCCGCCGAATTCGCGATCGCTTTGCACGCCCTGGACATCATTCACGCGGACCTCGGCTGCAAACTACCTCTCGATGAGGCCGGATTCATCACACTGCACTTGGTCAACGCCGGCCTGCTTGGCGACCCCGGCCGGGCAATGACTCTCGGCACAACCATCCGGGCGATCATCGACATCGTTCGCGTCGACCTCGGTATCGACGTCGACGGATCGACTACAGCGAGCGCGCGATTTCTTACACACATAAAGTTTGTCGTGCAGCGACTCACACGCAACCGCGTTCATCACGGCGCCGCAGACGATTACTACACGATGCTGATCGCCGACAACCCCCAGCTCTACGCCTGCGCGAGTCACATCGGCGGCTATCTCGACGGGGCCTTCGAAGCCGGCGTCACCGACGAGGAGAAGATCTACCTCCTCCTGCACCTGATCACCCTTCGCGACGAACAGCGCCGCGCGGCCGACATCTGAGGAACGGGAACCATCCGATGCCCCAACTCATCGTTCAAGCAGACGACATCGCCATAACGCATGGCACTACCCTCGGCATCCTCGACGCGATCACGAACGGCATCGTCCGCGCAACCGGCATGTTCGCCAACTGCCCGGACGCGGAGTTCGCGGCCTCTAGACTGCGCGCACTGAAGGACGTCGACGTCGGAATCGACCTCAACTTCGTCACCGGCGTCCCCATCTTGTCGCCCGGCGACATTCCGGGACTGGTCACAGCAGGCGGCCGATTCCGAAGCTCCGGCGAGATTCGCGCAGCTCACCGCGTTATCGGTGGCGACGCCGTCTACGCCGAGTTCGATGTCGACCCCTTCGACGGCGATGAAACCGCAGCGGAAGCACAAGCGCAGATCGACCGATTCCAGGAGCTGATGGGTCGACCTCCCGCATATATCCACCACCACTCGTTGGTGTCGCCGATCAGCGACGAGGTCGTGCGTCAAGCGGCTGCGCAGCTCAGCCTGCCGTTCGTCGATGATCTTTACCGCATTGGTGGGCTCCCTCTCCTCCCCAACGATTGGTACGCAAAGCCCTTTCCGCTCACGGATCAAGCGTCGGCGGACGCGGTCGGGGCGATCGCCCGGCTGCTGCCGATGATCTTGGAGAACGAGGTCAGCCTCTTGATTACGCATCCCGGATTCGTAGACGCCGAGATCCTCGAGCTGAGCAGCTACTCGATCATCCGTGCCCGCGATCTCGAGCTCGTGACCTCGCCCGCCGCACGTCAGTTGCTGGCCGACGCAGGAGTCGAGGTGACGAGTTTCACGCAGAGCGGCATATTCGCCGCGTAGGTGACGCCGACCAACGGCGGAAGTCGCGCCGAGTTGAATCGCCTCAATCATGCATCCTTCAGTGCCACCGCCGCTTTCGCGATTGTCGGTGCTTCGAGTTCGAGGGGCAACGATACGCCCGCCCCGCGAACAGTGAATACGCGGAGGATCCGATCGAGTCTCTGGGGAGCGTCATGAACGCGAGCGTTCTCGGCTACCTGCGTCAGAATCCCGACCACGGCCTGGGGGCGCTAGTGGAAGCGGGTTCGATCATTGCCGATCCACCACGCGATGTGGCATTGCGTGGGCAGCGGGTGGGCTACAGCGCTGATGACTTGCAGGTGACCGAGATGATCCCGCGGGTGAACCAGGTGCTGGGGGAGGTCTAGTAGTTCGGTGGCGGCCGCCCAGGCGCGCATCGGGGTCAGGGTGGATTTCGTCGTGGTCATCTATTGGGTCAGGCGAGTGCGGTACGAATGACTTCGCGTTCCCACCCACGAATTCGAACCCGCACGACTTCCCGGTCGAGCGGATCGATTCAGTCGAATAACGCTACAACCGCCGAAATTTTTCGTATTTCTTCGGAAACAAGAGTGAAATGCGTCGCGCTTAGCTTCTTCCTCAGGCCCGGTTGCGATATTTTGCTACATCCTCCGATAAATGCCGGGTGCTCCATTTCATGTTCCACTCACTGCTCCACCCTCATCCTTAGGAGTCCTGCGTGCCCAACATCACCTGCTCACGCTCAGCCCGGTACATCACCAGCATCGCGGTCGTGACGGCCGCCACCCTTCTCGTCACAGGCTGCGGCCGCTCGGACGACGAGGCCACGACGGTATCCAGTTCCGCCATCGATGACTCGCCCGCCACCGGTACGGTCACGCTTTGGGCGCCTGACGGTGATGCCACGGTTATTGAAGACATCCTCGTTCCGTTCGCGGAGGCCAATCCCGACCTCGACGTCGAAGTGACTCTTGTGCCGGCAGACGAATATACGACCAAGCTTCAAGCTGCCATCGCAGCTGGTAAAACTCCCGATATCGCGCAGCTTTACACCGAAGCGCAAGCGCAGTTCCTTGACCCAGCGGTCTTCGAAGCGGTACCTGATGGTGTGGCGACATCGACCGACTTCTTTCCAGGTGCGTGGGACGCGGGCGTGCTCGATGAAACGCCATACTCGGTGCCGTGGTACACATACACGCGAGTGCTTGTCTACCGTGACGACTTCGCCGACGCGGGCGGTGTCACGCCGCCGACGTCCCAGGCAGAGATGGTCCCCTTCCTAAAAGGGTTGGAAGATGGGGGCGCTGTCAAGGGGATTGGTACGGACGTCGGGTGGGACGGCTACAACGGTCAGGCCATTGCTCTTTACACATGGCAGAACGGCGGAGATATCTTGAGCGCCGACGGCAGCGAGTGGACGCTCGACACGCCGGAGGTTGTGGAGGCGATCACCTACAACGCATCGTTCTTTGCTGAAGGTGTCGCTTCGCCTGACGGCCCCCTGTTCCTCGACGCGATCCCCTACTTCCTCGAAGGCAAGACTGGTGCGATGGTGACAGGCCCTTGGGTGCTCAACCAGATCACTGGTGCTACGGATGAGCCTGACTGGCTTGCTGAACATGTCGCGACGGCGCCGCTTCCCGCGGGTTCGGCGAACAACGTCGGAACGGTCGGTGGCGGTAGTTGGGGTGTGCTCACCGACACGGAAAACTCGGACGCCTCGTGGAAGGTTGTGCGCTACTTGACGGAGCCTGAGACCCAGATCGCACAGTACAACGCCTTTGGTTCAATGCCTGCAGTGCAGTCAGCGTGGGACGATTCCTCGATCGCGGACCAGCCACTGCTAGCGGCGTTCTTCGACCAACTGCAGAACACTGTCTCATTTCCGCAGTCCTCAACATGGCCTCAGGTTGCTGCACACATCGGTAGCGAGTTTGAAACAGTCGTGCGGGCTGGCGTATCGCCGGAGGAAGCAGCAGCCAACATCCAGTCCTTTGCCGAAAACCTCGGCACAGGGACGGAGTAAACAAAGCCGATGACAAGTTCCCTCGGCACGGGGGCGTTGCGACTTGCGCAACGCCCCCGGCGGGCACGGCACACGTTTGTCGCATGGGTCTTCTTTGCCCCATTCGCTGCTGTCTTCCTCGTGTTCACAGCGGTTCCGACGATCTCCTCACTGATTTTCAGCCTGACCGATCTGCAAGGCATTGATCTCCGAAATCCCTTCGGCGTCGACTTCATCGGCTTTGCGAACTACAACAGCCTCTTTAACAACAAGATCTTTGTGCGGGCAATCCTCAACACGATGATCTTCGTCGTAGTCGGTGTACCGCTCACCATGTTGGTTGGCTTCAGCCTCGCACTTGCGCTGAACAACGGTATACGACGCCTCCGCGGCCCGTTCCGTACGATCTTTTACGCCCCAGTGGTGACAAACATCGTTGCTATCGCGTTGATCTGGCAGTACGCGTTCAACCAAGACGGCACGGTCAACAATTTGCTCGCAAACCTAGGTTTTGCCGGACCTAACTGGCTCGGCGACCCGAACCTCGCAATGCCCGTCGTGATTCTGCTCGGTATTTGGCGCAACTTCGGCACAGCCATGCTGCTCTTCCTTGCTGGGCTGCAAGCGATTCCGGAGGACGTGTACGAAGCAGCGTCGATCGATGGCGCGGGGTGGTGGCGAAGAATTTGGTCCATCAGTCTGCCACTGCTTCTCCCGACGATTCTTCTTGTCTCTGTCCTGCTTTCTACCTTCTACCTTCAGGTGTTTGACGAACCCTACCTACTCACTGGTGGTGGCCCTTTGAACTCCACAAATTCCGTGGCGCTCTATACCTACCAGCAGTTCGGCTTCGGCAACTTTGGTCTCTCGTCGGCGGCATCATTCGTCATCCTGGTCCTAGTCTCCGTCTTCGCCATCGTGCAATTCCGACTGTTGCGGCCCCGCACATGACTGACACTGCCCAAATAATCATGGAACAAGTCCCCGAGTCGACCATTCCGCGTGCTCAGCCGGCGCGTCGACGCCCTAGCGTGCCCATCGCTTTGCTCTATGCCGCGTTGATATTCGGTGCGGTGCTGACTCTGCTCCCGTTCCTCTGGGTTGCCAGCGGATCGCTGCGCACCCTCGATGACATCCAGGCTGAACCCGGAGCGTGGTTTCCGAGTGAGGTGACCTTCGACAATTTTCTCCGCCTGTTCACTGGTGAAGGATTCGGCGGGTATCTCACAAACAGCATCGTCGTCGCCGCGATCGTTGTTGTGGGAAACATCATCGCAGCGTCCGCGGCTGGTTACGCGCTCGCCAAGTTCGACTTTGCTGGCAAACGAATCGCGTTCGGTGCGGTGATGATGAGCCTGATGGTTCCCTACACAGCCGTCTTCGTACCGCAATTCATAGTGACGGTCAACCTCGGCCTCGCAGACACGCTACTGGGCATCGCGCTACCGTCCGTCGCGTTGCCAATATCGGTTTTCATCATGCGCCAGTACGCATCTTCTATCCCGGATGAGCTCATCGAGGCCGCACGGATCGACGGAGCAGGCGAATGGCGCATCTTTTTTCGCATCTTCATGCCGCTTGCCGGGCCCGCGGTCGCTACAGTCACGATCATGTCGTTCCTCGCGTCATGGAACAACTTCATCTGGCCCCTTGTGGTCGCTCAGAGCAAGAGCTCCTATACCTTGCCGGTCGGTCTCGCGACAACCAGTCAAGCTGCGTCGAATGTCACTGACTACGGCATCATTCTTGCAGGAGCGGTCGTTGTGATGTTGCCTGTGCTGGCTCTCTTCCTGGCCCTGCAGCGCTACTTCGTTCAGGGCATTGCAGGGGTAGGGGTCAAGTAATGCATCCGGCAGATACAGATCTTCTCGGCTCTTGCGTCACCGTCACTGCAAGCGTGGGCCGCATTATTGGTCGAGCAACAGAGGGCGTTGACACGTTTCTAGGAATTCCATACGCGGAAGCGCCCGTCCGCGAACGGCGTTTCGCGGCGCCGGTGGCGAGGGCGCATTTTTCAGGATCATTCGATGCGAATGTGTATGGTGCAACGCCGCAGCGGGTCTCACTCTTCGCGACGACCACTGTGCCCGAACCGACGATCCCCGGCGAGGACGTTCTCACCCTCAATATCTTCGCGCCCTCAGTTGACATTGGCGGTGGCCATCCTGTGCTCGTGTGGGTTCATGGCGGAGGCTTTGTCGCGGGTTCTGCAGCGAGCCCCTGGTACAACGGGGTCCGATTCGCACGTGAAGGTGTGGTTGTGGTTACGCTTTCGTACCGACTCGCGGTCGAAGGTTTCGCGCCCCTACCGGGGATACCGACCAACCTCGGACTGCGCGATGTCATTCTGGCGCTGAAATGGGTGCAAGCGAATATCACCGCATTTGGCGGTGACCCAAAAAGAGTGACCCTCGCTGGCCAGTCGGCCGGCGGCGGAATCGCCCTCGCTCTCATGTCGTCACCCGCTGCAGTCGGTCTCATGCACCGGGTCGTCAGTATCTCCGGTGGTATCTTCGCTCGGGAAAGAGAGCAGGTCTTGCGCTACGTCGACCGACTTGCGTCGGTTCTCCGCGTTGCGCCGACCCGCGCGGGATTTGCTGATGTCACGGATGTTGCCACGCAGCGTGCCATTGCGGACTTGCGCAACGATGAGGGAACCGATCCCCTATCGCTCAGCCCCGTTGTCGGGGACGATGTGTTGCCAGAGCAGATCGTCGATGGTCTTGCCCGGAGAAATCTTGACGTTCCGCTCTTGATCGGTAGCACGCTCGATGAATTCGACGGGGGGCCCACTAACGAGAACCCGACCTCCCGTTCGTTTAGCGATGACGAGCGGGCCGTCGCACGCGCATCCGGTCAACGCATGACCGACATCTTGTTTCGCTCGGCGGTGCCACAATGCGCGGCCGCTCGCGCAGGAGCACCAGGGGGAACATGGTCATACAGCTTCGAATGGCAGAGTCCGCTTCTTGGTGGAGCGACGCATTGCACTGACATTCCATACTTCTTCGATGTGCTTGATGCGCCAGGCGTTGCTGATTCGCTCGGTGAGTCCACCCCGCGCGAGGTCGCCCGGGCGATGCACTCCGATCTCCTCGCATTCGTGTGTGGAGACGAACCGAAGTGGCGCCAGACAAGCGGAGCACGCGGCGACATCAGCCGCGTCTATGGGAGGGTCGATAGCCCACCCGCGACCGATATTGCCGCAGTCTACGATCCGGTGACACGCGGATGACGATCCGAAACCTGCCTGCACGACTCAACAGATGGATAAGGATGATTTCAATTGCAGGGACTTGATCCACGAGCGCTCCGCCGCTTCAACACTTCCGCGGCACTCCGCGCCCTCGCGGTTGCTGCTGGCCCAGTTGGCATGTCAGAACTCGCCGAGCAGACCGGACTCTCGCGGCGCACTGTGGAACTCATCCTCACTGCTCTCGTTGAGGCAGGCTGGGTCTCCGAGCTCGACAGGGTTCCGCTCTCCGGCGGCGCTGGCCGCCCACCGCGGCGCTTTGAACTACGCGCCGACCACTCGCTGCTAGCTGCAGCACGGGTTTCAACGCTCGATGCCACTGTCGTTGTCGCCGATGTCCGAGGGCGCATCCTCGGCCGAGCCCACCGCCTACTGCCCGACTACTTCGACCCGCAAGGCACCCTCGACGTGGTCGCCGAGCTAGTCCACGAAGCCCTTGACGATGCCGGCGGATCAATCGAACAGTTACGGGCCGGTGCCATGGCCGCCGGTGGTGCAATTGACGAGAACGGCATCATCCATCGCCTCGTGCACGCGGAGGCGTGGGTAGGCATGAATCTGCCCGCAGCGCTAAACGCCCGCGTTCCGGTCCCCTGGTTCGCCGACAACGATGCCAATCTCGGAGCCCTAGCCGAACGTTGGCGAGGGAATGCGAGCGACCACGAGAACATGGTCTGGTCGATTCTCGGGGTGAGATCGGGACTCGGCGTCCTCATCCGCGGTTCAGTACATCGCGGGTTTCAGGGCGCTGCCGGTGAGATCGTGGAAGCGCAGCCACTCGACGCAGGGCTGTTCAACAAACGCCCTGTGGCCTTCCTGACCTCCCCGATCTCCGAACAGCGGGAGCAGGCAGAAGAGGTCTATCGCCGTGCGCGCGCGGGGGACCCGGACGCGGAGAAAGAGGTCGACGCTTTCGTCGAGCATGTGGGCGATATCCTCACCACCCTGTCATGGACGATCGCGCCGTCACTCATCGTGCTAGGAGGCGGACTTGAGCGGGGTGCAGATGTCCTTCTTCCTCGGGTGCGGGACGCTCTGCGTCGCGCACAGGCACCCGAGATCGAGCTGCGAACAAGCACGCTTGGTGCTGACGGCCCGCTCATCGGCGCACTCAGATTTGTGCTCGACCGAATGGACACGGAGCTCTTCGGACCGTTGGTTCCGGACGTGTAGAAGCACCGATCCCCTTGGACACGAACCCCATCACCCAGGAGAAGTGAATGACTGAGAATGATCGAGTCGATGTGCTCATCGTAGGTAGCGGAATCATGGGCGCGGCCGCGGCACGCCTTATTCGTGAGACCGATGCGACGGCGCGAATACTGATGGTCGAGGGTGGCCAACCTATCGGTGAAACAGCGGGGTTACACCTGCACGACGTCGACGACCCGGCGCTCTGGAGCACATACAACGAGAAAGTCGCCACCGGTATCCAGGCCATGTATACGGGTGCCGAAGTAGTGCGCGATGCTTCCGGGGGACTAAGCGACCTCCAACCGGGTATGTTCCATACCCTCGCCTTCGGTGAACAAGCGGAAGCGATGCCAGCATCGGCGTTGGCATGGAACGCGGGCGGGATGGGCGTCCACTGGACGGCCGCGACACCGTGGCCTGCAGGAGCTGAGGTATTTGATTTCGGCGACGCCGAGCAATGGAACGCAGACCTTGCGCTCGCCCAACAGGTGCTCAAGGTCACTCCTGCTCCGCTAGGACCCACCAACACGGGTCGTCTCGTGATTGATGTGTTGCGAGAGGCGCTCGCTGAAACCGCCCACACAGGTCGTGATCCGCAACCCATGCCGATGGCCGTGCAAAAGGCCAAGTCTGGTCCGCTTCCGCGCACCGGTCCAGGAGTTATCTTCCCTGCCATAGCGGGAGAGCCCGATGCGGAATTCACACTTATGACCGGTACTCTCGCCGTGGCATTGATCATCTCAGATGACGATGGGCAGGTGGACGGCGTCCGAGTGCGCGATGTGGCTTCAGGTGTGGAGTTTGAATTGTTCGCCAAGACGGTCTTGATCTGCGCTGACGCACTTCGCACTCCGCAGTTGCTTTTTGCCTCAGGTATTCGACCCGACGCCCTTGGTTGCTACCTCAACGAGCACGCCTTCGTCACCGGTCGGGTTCTTCTGGACACAGAGAGATTCGGACTGTCGACCTCCGAGTTGCCCACACCGCACGAGGGAGAGTTTTGCACCGACGCGATATGGATTCCTCAGAACGGACCCGACCAGCCGTTCCATGGCCAGATCATGAATACCACCTACTTTGACGAAGATGACGCTCCACTCGCTCACTCCGTAGGCATATCCCTCTACAGCCCCGTGGAATCGCGGGCCACGAACCGCCTGACTTTCTCCGACACGGATCACGACATCGCGGGAATGCCGCGCATCCGGTTCGAATTCGAATACTCATTGAAGGATCGCGCGCTCATCCAGCAGGCAATCGCCACACTGCACAGCTTGGCTTCGAGATTCGGTACACAGGATGTTGAGACCGAGATGGCCGTGTTGCCCCCGGGTTCGTCGCTGCACCTTACAGGGACTGTGCGAATGGGAGCCGACGACGACGGTACTTCGGTCTGCAGTCCGGACGGACGCGTGTGGGGTTTCGACAATCTTTACGTCGCCGGTAACGGGGCGATACCCACACCAGTGGTCGCGAACGCCACTCTCACCGGGGTGGTGACGGCAGTGCGCGCGGCGCGAGCAATATCGCGTCAGCTACCTGGGCCAGCATCCGGTGAGACTCTCCAATTCACCTCGACAGGAGCATCAAATGAGTAGTGCACTGCGCAAGGACAGAATCGCCCTCAACGCGATCCAGTGGATCAACCTCAAGGCAGATCCGAACGACCCGTCGAGCGAGGACCTCTGGCTCTTCGCTGATCCAGCCTTCCGCGCGGACTACCCTGCCGTGCTCAAGCACATCAGGGAGGCAGGGTTCACTGCGACGATGATGGAAGTGCTCGCCACTCAGACATTGCAGGACTATCGCCGTATGGTCGAAGCAGCCGGGCTGGAAGTTGCTCCGGGATACACGAACGTGTCGCTACCCGAGGACCACGGCGTTACTTTGCGACCAAACAGCGCTGAATGGATCCGTTGGTTCGACGGCGTGCGACGGAAAGCGGAGGAATCGAATTTCTTCGGACTGTCGACGATCTTTCTCGCACCTGAAGTGTCATGGGCGCCGACGACCGTGCGCACCCAAGAGGCCGTGGGCATCGGTGCTTCCTTTGATTCAGGACGCCTCGACAGAGTTATCGATATTCTCGGCGCAGCCGCTGAAGTTTTGCAAAACGAAGGCATCCAGGCAGGGCTTCACAACCACGTAGGAACATGGATTGAGACAGAGGAGGAGATCGAACGCACGCTTGCGGCGATCCCTGCTTCGCTCCTCGGCGCGTCCTTCGACGTTGGCCACCTTGCTTGGGCCGGCATCGATCCAGCCAGGATGATCGAACGGCACTCTGCGCGGCTGCTAGACCTGCATATCAAGGATCTCGACATGTCGATCGCGGATCGGAGCCGCGAACGCCCGACGCCCTACCGCACCGCGACGAACGCGGGTATCTTTCTAGAACCCGGCCTCGGACAGCTCGATCTCGACGGCATCATCGCGGCACTGCCCGAAGACTGGGATGGCTGGACGATCATCGAAGTGGACCGCGCTTCGATGGACCCGACAAAGAGCGCCGCAGTGAGTTGGGCTTGGGTAGCGCAACATCAGCGGTGACCAAGCGGGTCGAATATCTGAACGGCTCGAAACGTCTGTCGAAAGATACATGGTTCGGTGGGCGGCTCCGTGTCTCGAAGCCCTTGCGAAACGCATGGGGCCCGATCGTCGACTATCTGCGTTTCGAACTCGCGCGCTCTGCCCGCGGGATCGCTACGGCAACGCTCGGCGACTGGGTCGGACCTGACACCGATCCAGGTGGTGGTATCCCTGACGAGGACCCGCGCGTCTCCGCGACCGTATTCCTCGCGATGATGTTCGCCACCGCAGCGAAAATCGCTCGCGTACTCGGCGAACCTGGCGGCGAATGGCAGATGGCGCGAGAGCAAGTTGGTCACGCGTTCCTGGCAGAGTTCTTCGATAGCGAAACGGGTTCTGTGCGGGGTGTTGGCGACGATGGATTTCGCCAATCACATCAGGTGCTCGCGCTTGCTGTCGACCTTATTCCGCCGGAGCAGATTGGTTCCGTAGTGCACGGACTTGTCGCCGATGTCCGTGCGCGCGGAAACCGTCTCAACACGGGGGCGCTCGCGACAAAGTGGCTGCTTCCTGTCCTTACCGAGTACGGTCATGCCGATCTCGCGTTCGCGATCGCAACTCAACGCACCTTCCCCAGCTGGGGATTCTGGGTCGATAGTGGTGCGACATCACTGTGGGAACACTGGCACGCCGATTCGCGATCGCGCGGTCACTACTTTCTTGGCACCATTGACGACTGGCTTTTCGAACATGTTGCTGGGCTGGCGCCTATAGAGCCAGGATGGCAACGAGCGCGCATCGCGCCGCGTTGCACGCACTTGCTTGAGCGCGCGTCCGCCGAAGTGGCAACTCCCTACGGGCGGCTTGCCGTCGATTGGCACAGAACTCCGAGCGAGCTTCGAATCGCGATCGACGTGCCGGTCGGGGTCGTTGCAACGGTGGAGGTGGGTGGGTTCTGCCGCGACTACTCGTCCGGACAGCACGATATTATTGTGCGATCGCGACAGGCGCGCGGGTCATAATTCGAATGCAAAGCGCTCGGAAACGAATAGCGCCACATTCTCTGAGGCAGCGGCTAGGCGAGAAAGCCCCTGAGAAAGAATGCAGTGAAATTGCGGTCGACCAAGGTCAGCGTTGAGAACTCACATCCGCAGAAAACCGAGTGTTTGAGAATGAGTGCAGCCGTGGTGATCTCGGTGAATATGGGTTCAAATCCCACCGTCACCGCCAAAAAACTCCCGTTTATCGGGGGTTTTTTCTTGCGGTTTTGGCGCGTGAGAAAGACTTGAGAAAGAACGGTGGCGGTTCTGGGTTTATTAGCGGGTTTCGGACACACCCTCGCGGACTCTCGAAAGACTCAGCATGGCAGGAATCGGCGGAAATACGGGGCTTTCGTTCTGTGTCGACACGCTGTAGGTCAAACGTTGCGGACCCCTACCGTGGGTCGCCGCCGAAATACACTCGTCCCGGAAACAGTGCTTTTGCGGAGGATCCGATCAAAGTTTTCGGCAATATGTGCGAGCCGGCATCATCGGGCATCTGCGCGGGTCACCGAACGAGACTCGCGCAGAGACCTCCCGAGCGCTCAACATTCCGTAGCCGACCGAGTTCAACGCGATTGACAAGCTAGTGGACCAGGGGACGCTGATCGCTGATCCGCCGCGAGCGACGGCCACCCGCGGTCAGTGCGTTCGGTATAGCGTGAACGAACGGCTAATCAGCGGGATGTATCTGCAGCTGGGGATCGCGCTGGGGGAGATTTAGGCTGCAGTCGAAGCCGAGAGTTCTATTCGTCAGCCATCGTCACTCAATGCTCGGCTAGGGGGCGGAATCAAACCCAGGCCGAATCACCCTTTTGGGTGCGGCTTCCTCCGCCAGAAACTGGGAGGCTTTCGTGAGAATCTCGACCTAGAGTTCGAGCTGGCGAATTCATTTGCGTGCCCGGCGCAACTCCCCACTCTCTAACGTAGCGACTGCGGGCCGCTCACTCCGATTCACTTGGTCTTGGCGGATCCAGTTATACAGGCACGACTGGCTGATGCCCAACTCGGCCGCGATCAGTGGTGACAGTGAACGGCGGCCCGTGCACATCGTCCGCGAGGCGGTCCACGGCGACTATACTTTGGTCACCGTAAGGCCCTGAGAGGGCGACGCTCAATGCGCGGGCCGATGGACTTCGGGAGGGAGCACCACCGAGCTTCGCCGCGGTACCACCGTCGAACCTCCACGTATTCCGCGACCTCGACTCGGAGGATCGACAATGCTCATCACGGACGGCTGCGACGCGACGCATCCCCTCTTGATCAAGCTCGTCCGATCGTTTCCGCGCGCGACGATCGGGCCCTGGAAGGTGAGCGACGGTGATCTGTGTGAAGCGCGACAGTAGATGTCGCACTGCCTTTCCATTTCCTTATCGACAACGCGCGCTTCCACCTCGGCCTGGCAGATGGCCTCGACTCCGAAGCGATCTCTCATCTGATTGATGAAACGGCTCATCTCGTCGCGGGACGGCCCGGTTCTTTCTCAACGCTTTCGCGGCAGGTCCACCCGAACTGGCATCACCGCGGATCCTGCGCTGCCGCGCGAAGATTCGAGTGCCAAGCGAGCGGAACTTGATTCCGTATCACTCTGCAAGCGACACGGTCGAATGGGGGTGGCGCGGATGGCAATACGTAGGTCGCACATACTCGTGTTCGAGTGCTCGACCGGGAGGGAAAAAGATTCTGATTTCGCGTAATAACTACGCCAACTATGAGTCTCATAGTAAAGGGGATGATTCCGCGCCAGGAGACTTTTCTTGATGTATCTTGCGCGATCAACCCTTGGAACTGTTAAATTGTCCGAACACGCACCTGTGGCCCGAACATGGGTGTGACGATCTAACGCCACGTCGCGTTTGATCAGCTGTGGTCGCAATCTTGGGGGAGAAATGCACAAACACAACGCTGTTCATCGCGCTATCGCGGCTGCTGCCGCGGTAGGAGTCGCGCTGGCGACGACGCTGACCGTAGGGGCCATGCCAGCTTTGGCTGCAGGCGAAGTGCTCAACGTGATCGTGGTCCAAGAGGACGGCACAGCGCCGTTCGATTCAATGGACGCCGACGCTACGAACGGGGTTGTGCGCACCAACGACACGGTGACATACACCGTCAGCGTCGCAAACCAGGGCGGTGCGTTGTCTGCGCCGCAGGTTGTATTCGAGCTTCCACAGGGGCAGGAGCTAGCCTCACTTCCGACCTACTGCCTGACTGGTTCCAGCGTGACCCCTGCGTCCTTGGGGGCCCTGCCTGCGCCGTTGTCTGCGACGAGTTGGGAATCTTTCCCGGTGCAAACGGTGACCTGCGTGCTTGCCGATCGAAGCACCAGCTCGACACTCGACTACGACTTCACGGCCAAAGTGCGCAGCGAAGTACCCAACGGCACAACGATGGATCCATTCGAAGCCACAGCCAGTGCTACCGCAGCGAGCGATGGTGCTCCTATTGAGCACACTTCCAACTCCGTAAGCGTTGAGGTCGTCGCTCAGCCGAGCTACGACATTTCAAAAAACGGCACCAGCTCCGCTGACGACAACTCCGGCTATGTGGCGGTCAATGAAACGACCTGTACGACGCAGTCGTTCATCGATGCCGGATATGTCGGATGTCAAACGCTTCGTTTCCCGATCCTGATCTCCGTCCAGGCCGGCGGTAAGGGGAACACCCCGCTGAGCTCAGATATAACCTTCATCGATGACATTTCCCCCGACGTTTTCTGGGGAGCAGGAACCACAGCCAAGGCTGGCTGGGATAGCTCACTCGCACCAGCTGTGCTCGGCTGTGGAGCGGTGACTTCACTGGGCACGGGCGGCTCTTTCTTCCCGTACGGTTCTAGCGCGGCCGCTGGCGGCGCCACGGACAACGCTGTTCGTAACTCAGGAACGTTCGATTGCTCCCCGGGCTCTACCGGGACTATCTCCGTCACGATTTCAGGTACGGACACGACAGCGGTGACGTACCCATCGCTGAACGGGACGCGCAACGTCGCAATGCCTGCAGATAAGGCTTATGTCGTGTCCGGATGGTTCACCGTCGAGTACCCGATGGCGGCGCTTTCTGCCATCGGTGAGTTAGCGCCAGATAGCGAAGGCTCGTACCGGCTTCCATACGAAAACAGCTATGCAAGCCTCACAGCAACGGACCTGTCGGGTGCAGAGCTACAAGCTGAGACGAACACTGACAACAACCACCGCCGTGGTACAACAACCATCGACCTGACCGGAAACTTCGGGAAATTCTTTCTGGGCGAACCCGGGAACACGTCGAACTCTGGCGGAACGGGGTATGCCTCGGGCAATTTCGCTGGGCCCGCAGGCTCGGCCGCGCTCCGTGACGGCAACGGTATTGTTCAGCCGGGAGGCAAGATCCTTTCAGGTCTGACCGAGGGCGGCGATAGCCCTCCAGGGTTTGGGGCTGTGACACAGATCATTTGTGATGCGTGGGATAACACCGCGATTTCCTTGACTGCCGCCGAGTGGGCGGGTCTTGACGCGGGCACAGTGTCTCCCGCTGCGCCGTTCGGCACCGCCGGCTACGAACAGAAGTACCCCTCGAATGGGGCAGCGGTTTGGCTGACGGACTCTTCCACGGCACCCCTGCCGACATACACCGTTGAGTACAACAGCGGCACGCCGGGCGTATCCAGCGTGAACTCATGTCTGAATGAGGGCACCGGTTGGGTCTCTGATCCCGCACTTGTTGCTGGCAACGATCCTGCCTTGGCTGCAACCGGGGTTTACACCGCCGTGTCGCAGGTGCGAATCGTCACCAGCATCATCAAAGATGACATTGCCGATGCGTTCGACTACAGCACCTCATTCAGTATCGGATTCACCGTTCGGGACGACGTCGAAACAGGCGACGTTATTGGAAACTGGGGAAGCACAAAGGTCGTTTACAGTGATTCCAGCACTCCGGTATCTGCCGCTGACGCATTGGCTGACGCGGGAGACTGGAAGTTTCAGTCCAGCTACGGGCCCGAGCAACACACCGGCCGTGCGGGTGACCGAGTCACTGTTCAGGCCGTCACTGCTCGCCTAAGCAAGCAGGTGTGGGACCCCGCCGCCAGCACTTGGGTTTCCAACACCGTGCCGGTCTACTCGTCCGACACCGAAGCGAACTACCGATTGCGGCCTTCTTTGACTGCGGGCGTGACCACCGGTGCGACTTCGGCGGTCATCATTGAGGATTGCTTGCCCCGTTATCAGTCATTCGTCAGCTCAAGCTTGGAAGGGGGAGACGCAATTCTCCCTGCCCTGGTGTCGACCGATGCGAATCCGGCCGGGGCGACGCTTACGTGCGATGCGGCCGAGACCTACATTCGTTGGGAACTCGGCGAGCAACCCATCAACGGCGCGATCCCTGCCGTGCTCTACACCGTGGCAATCTCGGCGACCGCACCAAATACCGTGCTGACCAATGAGGCGAAGGTCACCGCCGAGGGGGACACCTCTACAGACGCAGCGCGCACCTCGAAAGCAAACATTCAAATCGAGACCCCCACGGGCATCAAGATCGACAAGACGGTCGTCAATCCGCTGGTCGAAGTTAATCCGGCGGACGCTGCAAACCCGCGCTTGCTTGAGTGGGATGTGTCCTTTGCTGTGATCGACACAACGGGAATCAGCAACATCGACGTGATCGATGTGCTCCCTGCCCAAGGACTGGGTGGTACCTCATTCAACGGGACGCTCGCGTTCGATCAAGCGACCATCGATGCCTCTGACGGAACCCCGGTGTTGCTTTACACCTCAGCCGCTCCTGCGTCGCTGAATTCTGACCCGGAAGACTCAACGAACGGTGCAGCTGGTGCCACAGTGTGGTGCGATGCTTCGACCGGAGGGGTACCCGTCAGTGGCTCCGGAACTGCTGCTGATTGCCCAGCGAATGCCGCCGAGGTCACTGGACTCCGGGTATTGATCGCAGGGTCGTTCCCGGCCGACGGCACACTCGACATGCATGTGTCGATGATTGCGCTCGGTAACAGTGGTGATGACGTGTATATGAATGCCGCAGCGGCGAACGCCGACGGTGTGCTTCAAGGCGTGGGCCCCGTCACGCGTTCGCTCACGGTCGTGGCGTCGAGCATCGGTGATCTCGTGTGGAATGACCTCAACGCGAACGGAATTCAGGATGAAGACGAGCCTGCAGTTGAAGGCGTGCCCGTCCTGCTGTCGGGTACAGATCAGAACGGCAACGTCATCACCGCCAGTACGGCAACGACGGTAGATGGAACCTACCTGTTCAGCAATCTGCCGTCGGGCACCTATGTGGTGACGTTCGACCCGCAGTGGGTGGAAGAGAATGGCTTCTTCTTTACGGACCGTGATCAAGGAACAGGCGACGAGGTTGACTCGGATGCGGACCCGCAGACAGGGCAATCAGGTGAGATTGTTCTCGGCGTGGCCGATGATCGTGTCGACGTCGATGCCGGTCTCGTTCAGGTCACTGGCGGCCTTGTGATCGTGAAAGATCTCTCGGGAGTCGGTAGCGACAACGCAGTTGGACCGTTCAAGTTCTCGGTGACGTGCACATACCTTGGCGGTGTCGTGTTCGACGACACCGTCACGCTGGAGCGGGTCGCGCAAGAAACCACGATGGAAAGCGATCGTCTGGCTCCGATTCCAGTGACATCTTCATGTGTGATCACGGAAACTGACTCCGCGGGGGCAGATGCTGTCCCCGAGTCGGTCACAGTGGTCATTGTCGAAAACAACAATGAGAACACCGTGTTTGCAGGCTTCGTGAACGAGTATTCCGCGGGAACCATCACCGTTGCGAAGGTACTGGCTGGCGATGGTGCGGACCGTGAAGACGTGCTGGCGCTGAACTTCGTCATTGACGTTGTTTGTCAGGTGGATGTCGATTTGGCTGAACCGCTCACCGTGTACTCAGGCTCGATCACGGTGAAAGGTGGAGAGTCCGTAACTGCGACGCATGCCAGCGGTGAAACTGTGCTCCTGCCGCTGGGATCGCGCTGCTACGGCGTTGAGAGTGATGACGGCGGCGCGGTGAAGTCGAGCGTTGACTATGACAGCGAGGACACTGCCGTGTTCGTGAGTGCCGGAAACCCTGGCGAGCTTCAATCGCTGGTCATCACCGCCACGAATTACTTCGACGCGGTAGTCATGCCCGTGCCTGTGGACACCCCCGACAACACGCTCGCAGTTACAGGTGTAGCGGTCGGAGGAACACTGGGCATTGCAACACTTCTCATCGTTTTGGGTCTCTTTCTTGCAAAAGCCAAGAGGCGCGATGGGATCGCTGAAGGAGCGTAGCTCGACCCCACGAGCAAGCGAAGCCTCGAGATAGCTGGATTACCGGCTAGTTTCTCGAGTCACCTTCAGCCGCAGGCGAGGCAGACACCCCAGGTCTCCTCGCCTGCGGCTATTCCCGCTTGCACGGTTCGTCACGCCTGAGCGCGATGCCAATGATTTGGACGCAGTAAACCCTTTCGGTTCTACATGATCGACGGACGGTATTCAAGGCGCCTGAGAAGGCGTTGTCCAACCTCGTCACAGGGGATCGATTCGTTTAGTTCGACTGGACTACGAGGGATCTGCTGCGAGTGTGTTCTGCGGGTCCCGACAATGATGCGGGCGTTCAAAAACAGAACCCTGTCTCGAGGAGACAGGGTTCTGTGTGGGTTCCGTGTGGGTTCAGAGAAGGCAGGAAGGGGTCGCAGGCGGTGACGAAAGAAATTCAGCTACTCGAGGGTGCACGTATCGCCGAATCACGCCACCCACACCAGGTAGACGGTTGCGGTTCAGGAGGCGGACGCGTCGTAGACGCTCTCACCAGCGACCACCGTGCGCACCACGCGGGCGCTCAGCAGCTTGTCGACACCCTCATTGAACGGGTCCGTGTCGAGAATCACGAAATCCGCCTCCTTGCCGGCCGCAAGTACGCCGCGGTTCTCTGCGCCCACGACCGACGCGGCCGCATCGCGCGTCGCGTGTACGAGCGCTTCGGCCAGTGGTAGCGCGCCCGAGGGGTCGCGCGGCGCGAACGACGGGTCGAGTGCGGATGCGCGCGTGGCAGCGATATAGAGGTTCGGCAGTGCGGCATGCGGCGCGGTTGGGGCGTCGGTCGAAAACGCGAGCAGCGCCCCGGCGTCAATATACTCGCGCCAGGCGAACGCCCGGTCGACCCGGTCATCACCGAGCATCGCGGCCCAGTTGTCGAAGATGGCGGGGTCGGCATGTACGGGTTGCATCGAGGCGGTCACGCCCAAGCGGGCCATGCGTTCGGCCGTGCCCGGCGCAGCATACTCAAGATGCTCGATACGGTGCCGTCGGTCGTACTCACCATTGACGCGGATGGCGTGCTCGATCGCATCAAGCGCAACGGTGCTCGCGCGGTCACCGATCGCGTGTAGCGCGATCTGCAGTTTGCACGCATCCGCTGCCGCAACCACCGGCGCGAGCGCGTCATAGGGCCAGATGAGTTCGGCATTCGAGCCGTTTGCATACGGATGCGTCATGGCCGCCGTGCAGGCATCGATGACGCCGTCGAGCACGAGCTTGATGCCCACGACGTGAAGCCAGGGCGAATGCACCTCCGCCGCGAGCTGAACGGCGCGTTCTACCTGCTGCCGGTTGGCGGTGTCGTCGCCGGTGTTTTCGATGAACCAGTGCCCGGCCACCCGAAGCGGCAATCGGCCGCCGCGCCTGGCCGCTGCGCGTTGCAAAGCGGCCAAGCCGAGTTCGTCGAGAGCCATATCCACTGCTCCGGTGACGCCGGCAGCGGCGTAGGCCGACAGCATCCGCTCGATTGCTTGGTCACGGTTGGCATCGGTCGTGACCGATGCCAAGAATGCCCAGGCATGCTGTTGCGCGGCGGTTTCGTAGAGCAGTCCGGTGGGCTCACCGTGATCGTCTCGTGAAAGACTGCCGCCGAGCGGATCTGCTGTCTCCGAGGTGATGCCGAGTTCTTTCAGCGCGGCCGTGTTTACCCAACACGAGTGGTAGTCGTTGGCGTCGAGGTACACCGGGATGTCGGGGACGACCGCGTCAATCATCGCCGCCGTCGGCACGGCGCCGTCGAAGGAATCGAAGAGCCAACCCGTGCCCAGCAGGCGCGTAGCGTCGGGTTGAGTTTCGCGCGCCGCCAGCAGCCGCTGCAGAATCTGTTGCAGGGAGCGCGCATCCGTCAGCGGTACGCGCCCCAGCGCATCGCCCATCATGACAAGGTGGGTGTGCGCGTCAGTGAACCCGGACAGCACCAGGCGGCCGGCGAGGTCGGTGGAGTGTGCGTCGGGGCCGGCTTCGGCGCGTGCCGTGTGTTCGTCGCCGACGTAGAGTAGCTCGCCGCCCTCAACGACGAGGGCTTCGGCCCACTCGTTCTCGGTGCCGGTGAAGATACGGCCACCGGTGTAGAGCGCGCGAGTCATACGAGGGGCTCTGTGCTGGGCTCTGCGTTGGGCTCTGCGTTGGGCTCTGCGATGGGCTCTGCGTTGAGCTCTGCGACGGCGAGTTCTCGCGCCACACGCTCGGCGCGGCTCGAGATGGCGGCGACGGCGAACGCGGGCACGGCGAGAACGAAGCTCGCGACGCCGAGCGCCGTGACGAATCCTTGATAGCCGAGAGCCTCGACGAGTGCGGCGCCGATGAGGGGAGTGAGCGCTGAACCAACCAGGTAGACGGCGAGGAGCGGACCGGACCAGCGCCCGTCGGCGTCGAGCGCCGCGGAGGTGGACACGAAGTACATGAACGCAACCGCGTAGATGGTGTTCCACAGAATGAAGACGACGATAAACGAGGTTTCGTCGGTCGTGAACCCTTCGACGATTTTCAGGATGCCGCCTGCGACGAGCAGCCCCGCGAACGGCACGGCTCGGCCGAGCCGGTTGCCCACCGCCATCAAGGCGATCGACCCGATGAGGCCGCCGGCCGTCGAGCCGCTCAGGGCGAGACCGAGACCTTCGGGGGTGAGGTTCGCTTGGGCGGCACCCATGACTCCGGCCATTGCCCACAGCGAGTCCTCGCTGATCGCCCACAGCGCGAAGGTTGCGAGGAGCACGAATCCCGCGATGGTGACGGTTCGGTCGGGCGTGCTTGGGGTGCGGATAGCGCCGGTTGCGGCGACGTCGATCGGCATGGCCTCGGCTTTGGAAGCTCCGGCGGGCGCGGTGGTGACGGGCGCCGCGGGAAGCCAACTGGTTGCGACGAGCGCGATAAGACAGAAGAGCGCAAGCGAGCCGAAGACGTTGATGGGGGCGAGCCCGAACAGCGGCACGACCGCTAAGACGATCGTGACTACTCCGCGATTGGCGAGGCCATTGAACCCGGCGACGCGGTCGGGGTTCCGAAACGCGGCGAGGGCCGCGCCGGAAGCAGCAACGGCAGCGCCCGCACCGGCTCCGCCAACGATCAACGCGGCAGGCACGATGAACGTCTCGGGTCCGAGCGCCGCGATGAGATAGAACGCGAGGGCAACGGCCAGGCCAATACGCGCGATCACGCGGCGGTGGCGCCCAGCGCAGAGGGGAGCAATCGCAAGCCCGACGATGGCGGTCGCCAAGAGCGACGCCGTGACCACCCAGCTCGCGGTGAGTACGTCAACGCCGAGCCCTTCGTGAAGAGCCGAGATCATGTAGGGCGAAAGATTTACGCCGAGGTAACCGGCGATACCGATCGCGAAAGTGGCGGAGGCGGTAGGAAAGCGCAAGGGAACGCGCACGGAGAGATCGGTCATAGGTGTCCTTTGTTCGGGTCACTTCGGTGTGGCAAGTCGTCAACGCCTAAACGAACGGTATTCGTTTATTGTTACACCCATGTGTCACCGAAGGGACGCCCCGATCTCAGATGAAGCCTTTAGGCTGTTGAGACGCCCACGGATGGAGAGCGCATGGCCCGGCCCAAAGTGGCGCTGCTGTCGGCTGGCCGTATCGCCGATGAGGCGCTCAAGCTGGTCGACTCCGGCACGCCTTTCGGCGTGAACGCGCTGGCGCGGCGCCTCGGAGTGACACCGTCGTCGCTGTACAATCACGTCGATGGCAAAGACGCGATTATTGAACTCATGCGCGCCCGCGTCGTTGCCGAGTACATGCGCGGCTTCGCACATGAATCGTGGGATCAGGCGATCGCCGAGATCATGCGCCAACAACGCACGATGTATGCGGCTCATCCGGCGCTGGTTCCGCTCATCGTCGGCAAAACCATCACGGATGCCAAGGCGATTGAGCACTACGATCTTCTCGCGACCAGCCTGGTCGATGCCGGGTTTCCTGAAGACGAAGCGCTCGCGCTGATTGCGGTGCTTGACGCGTTTGCGATCGGATTCGGTCTCGATCTCACCGCACCCGATGAGATATGGCAACCGCCCGGCGAAACGAAGACGCTCGGCCGGCTCATTGACG
>NZ_JBFBMP010000009.1:0-76889 GCF_040687125.1 Microbacterium sp. NPDC076911 | reverse complement strand
TGAACTCTTCCGAATACCTCATCATGATCAATTATTCCGATCTCGCCACCCTCGCGGGAAGCGGACAGGAGTCAACCAAACCTTCAGCAGACCCTGGTTCCCGCGAACACAATCGCGGTGCGGCCGAACCATGACTACACGATCTCGGAATCGTCATTGGATGGCTACGAGCAGGTCAAGCTCCAACAGTTGATCGGCGGCGTGTGGACCGATGTCGGCGGCTGGACCGTGAGCATTCCAGAGCGCTCCACGGGAAACTATCGAATCGTCAACGACGACGTCGCGCCCACTCTGACGCTCGTCAAACGGGTCGACAATCAGAGCGGACTTGGCACCCAGCTCGCGACCGAATGGACGCTAGTCGCCGCAGAGAGCGGTGAGGCCGCGGTCATCGACGCAACCGGAACGACTTCGGATGGCGGCGTCACCGCAACAACCGCTACGGTCGCCGTCGAAGCCGGCGTGGCCTACGAGCTGTCAGAGAACGGCCCAGACGGCTACGACGCCAGCGCGTGGGTCTGTGACGACGGAACAGTCGTCGACGGCGTAGTGACGCTCGCGTTGGACGAACACGCTGTCTGCACGATCACGAACACCGCCAAGCAAGCGACGGGGTACCACGAGAAAGAAATCGTAAGCACGACTCAGGCGGCAGATGGCACATGGACGATCGTCTATGACGTCACCGTGTACAACACCTCTGAGGCATCCACTCTGATCTATGACCTGGATGACACCCTTCGATTCGGATCGGGCATCGCTGTGTCGAGCGCTAGCTGGGTCGGTCCTGCCGGTGGCGGCGCTGTTGATTTCGAATCAGAGTGGCAGACTCCGCTTGCCGCAAACGCGTCACTTCCGCAAAACGATGACGGCAACGCGCAAGCGGTTTACACCGTAACGGTCACGGCAACGATCGCCGAGTTCCCGGCAGGGAACGACACCTGGCAGTCATGTGCGAACCCGATGGGCAGCGTTGATGGCGGCTTCCTCAATGAGGCTTCCTTGACCATCGGCGACTCAGAAACGGATGAGTACGCGTGTTCGGCGCCTTCGTTCCCGACAATCTCGAAGACGGGACAACTATCCGTGCAGGATGCAGACACGGGCGAGTGGACGGTGTCGTGGGAGATCGTGGTCACCAACCCGGGAGATCTGCCGGTTGACGCGTCGGTAACTGATGTTCTTCCTGAGGCTCCGGCTAATTGGACGCTCGTAGGTACCGAGTGGGCGGTGGTCAATGGTGCTGATACTCCGGCGGTGAACCTCTCGCTCGCTCCCGATGCTTCGCCCCAGCTGATCTGGGAGTCCACTGACGTGGCCTCATTGCTTCCTGCGGGCCAGACCTACACCTTCGTGGTGTCGGGCACGCTGAAGGCATCGGCAGAGGCAACATCGATTGGCTCGTGTGACCCGCAAACAGGCACCGGTGGGCTCATCAACACGGCCACCATCAGTTCAGGTGCGGCGACAGCGAACGATACGGGCTGCGTTGAGACCGAAACTGTTCCCGCCACCCCGTTGAAGTCAGTCCTTAGCACTGAACAGCTTGCTGACGGCACCTGGCAGGTCACCTATCTCGTCACCGTCAAGAACGAGACCGACCTGGTCGCGACGTACGATCTCTCCGACGCACCGCTGCTCGACGGCACCCTTATCGTGCCCGTCGCTGCCCGGTGGGCGACCAGCGACAACGCTGGAGTGCCGACCGGCGCCTGGACCAGCTTCGATGCGGCTAGCGGCACGGAAATCATCGCTGACCGAGTGCTGGTCGCCGGAGGCGTCGACTACTACGTTGTCGAGGTGAGTGCGGACGTCACTGAAGCTGCATGGGAAGACGGCGCTATCACGATGTGCGCCGCGGAAGGCTCGCTCGAGGAAGGTGGGTTCCTGAATTCGGTGACGCTGACCTCCAACGGCGACAGTGACACAGCAGACGCCTGCTCGAGCCCGGCACTTCCCACGGTGGAGAAGACGGGGGTGAGCGCGATGCAGAACCCAGATAACCCAGACGCCTGGATTGTCACCTACGAAGTGACGGTGAGCCCCAGCGGGTACGCCACGTTCTACACCTTGAACGACGAGCCCGGATTCGCCAATGGTCTGACGCTTGGCACGGGAACAGCGCAACGCGCGGGTGACGACACTGTGTACCCGATCGCGGCGGGAGCTTCCTTCCCCGCAGAGCCGGTGGCGCTTGGCGCAACTGATGAGCACAACTGGACGGTGACGTGGAATGCCACAGTTACCGCGGAGGTGCCTGTCTCGGACCGTGTGTGCAACAGCGATATCGGCGCGGGCAATGGCCTGTACAACCACGTTGACCTCTTGGTGGCCGACAGCGTCGTCGACGAGAGTGAGGCATGCATCCCGGTCGCCGAGCGCGTGTACCCCTCGATTGACAAGACGGTGGCGTCGATTCAGCAAGACGCCGAGACCGGCAAGTGGACCGTGACCTACAACGTCGTTGCGACGATGCCCGCCGATGGCGAGTTGAACCCCGAAGGTCTTTCTGCCAGGTACGACCTCACCGACGAACTCATGTTCGGCGGAGATATCTCGGTTGACAGTGCAACCTGGCGATTTGAAGATGGCGACGAGAATCCGTTTGCTACCGACGGCCGCGCGGTGCTCGCGGATGCGAAGACGATACCGGCCGGTGCGACACACACCTACACGGTGACAGCCGTGGCTGATGTCGCCGCTGAAGCGATCGAGGCAGGCACGACAATGTGTTACCCCGATAGCTCAGATCCTGCTGGCGGTTTCTTGAACACGGCGACACTGTCGACGATCGGGCAGACGACCATGGTCGACGCGTGCGCAGAGCCGGTCTTCCCTGAGATCTACAAGATCGGAAGCGTCAGCACCCAGAACGAGAACGGTTCCTGGAACATCTCGTACGACGTGACGGTCAGCTATCCAGAAACGGATGCAGATCCGCTGCCGTCGCCCGTAGGGTTCACCCTCACCGACGAGCCGGTTCTTCCGGCCGGTGTGACGCTGGCCGATGGCGAGTCGTGGACGGCAACAGCGACTGACGGCGGACCGCTGGACAACGGCACATGGAACGGCGATGGCACCTGGACGCTCGTAGAAGCGGGCGAGTTGGTTGTCGATGGCGAGCAGTTCCCCTCGTACACCTACGAGGTCAGCGCCGTGGTCGACGTGGTGTCGTCTGACGAGCAGGTACTTGAAGCCTGCGGTGATATCTACAGGCACGGCATCGTGATCTGGAACGACGCGACCGTGACTTCTGGCGCCTACGAAGATACCGACGACGGCTGCACGGTCGTTCACGTTGACGATGTGGGCATCGCGAAGACGTCTGAGCTGCCTGATGGTGAGACCTCGGTCGCGCCGGGGGACGTGTTCGACTACGTGCTCACAGTGACCAACTACGGCACGCGAACTGCCTATGGCCTGAAGGTCACGGATGATGACCTCAATGACCGTCTCGAGATCATCGGCCTAGATGTTGAGGGCGCCAGCTGGAGCCCGAGCCCCGGCTACGAAGGCAACGTTGTCGACCTCACGCTCGACTCCTTGGGTGTGGGCGAGTCGGCCACGGTCACCCTGACCGTCGAGTTCCTTCCCTACGAAGTGACTTCGCCGCTCCCGCACGTCATTCACGGCGACGCGACGCCCGAGGTGCCAACGCCGCTCGAGTCGCTTGATAACACGGCGTGTGTCGAGTTGACCGGGGTAGTTGAGGACGAGCAATTCAACGGGCCCGACATCAACGATTCGAACAACTGCGACGACGAGAACATCCCGACACGAGACGTCGTGGCGTCGGTCTACACGAGTTGTGTGAACGAAGCTGCATTGCTCGGTTGGACGGTGTCAAAGTCTGAGCTGCTCATTTCGGAGCCGATCGACTTCGTGTGGATGCCGACCAACGGCGACGTAACTCCGGAAACGTCACCCGCGCAGGTCGCGATGACGCAAGCCGGCGGAACGTCAACCTGGTCGGACGAGATTCCCTGGCCGGGTGCGGAGTTCAATCCCGCGGGCATCTCCATCGACTACCCGGGATGGCGCGCCATCGAGCGTTCTGATCTCGCTGGCGATGGACAGTACTACCTGCCCGGAACGACGACGATCATGACGCCCGAAGAACAGGCCCAGAACGTGTTCAACGGTCTGATCCTTGACCCGAGCGAGCTCGATTTCGCATGGCGCGGACTGACCACCGGCACGTTCAGCGTGAACCCCGAGGTGATGTTCACGACCGAGTACCCGGCGGCAACGCCCGAGTGTGCAGTCGCTCGTCACACCGAGGTTGAGGTCGAGAAGACCGCCAGTGTTGACAAGAGCGAACCTGGTGAGTCGTTCACCTACGACATCGCGGTAGCGAATGTCAGCACGGACGCAGCGGCTGAGGGTGTTGTCGTGACCGACTCGATCCCCGCAGACCTGAAGATCACTGATGTGAGCTGGCCAGGCGAAGGTGACAACACGACGTTCCCTTACTGGGAAACGTGTGAAGTGTCGGGTGCTGATAGCGCTGGCTACGGCGGATCACTCGAGTGCGTACTCACCGGGCCCCTGCAGCCGCTGAACAGTGACAACGGTGGTCCGTCGAGCGCACCGACGATCACGCTGACCGCCCTGGTCAACGCTTCGTCGACCGCGAGCGTCATCACCAACGTCGCGATTGTGGATTACCACACCTTCGGCGACCCGGAAGATTTGGGTAGCGACAGCGACGATACGGTGGTGCTGCTTTCGGCGTTGCCGGTAACCGGTGGTGGCCCGCTGGCCACGATCGTGATGCTGGGGTTGTTGGCTCTGCTCGGTGGGGGCCTGACAGTTCTCGTCGTTCGTCGTCGCCGCAACCACGCGAAGCTGCTGCTCTAGTCGTGTGAGAGGAGCGTCGTCCCCGCGGTCGCTCCTCTCACCGCGCGCCACGCGCGCAAAAAGCTCCCCTCGTGGCCGGCCGCGAGGGGAGCTTTCTCTCTAAGGATCGGGTGCCTGGCAGCGGCGAAAATCTGCATCGGCAGAGCCATCTGCGGCATAGGCTCAGGTTCCCCTAAGTATTGACTTGATCAGCGCTATTTCGTGGTGAGCGCCCGAGATTTGCTGGCTATCGTTGCCCGCGAACACGTGTTCACGCGGCGACCCGAAGCGTCGTGAATTCAGATGGGGTGTCGCTGTGGCATGGGGATGCTGCAGCGAAAAGCAACCTGTCGAACTTGGTGCGCTGTGCACCGTCTGGGGAGGATCACCGTGCGTCACTTGCGTACCGCGCTCGCAACGACACTTGCGCTCGCACTCGTTCTCGGCTCAAGCGCGGGTGCCGTAACCGCCGCGTCTGCAGATCAGGGTGTGCAGCCGCAGGATACGACGGCCTTCGTCTCGTCAGGCGCGAGCGCTATGAATCCCATTCAGTACCTCACCTGTGACGAGATCACGGTCGATTACCGCCGCGGGTTAGTGAATGGCGATCACATCAACCTTGAGTACCGCGCGAGCGGCGAAGCATCCACCACTCAGGTGAATGCTTTTGTCGACCTGAACATCGCTGGGGGCTACAACAACCTCGGCCTGCGTTTCTCGGACGGCACCACACGCCCGCTCACCGAAGTCGAAGTTGTCTCGGGCGTGATCACCTTCGATTACCCCGCATACATGGGCACGATCACTGGCTTCACGGTGACCTTCGTGCAGACGAACTCCACCGATACCTGGCCGATGCTCGAGTGCGAGCCCGCGACCCCGACACCCACCCCGACCCCGACGCCCACCCCGACCCCAACAGCAACGCCCACCCCGACGCCCAATCCCACACCGGTCCCGACTTACATCGACCTGGGCATCGAGAAAACTCATTCCGACCTCGAACAAGACATCGTGGAGCACGGCACTGAGTTCAGCTACTTTCTCACCGTGACGAACCACGGCACCGCCGCCGCGGCAGCGGCGGTCATCACAGACGAGGTTCCTGAGGGGCTGATCGTCCGGTCGGTGCTCGTGCCTGCGGGGTGGTCCAGTGAAATCGACGAGAACGTGGTCACCGTCAGCGACGTTGCCCTTGATGCGTCGACAAGCGGCACGGTTGAAATCAAGGTGCAAGTCAAAGCAAGTCCTGACTACACCGCAAGCGCCATCGGCGATGTCGCGGTCGGCCCTGATCCGTCACTGATCTTTTCGGGCACCTTCACGAATGAGGCATGCGTGAGCGCGCCCCTCGATACGAACCCCAGCAACGACTGCGACTCGGTCGTTGTCGTTCACGCGGCGGTCGGTTCAAGCGTGCAGGTGCGCTGTCCGGAGTGCGAACCTGTGAGCAGCACCGACACCACCGATGTCTCAGCCAGCACCATCACGAACACCGCTGAGCAGTGTGGGGCTGACGCAGATGGCGATGGCGAAGTTGTGGCGTGCAACGAAGACAGTGCCTCAGGCGCGATCGTGCAACCACTCGCTGTGACAGGCGGTCAGACTCCAACGTCTGTCGGCCTCGCGGCACTCGCCGCGCTGCTTGCCGGCCCAACGCTAATGGCCGTTTCAAAGATGCGCCGCCGAGCCAGCGTCACGAGCTAGCGGGGAGCGGCATAGGCGCGCCAGAAGTGGCGTTCTAGCCGAGTAGGGTTGATCAGCCAGCGGCAGTGGCCCTCAGCGGTTGTTTGCTCAGTTTTTCCTCACGACCTCAGTTTTTCCTCACGACCTCAGTTTTACCCAAAGACTTCTTGCTCGTTTTTGTGCGAGCGGTGAACGCGTTTAGCGTAGCCATCGGGTAGACCGGCGATGCCGTGTGTCGCCTTTTCTGGGGAGATAAGAACGACGAGTTTGCGCTCGCTCGTTCGCGAGGTTGGGGAACCGCGTGATCAACATCGAAGCCGATGGCAATAAGACGCTGCGCAAAATTCGCGCGGGTGTGGCAACGCTAGTAAGCGCCGCTCTGGTATCTGCGGGACTCGTGGTGGGCATAGCGCCTGCCTCGGCAGCCGGCGACATCGACGGATCAGTTTCTGGAGTGGTTTTCCAAGACTTCGCCAGCACCGGCTGGTACTCCGAAGGCAACGCCTCCGCGGGAGTCGTGCGAAACCGTCCGGTCGCTGGCGTCACGGCTACTGCCTACGATGCCGACGGCGATGTTGTGGGCACTGGCGTCAGCGATGATGACGGCGAATACGCCATCGATGTGATCGGCGCGCGTTCTGACGATCTTCGAGTCGAGTTTTCAGGCTGGGATGCTCTCGGGCGAGGTTTCGAGCCGGGCTTCGCAGCGAACGGCACGCCCCCCACTGGTGTCGATATCGAAGGCGACAACAACACGAGCGTGCAGTTCGTGATGCTGGGCGACACGAGCGTAGATCTCAGCCTGGTGATCCCCGATCAGGTCGTTCAAGAAAACGCGCCCATTGCAACGGCGATTCAGTACCCCGGCGATCCGGCAGCGGAGGGCAACTTCTCTCAGGGGTTGGCGTCGCTCGTCGCTCAGCCGTGGTCAGATGAAGGCTCGTCCGATGACGACAATTGGCCGTTCGCCCGGCAAACGCTCGGCACCTTCGAGGAGACGGGCTCAATTTGGGGCACGGCATACATTCGTGACGGCAACATGATGCTCGCCTCGGCATCGCTCAAGCGCATGGCTGGCATGAAGGAAGACAACGGCGATCCACAGCTCGGTGGCATCTACCGTGTTCTCGACGTACTCGATCCCGATGGCAATGTGACCGAAGGTGCTGGCGTCGAGCAGTGGTTTGATGTTTCAGATCTTGGCGTTCAAAATGGTGCGGGCACGGTCGATCTCGGCTCTATCGAAACGAACGCTGACCGCGGTCTGGACCTCAACAACACTCCTGCAAAAGACATCGACGCGTTCACGAACGCTGCCCGCGCAGGCATCGGTGGCATCGCCACCACGGTAGACAGCTCGACGTTGTTCGTGACCAACCTGAATGATCGATCGATCTATGGCATCGACATCCAGAACGCGTACGACAACGCCAGCTTCACCCCCTCACAGGCGGTGAAGATCGAATCCGGCTTGCTCGACAACCAACAGCTTTGGGCTCTCAGTGTGTACGGTGAGCGCCTGTACATGGGATACGTCGACACCGGTTCACGGCCAGGGGTGTCTGCCGAAGACGCCGGGATGATGGGGTATGTCGTCTCCACCCCGGTCTCGGCGCTTCAGGTTGCGGTTTCATCGGGATCGACGGGTGTGGTTGATCCCGAATGGCGAGAGGAACTCACGTTCGACTTGGGATACACCAAGGGCTCGAACGTCGAGAACTGGCCTGCTCGTCGCACCAGCAACGGCGCACCGATCGAGACCTGCCCAAGTAACGGAAACGCCGCGGGCCCCCTCCAAGACCAGGCCGACCAACTGCAGCAGTGGAACTCGTGGACCGACAGCTGGTCTTGGGACAGCAACGGCGATCCTGTCAACACCGACAACCCCTTCGCCTCGGCAGTTACGAACAACGGCGGCACCGTTGGCCTCGCTGCGGAGTGCAAGTGGGGAACGGGTTGGCTGCATTCGTACGCTCAGCCGATCCTCTCGGGCATCACGTTCGACATTGATGGCTACATGATCGTGGGTCTGACCGACCGCACGGCGCTGCAGAGCGGTAACCGCAACTATGCCGCGGTGACTGTCCCGACTACGGGGCGCTACTGGGAGTCCGTAATCAACGGTGACACTCTTATCGCTTCTCCCGCAGCGTTGGGCGACAACGGCACCGGCGATTGCGCGTCGACGGGCCAGTTCCGTCTCGAATGCGACGGCACGGTAGGCGAGCGTGGCCCTCGAACGACTTCTGAGGGCGACCCCTCACAAGAAGCCACGTATGACAACGGCCAGGGGCCGCTCACCGGAGAATTTCTCAACGATCGTCAGAACCTCGGCACCGGAACCACCCACAACGAGGTGACGATGGGCTCGGTGGTCACCTACCCGGGCGTGGATGAGATTGCAAGCACGGCGATGGACCCGTTGAGCGGCATCAATCGCAATGGGCTGCTCTGGTTCGACCAGAACAATGGTGTTGCCACTCGTGGCTTTGACCAAGTCTGCGCAACCCTTGACCCCGACGACCCGACGTTGTGCGACGACGGGGAAGTGAACTCGAGCACTGTGCTTGTGCCGACCTTCCAAAAGGGAGGCGGGCTCGGGTCGGTAGCGTTGCTCGGGGTTGCCTCGCCGATCGAGATCGGCAACCGTGTCTGGTACGACGCGGATCTCAATGGGCGCCAAGACGCAGACGAGCCCGGCATCAACGGTGCGATCGTCGAACTCTGGTCGGCCGACGAGAACGGCGTTGCAGAGGAGCTGATTGGCGAGCGCACCACAGCATCCGTAAACGGCCGGGCGGGAACCTACTATTTCCGCAGCGACGATCCTGACATTCAGTACGACTCGAATGCGCCAGACGAGCCAGCGTTTGTGCCAGGAAGCGCGGGCAACCCGGCAGAGTACGTGCTCATCTTCAAGCCGGGTTCAACCTTGGCGCTTGAAGGCGCCAACGCCGACCACGCCGGCTTCGCTGATATGGCCTGGGATGACATTCAGCTCACCACTTCTGGTGTGACTTCGACGGCAACGACCGGCAACTACAGCGGCGCGACTGGCACAACGAACGATTCGGACCCCGTCCCATCCGCCGTTTCGCGAGTTGCATCGCCCACCGGCTCGTCGACCGGACAGGTTTCTATCACCGTCGGTGGTCCGGGTGAGAACGATCACACCTATGACGCGGGCTACTTCGGTGTCAGCACTTATGAGATTGAGAAAACCTTTGATGTGCCCGAAGGGGTCGTCGTTGACGACGACTTCAAGTTCACGATCGAAGTCGACTCCGCCAACAACTTCCGTGGCTCAGACCGCATCGACGCGACCGGCAACGAGAGCACAGCGCTGCCCGGCGATCCTAAGGTCACGGAGCTTGAGTTCACCCTCGAGAAGGATGGCGTCGACGGCGACTGGGTTGCTGTCTCGTCGCAGTCGCTGCCGTATGGCTACGAGCTCACCTTTTCTGAGACCGGTGACGGCCTCGATGAGGGCGGCACTGGCGGCACTGTCACCTTCATCCCTCCCAACGGCGATGATTCGTCGACCGGTCGACTGGTGATCTCGCCGAAAACCGGCGAACTCGTGCCCCGAGTGACAGTGGAAAACGCCTACGGTGGATTCACGCTGGCCAAAGCGCTCGCCGACGGTGAGAACGTGCCTAGCTCTACAACGTTCGACGTGACTTACAGCTATGCGCTGCCTGGAGCCGAGGCGGTCGGTCCTGTTACAACTACGCTCACACCGGGCGCAGGTCCGATCAGGCCCGTCACAGAACCGCTGCCCTATGGCACCAGCGTTACCGTCTGCGAACCGGCGCCCAGCGTTACCGGTTGGAACTTCGACGAAGCAACGTGGACGGTGAACGGCGACGCGCTCACCGCCAATGATGACGGCTGCGTGACGTTCGAGATCGACGGTGAATCACAAGATCTTGACTTTGTGGTCACGAATGCGTTCGATCGCATCACCGGCGGCTTCACTATTGCCAAGGCGCGCGCCGAAGGCGAGCCGTTGCCAGACGCAACCTTCTCGTTCCAGTACAAAGTCGGCGAGGACGGCACACCCGTCAATCTCGGCCCGATCGCGGCTGGCGACACTGTCGACACGGCCAGCACCATCGTTTACGGCTCTGACGTGTGGGTGCGTGAGAATACGCCGGCCGATACCGACAATGTGTCGTGGGACGACGTTGTATGGAGCGGCACACCGACGGATTGGACCGAGCAAAGCGCGGGCTGGTACTCCTTCGAGTTCTTGCCTCCCGTCGACCTCACTCTGACCGCCACCAACAAGGCAGTCGAGCAGTACGGTTCGTTCCAAGTCACCAAGACCGTGCAGGTCAGCGAAGACGGCGGCGAGCCAGACGTTGCGGGCAAGACGTTCGATCTGGAGTACCGCACCAGCGTTGATGACGGTGAGACGTGGTCTGACCCGACGACGAAGTTTGAGCTTGCCGCCGATGAGGCCAGTGATACTTTTGGCGGCCTCGCCCTGGGCACCCTGGTGCAGGTTCGTGAGATTCAGCCAGCAAACACACCCGGCGTGAGCTGGGGAACGCCCACGTGGACCGTCGGCGGAGACGACGCGACGACCGTCGATGGCTGGACGCAGTTCACCATCACCGCGTCCGACATCAACGAGACGGTCGCGCTTTCCGTTGTCAACACGGCCACCGAGACCTACGGCTCCTTCACGCTGCAAAAGGCGCTGGATGGAACTGGTTCGGCTCTGGTGGGCGACAAGGCCTACCCGGTCGACGTGAAGATCGGTGACGCGGATGCGGAGCGCATCGAACTGGCCGGCGACGGCACCGTGTGGGAGGGCCCCGAAGACCTTGAGATCGGAACGATCGTCAAGGTCAAAGAGGTCACCCCGTTGCCCGAAGTTGACGGCGTCGAATGGGGCACCCCGACGTGGGCTGCGGCTGCCGGAACGGCGATCACTATTGACAATGATGGGTGGACCGTCTTCGAGATCACCAGCGACGCAGCGTCTGCTGCGTTGACCGTCACCAACTACCCAACTCAGCTGTTCGGGGGCTTCACCGTCGCCAAAACGCTGACGGTGAACGGTGACCCCGCTATCGTTCCATCCACGACTGAGTACTCGGTCGTCTACCAAATCGATGACGAAGATCCCGTCACGCTGAAGCTGACCGCGGGTGAGACATCCGCCCTCGTGGGCGAATTGCCCTTCGGCACAGTCGTGACTGTCGGCGAAGCAGAGTTGCCTGAAATCGCGGGGGTGGAATGGGGAACGCCAACCTGGACGATCAACGGCGCTTCGCAGACTCCCGATGCTGACGGGCAAGTGAGCTTCACCATTGAGTCAGAGACCACCGTCGAGTTCTCGGTAGCGAATACCGCGACCCAGCTCTTCGGCCAGTTCCAGGTCGAGAAGACCGTGACGGGCACCGGGGCAGACATGGTTCCCGACGACGCCGAGTTCACATTCGAATACACGCTCGGCGACGGTGATGCTCAGCAGCTCACCGCCACAATCTTCGAAGCATCAGAGGTCATCGCAAATCTGCCGTTCGGCACTGTCGTGTCGATCACAGAGATCGGGTTTCCCGAGA
Source organism: Microbacterium sp. NPDC076911 (assembly GCF_040687125.1). Lineage (NCBI taxonomy): Bacteria > Bacillati > Actinomycetota > Actinomycetes > Micrococcales > Microbacteriaceae > Microbacterium > Microbacterium sp. NPDC076911. The sequence continues at coordinate 64,788 of NZ_JBFBMP010000009.1, read as the reverse complement.
TCGCTGGTATCGAGTGGGGTGAACAGACGTGGTCGCTCGGTGACGAAGAAGCCGAACAGCCCGTGAGCTTCACGATCGACGGCACCACGCTGGTTTCCGTTGCCGTTGAGAACACCGCCACGCAGATCTTCGGTTCGTTCGACGTGACCAAAGAGCTCACCGGTGATGGCGCAGATCGAGTGCCAGAAGACGCGAGCTTCGTCGTCGAATACAGCACCGACGAAGGCGCAACGTGGATTCCACTTGACCCGATCACCATGTCGAGCCTGACCGTCGCTGGTCCGGATCTGCTGGTGGGCACCAACGTTCTGCTGCGCGAGGTTGCCCCGGGCGACGGCATCGACTACGCCTGGCAAGACCCCGTCTTCACGGTGGATGACGCCGAGCAGGGCGCCACGGCTTCGTTCACGATCGCCGAGAAAGACCAAGAGATCGCCGTCTTGTTGAACAACCCTGCCCTAGCGTCAAACGGTACGTTCACCGTCACCAAAGCGGTGGAGGGCTTCGAACTCACCGACCCCGAGATGGCAGAACTCACGTTCACCGTGAACTGGTCGGGCGGCGACAGGTCAGGAGCGATCGAGCTCAACCAGGCTGGTGCGTGGACGGGTGGTCCCGGCGAGTTGCCGTTCCCCGTTGGCACTCAGATCACCCTCACCGAAGCTGAGGTGACGGGACTTGACCCCAACGTTCGCTTCGATGACTACGAGTGGGCTGAGGGCCCCGGCATCACCGTTTCGGGCGATGGTCAGACGGCCACGCTCACGGTGAGCGAGGGCGACCCGGCGGCACTGTTGGTGACCAACTCGTTCACCGAACTGTTCGGTGACTTCGCGGTTGAGAAGGTCGTTGACGGGCCGTTCGAGCTCAACAGTGATGAGCTGAAAGACCTGACGTTCGAGGTGAACTACTCAGCATCCAATGATCAAACAGGGGTTCTCTACCTCAACGCTGCGGGGGAGTGGGCGGCAACTGGCCCGGCGCTGCCGACCGGCACTACCGTTGCGCTCACCGAGGTTGCGGTCGATCAAGACACGCTCGCTCCGAACGTGCAATGGGATGGCTACACCTGGCTGGACGCAGAGGGTGTCACCGTGAGTGAGGATGGCTCGACGGCCACGATCACGATCGGTGACGACACCACTGTGCAACTGCAGCTGGAGAACAGCTTTTCTGAGCTCACCGGTTCGTTCGCGGTGCAGAAGCTCGTGGACGGCGACTTTGAGCTGACCAGTCCCGAGCTCTCAGGGCTGACCTTCGAGGTGGAGTACACCGCGAGCAATGGCGCGTCGGGATCACTCGAGATGAACTCGAGCAACGGCTGGTCTGCAGCTGGTCCTGATCTTCCGCGCGGTGTCGAGGTGACGCTCACCGAGACGCCGCCGGCTGACCTGCCGCCGAGCGTTGAGTGGACGGGATACACCTGGATCGCTGGCGACGGCATCTCGGTGTCAGAAGACGGCCTCACCGCGACGATCGTCATCTCAGACGGCGATCCGGTTCGGCTCTCGGTGCAGAACTCGTTCGACGAGTTGACCGGAACGTTTGATGTGACGAAGGTCGTCGAAGGTGACTTCGAACTGACCGATCCGGCACTGTCGGGTCTCGCCTTCACCGTTCCCTACACCGCTTCCAACGGCGTCGACGGCGAGCTCACCCTCGACATCAACGGTGGGTGGTCGGCCACACCCGACACCACGTTCCCGGTGGGCACCGTTGTCACCTTGACGGAAGCAGACGTCGACGGCTTGCCGGGATATGTGCAGTGGGACGGCTACTCGTGGCTTGCGGGCGCGGGATATGCGGTCAGCGAAGACGGGCGCACTGCCACGTTGACGATCACCGAGGGCGATGTGAGCGCGCAGCTACAGCTTGAGAACGAGTTCTCAGAGTTGCTGGGTGGCTTCACCCTGACGAAGAGCGTCTCAGGAGACGCTGACGAGCGCGTTCCCGACGACTTCGAGTTCGTCGCGGAGTACTCGCTTGACGATGGTGAAACCTGGACAGCGCTTCCGGCGATGACCAAGGCTGCACCGACAGTTGATGGCCCGAGCGATCTTCGCCTGGGAAGTGACGTCTGGATCCGAGAGATCGCTCCCGAGCCCATCACCGGAGTCGGCTGGGGTCAGCCAGTATTCTCGGGCCTCGGCGTAGTGCCGGGCGAAGGCGATGTGGCGGCCTCGTTCGTGATCGATTCGACCGACACGATGCTCGATGTCTTGCTCACGAACCCGACGACACCGCTCGACGTAGGGGGCACAGGAGAAGAAACCGGACAGTTCATGCTGACCAAGAAGATCACTGGCGCAGGCTCATCCCTCGTCACTGGTGATCCCTCCTTCATCGTGGGATACAGCTACGAGGGGCAGGAATCGTCTGGCGAACTGACGCTCAAGGCAGACGAGTTCGTCTCATCCGAGCCGATCCCTGAAGGAACGGTCGTCACCATCACCGAGGTCAAGCCCGTGGGCAACCTGGTCTCCGGTGCGGGATGGGGCAACCCCGTGTTGGTGCTCGAAAACGGAACGGTGCTCGCCAACGGATCGACGATCACTATTGAGCCAGACACAGTATTGAACCTGGTTCTCGAGAATCCGACCATTCCGCCACTGCCCGTCACTGGTGCCATGGGACTGTCGGCTTTCGTCGCGTGGGGTGCAGCGCTCTTGATGCTCGCTGGGCTCGGGATCTACATCGTCGCGCGTCGCCAGCGCATGTCGGAGTGATCTAGCCCATAAACACACGGCAGAGAATGGCTTGGGGCGAGAGCCCCAGGCCATTCGCTGCGTTCTGGCTCGGCGTGTCTGAGAACACGCCCAACAAACCAAGAATTAGACACGCCCGAGTTTGCGACACGCCCGGGCTGCACGTAGACTACTGAGGTTCCACATTCCGGCGCCCCTTTTAGGTGTGCGCCCGGATCACTACCAGGGCAGTGCATAGGCGGCGTCAACTTCTTAGAAGGTGCAGGGTCCTAGGCCGCGGGTAGTTAGAACATCCAAACCAAAACCCACCCAGAAATGGGCAGCGCGTTCGCGTGCGCAGACTTTGGTTCCGGATGCTGAGGCATCCGGATTGACATGAGAACAGTGGTGCAGCAAAACCAGTGAGAACTGGTGGAAGTGCCCATGGCGCAACAGCGTCACCGGGCGTCCAATGCCCCCGGCACCCCGGGTAGGTAAGACGCGTTAGAGAGAGAGACAGACAATGGCGGGACAGAAAATCCGCATTCGCCTGAAGTCGTACGACCACGCCGGTCTTGATTCATCGGCGCGCAAGATCGTCGACACCGTGACCCGTGCGGGCGCGACGGTAGTAGGCCCCGTGCCGCTGCCGACCGAGAAGAACGTCGTGTGCGTTATCCGGTCGCCCCACAAGTACAAGGACAGCCGCGAGCACTTCGAAATGCGCACCCACAAGCGCCTGATCGACATCATCGACCCGACGCCCAAGGCTGTCGACTCGCTTATGCGTCTCGACCTGCCGGCAGACGTCAACATCGAGATCAAGCTCTGAGGTTCGACATGGCTGACATCAACAACAAGACTTCCAAGGGTCTGCTCGGCACCAAGCTCGGCATGACTCAGGTTTGGGACGAGAGCGGCAAGCTCATCCCCGTGACTGTGATCGAAGTGGCCCCCAACGTGGTCACTCAGGTTCGCACGCCCGAGAAGGACGGCTACAAGGCTGTTCAGATCGCGTACGGCCAGATCGATCCCCGCAAGGTCAACAAGCCCCTGACGGCTCACTTTGAGGCTGCAGGCGTGACCCCGCGTCGCCACGTCACCGAGATCCGCACCGCGGATGCCGGCGACTACACCCTCGGCCAGGAGCTCACCGTTGACGGTGTGTTCGAGGCCGGCCAGCTGGTCGACGTTGTCGGCACCAGCAAGGGTAAGGGCACCGCGGGTGTTATGAAGCGTCACAACTTCAAGGGCATGGGCGCCTCGCACGGTGCTCACCGCAACCACCGCAAGCCTGGCTCGATCGGCGCATCGTCGACCCCGAGCCGCGTTTTCAAGGGCATGCGCATGGCCGGCCGTATGGGTGGCGAGCGCGTGACCGTTATGAACCTCAAGGTGCACGGCATCGACGTCGAGAAGGGTCTGCTGCTCGTCAAGGGCGCCGTCCCCGGCGCTCGTGGCCGCATCGTTTACGTCCGCAACGCAGTGAAGGGGGCTTGAGCACATGACTGACTCGACTCTCGCGCTCGACGTGCTGAAGGCAGATGGCAAGAAGGTTGGCTCGGTTGAGCTGCCCGCCGAAGTCTTCGACGTCAAGACGAACATTCCGCTGATCCACCAGGTCGTTGTCGCGCAGCTCGCGGCAGCTCGCCAGGGAACCCACTCGACCAAGCGTCGCGGTGAGGTCTCGGGTGCAGGTCGCAAGCCCTTCAAGCAGAAGGGAACCGGTAACGCCCGTCAGGGCTCGATCCGTGCGCCTCACATGACCGGTGGTGGCATTGTCCACGGCCCGAAGCCGCGCAACTACTCGCAGCGCACCCCCAAGAAGATGATCGCTGCTGCCCTTCTGGGTGCAATCAGCGACCGTGCTCGTGGTGGACGCCTGCACATCGTTGACTCCTTCGAGATCGACGGTGCGCCGTCGACCAAGGCCGCCGCAACCGTGCTTACCGGCTTCGGTGCTGTCAAGAACGTGCTGGTGGTCATCGACCGCGCAGACGAGCTGACCGTGAAGAGCGTGCGCAACCTTGCGTACGTGCACGTGCTGACGTCTGACCAGCTCAACGCATACGACGTGCTCGTCTCAGACGACATCGTCTTCACCAAGGCCGCTTACGACGCATTCGTTGCTTCGAAGGCTGGCGCTTCCGAGGAGGTCTCGGCATGACCGCCGTGAACAAAGACCCACGCGACATCATCCTGAAGCCGGTCGTTTCAGAGAAGAGCTACGGTCTCATCGACGAAGGCAAGTACACGTTCCTCGTGGACCCACGTGCCTCCAAGACTGAGATCAAGCTCGCTATCGAGAAGATCTTCGACGTCAAGGTTGCAGCGGTTAACACGCTCAACCGCGTCGGCAAGGCCCGTCGCACCCGCTTCGGCACGGGAAAGCGCAAGGACACCAAGCGCGCCATCGTGACCCTGAAGTCGGGCACCATTGACATCTTCACGGCTGTCGGCTGACGGTCGGAATAGAGGACTAGAGATATGGCTATTCGCAAGTACAAGCCCACGACCCCGGGTCGCCGCGGCTCGTCGGTGGCCGACTTCGCCGAGATCACACGATCGACGCCTGAGAAGTCGCTCCTCCGCCCGCTGTCAAAGACCGGTGGTCGCAACAACCAGGGTCGCATCACGACCCGTCACATTGGTGGTGGCCACAAGCGCCAGTACCGCGTGATCGACTTCCGTCGCAACGACAAAGACGGCGTCAACGCCAAGGTCGCTCACATTGAGTACGACCCCAACCGCACCGCACGCATCGCGCTCCTGCACTACTTCGACGGCGAGAAGCGATACATCATCGCGCCGAACAAGCTGGCTCAGGGCGACATCGTTGAGTCGGGCGCTGGCGCTGACATCAAGCCCGGCAACAACCTGCCGCTGCGCAACATCCCCACCGGTACCGTGATCCACGCGATCGAACTCCGCCCCGGCGGCGGTGCCAAGATGGCTCGTTCGGCTGGCACCTCGGTTCGCCTCGTGGCGAAAGAGGGCCCCTACGCTCAGCTGCGTCTCCCCTCGGGCGAGATTCGCAACGTTGATGCACGCTGCCGCGCGACGATCGGCGAGGTCGGCAACGCCGAGCAGTCGAACATCAACTGGGGCAAGGCCGGTCGTAACCGCTGGAAGGGCATCCGCCCGACCGTTCGTGGTGTTGCAATGAACCCCGTCGACCACCCGCACGGTGGTGGTGAGGGTAAGACCTCCGGTGGTCGTCACCCTGTTACGCCGTGGGGCCAGGCCGAAGGCCGTACCCGCCACGCGAACAAGGAAAGCGACAAGTACATTGTTCGCCGTCGCAACGCCGGCAAGAAGCGCAAGTAGGAGTAGAGGAAGATGCCACGCAGTCTTAAGAAGGGCCCCTTCGTCGACGAGCACCTGCTTCGCAAGGTTGTCTCGCAGAACGAATCCGGTTCGAAGAACGTCATCAAGACCTGGTCACGCCGCTCGATGATCGTCCCCGCAATGCTGGGTCACACGATCGCCGTGCACGACGGCCGCAAGCACATCCCCGTGTTTGTATCCGAGACCATGGTCGGCCACAAACTGGGCGAATTCGCGCCCACCCGCACCTTCCGCGGCCACGTGAAGGACGACAAGAAGGGCCGTCGCCGCTAACGCGGGGACGATAGAGGAGAGAGAAATGGTGGAGTCCATCGCACGCGTGCGACACATCCGCGTGACCCCTCAGAAGGCTCGTCGTGTCGTTGCGCTCGTAAAGGGCAAGCAGGCTCAGGAGGCCTTGGCCATCCTGAAGTTCGCTCCCCAGTCCGCGAGTGAGCCGATTTACAAGCTGGTCGAAGCTGCTATCGCGAACGCTCGCGTCAAGGCAGACAAGGACGGCGAGTACCTCGCTGAGGCAGACCTCTACATTGCTAACGCATACGTAGACGAGGGCACGACGCTCAAGCGTTTCCGCCCCCGTGCACAGGGTCGCGCCTTCCAGATCAAGAAGCGCACCAGCCACATCACGGTTGTGCTTTCGACCCCCGAGGTTGCTGAAGCAGCCCCCGTCCAGACCAAGAAGGCGAGCAAGTAATGGGCCAGAAGGTAAACCCGTACGGCTTCCGCCTGGGAATCACCACCGACCACGTGTCGCGTTGGTTCTCGGACTCGACGAAGCCGGGTCAGCGTTACGCAGACTACGTAGCTGAGGACATCAAGATCCGCAAGCTGCTGCAGACCCAGCTCGACCGAGCCGGCGTCAGCAACATCGAAATCGAGCGCACCCGTGACCGCGTTCGCGTCGACATTCACACCGCCCGCCCGGGCATCGTGATCGGTCGCCGTGGCGCCGAGGCTGAGCGCATCCGCGCTGACCTCGAGAAGCTCTCGGGCAAGCAGATCCAGCTGAACATCCTCGAGGTGAAGAACCCCGAGGCTGACGCACAGCTCGTTGCACAGGGAATCGCCGAGCAGCTTTCTGCTCGTGTCGCCTTCCGTCGCGCAATGCGCAAGGGCCTGCAGGGCGCTCAGCGCGCTGGCGCCAAGGGTATTCGTATTCAGGTCTCCGGCCGCCTCGGCGGCGCCGAGATGAGCCGTTCGGAGTTCTACCGCGAAGGCCGTGTGCCCCTGCACACGCTTCGTGCGAACATCGACTACGGCTTCTACGAGGCAAAGACCACCTTCGGCCGCATTGGCGTGAAGGTTTGGATCTACAAGGGCGACCTCACCAACAAGGAACTCGCTCGCGAGCAGGCAAACGCTCCGAAGGCACCCCGTGGTCGCGATGACCGCGGTGGCGACCGTCGTCGCGCCCCTCGCACCGAGGCCCCCGTCGCAGAAGGAGCGTCAGCCTGATGCTTATTCCCCGTAAGGTCAAGTACCGCAAGCAGCACCACCCCGGCCGTTCCGGCCAGGCATCTGGTGGCACCAAGGTCAGCTTTGGTGAGTACGGTATCCAGGCCCTCACCCCGGCATACGTGACCAACCGTCAGATCGAGTCCGCTCGTATCGCGATGACGCGTCACATCAAGCGTGGTGGAAAGGTGTGGATCAACATCTACCCCGACCGTCCGCTTACCAAGAAGCCTGCTGAAACCCGCATGGGTTCCGGTAAGGGTTCGCCGGAATGGTGGGTCGCAAACGTCAAGCCGGGTCGCGTTCTCTTCGAGGTCGCTGGCGTCGATGAGACACTCGCTCGCGAGGCTCTGACCCGTGCAATTCACAAGCTGCCCCTTAAGGCACGCATCATCAAGCGCGAGGAGGGCGACGCGTAATGGCGATCGGCACCAAGACGCTCGCACCGAGCGAGCTCGATACGTTCGAAGACCAGCGCCTCGTTGAGGAGCTGCGCAAGGCCAAGGAAGAGCTGTTCAACCTGCGCTTCCAGTCGGCCACCGGCCAGCTCGAGAGCCACGGTCGCATTCGTGCGGTCAAGCGCGACATCGCGCGGCTCTACACCGTGATCCACGAGCGCGAGCTTGGCATTCGTGCCACGCCCGCTCCTGTTGAGGTTGCGACGAAGGCGAAGAAGACGAAGGCCAAGAAGGCGGATGCCGCTGACAAGGCCGTGAAGGAAGAGGCCGAGTAATGGCTGAGACCACTGAGAAAAAGGCCCCTGCCAAGAAGGCTGCGGCCAAGAAGCCTGCCGCTGCTAAGGCAGCCGAGGTCGAGACCCCCACGGTCGTTGCGGCAGGTCACGAGAGCAGCGAGCACGACGTGCGCGATGCTGCAGCTCGTGGCTACCGCAAGTCGCGTCGTGGTTTCGTCACCAGCGACAAGATGGACAAGACCATCGTTGTTGAGGTCGAAGACCGCGTGAAGCACCCGCTTTACGGCAAGGTCATCCGCCGCACCTCGAAGGTCAAGGTTCACGATGAGGCCAACTCGGCCGGCATCGGTGACCTCGTCCTGATCAACGAGACCCGTCCGCTCAGCGCCACGAAGCGCTGGCGTCTGGTCGAGATCCTCGAGAAGGCCAAGTAGGCCCTCGGCTTACTTGGAACCCAAGGAGTAACAAGTGATTCAGCAGGAATCCCGCATCAAGGTTGCCGATAACACCGGCGCCAAGGTCTTGCTCACGATCCGTGTGCTTGGTGGCTCGCAGCGTCGGTACGCCGGCATTGGAGACATCATCGTCGCAACGGTCAAGGACGCAATTCCGGGCGGAAACGTCAAGAAGGGCGACGTCGTGAAGGCGGTTGTCGTCCGTACCGTTAAAGAGACCCGTCGTCCCGACGGCTCCTATATCAAGTTCGACGAGAACGCCGCCGTCATCCTGAAGACCGACGGGGAGCCTCGCGGCACCCGCATCTTCGGACCGGTCGGTCGCGAGCTTCGTGACAAGAAGTTCATGAAGATCGTCTCGCTCGCCCCGGAGGTCATTTGATCATGGCGAACATCAAAAAGGGCGACCTGGTTCAGGTCATCACCGGTAAGAAGCAGGACAAGGGCGGCGACCGAGGCAAGCAGGGCAAAGTCCTGGATGTCTTGATCGACCAGAACCGCGTGATTGTGGAGGGCGTCAACTACGTCACCAAGCACAACCGCGTGGGCCAGTCCCAGCGAGGCACCAAGACGGGCGGCATCGAAACGATGGAAGCCCCGATCCACATTTCCAACGTCGCAGTCGTAGACCCCTCGACCAAGAAGCCGACCCGCGTCGGCCACCGCGTCGAGGAGCAGACGAAGGACGGCGTAAAGCGCACCGTTCGGGTTCGCTACGCAAAGACGTCAGGTAAGGACCTCTGATGACCACCACCGCTGCCGCGCCGGCTGGCAAGATCCAGCCGCGCCTGAAGCAGAAGTACAAGTCCGAGATTCAGCAGGCAATGCAGGAAGAGTTCGGTTACACGAACGTCATGCAGATTCCTGGCCTGGTCAAGGTAGTCGTTAACACCGGCGTCGGCGAGGCAGCTCGCGACTCCAAGGTGATCGATGGTGCGGTCGAAGACCTCACCAAGATCACCGGTCAGAAGCCGGTTGTCACGAAGGCTCGCAAGTCCATCGCACAGTTCAAGCTGCGTGAAGGTCAGGCCATCGGCGCACACGTCACCCTCCGTGGTGACCGTGCGTGGGAATTCGTTGACCGTCTCGTCAACCTCGCTCTGCCCCGTATCCGCGACTTCCGCGGCCTCTCGGGCAAGCAGTTCGACGGCACCGGAAACTACACCTTCGGTCTTCAGGAGCAGTCAGTGTTCCACGAGATCGACCAGGACAAGATCGACCGTGTCCGCGGATTCGACATCACGATCGTGACGTCGGCGAAGACGGATGACGAGGGCCGCGCACTTCTGCGTCACCTCGGCTTCCCGTTCCGCTCCGAGGACGCACAGGCCTAGTCATACCCCGGTCCCTCACCGCGTTCAGGCGCGGTGAGGGACCACCCCACCACAGGTCGACGTCTGCGAAACAGGCGGCGAAACCTGGTGAACAAAGGAAACAATCCACATGACAATGACAGACCCGGTCGCAGATATGCTGACCCGTCTGCGCAACGCGAACTCGGCGCACCACGAATCTGTGTCGTTGCCGAGCTCCAAGCTCAAGACTCACATTGCAGAAATCCTCGAGCGCGAGGGCTACATCGGTAGCTGGGAGACCAGTGACGCACGCGTCGGCCAGACTCTCACGCTGACGCTCAAGTACGGTCCGAACCGCGAGCGGTCGATTGCCGGCATCAAGCGCGTCTCCAAGCCCGGCCTCCGTGTATACGCGAAGTCGAACGAGATCCCCACGGTTCTCGGTGGCCTCGGCGTCGCCATCCTTTCCACCTCCTCCGGTCTTCTCACTGACCGTCAGGCCGAGCAGAAAGGTGTAGGTGGGGAAGTCCTCGCCTACGTTTGGTGACCTAATATGTCGCGTATTGGACGTCTTCCCATCGACATTCCCGCCGGCGTGACCATCGAGGTCGAAGGCCAGGATGTCGTAGTAAAGGGCCCGAAGGGTGAGCTGAGTCTCACCGTTTCGAACCCCATCCGTGTCAAGCTCGAAGAGGGACAGATCGTTGTCTCTCGCCCCGATGACGAGCGCGAATCGCGTTCGCTGCACGGCTTGACCCGCACGCTCATCAACAACAACATCATCGGCGTCACCCAGGGTTACACCAAGGGCCTCGAGGTTGTTGGTACGGGTTACCGTGTTGCTCAGAAGGGCAGCTCGGTTGAGTTCGCTCTTGGCTTCTCGCACCCCGTGCTGATCGAGCCGCCCGCAGGCATCACCCTCACGGTCGAAGGCAACAACAAGCTCACCGTGAGCGGCATCGACAAGCAGGCCGTCGGTGAGGCAGCTGCCAACATCCGTAAGATCCGCAAGCCTGAGCCCTACAAGGGCAAGGGTGTGCGCTACGCCGGCGAAGTTGTCCGGCGCAAGGCCGGAAAGGCTGGTAAGTAATCATGGCTGTGAAGTCGAAGTCAGTCGCACGTTCGCGTCGCCACGCCCGCCTTCGCAAGAAGGTCGTCGGCACCGCCGTGCGTCCCCGCCTGGTCGTAAACCGTTCATCGCGTCACGTATTCGTGCAGCTCGTAGACGACAGCCAGGGTCACACCGTGGCCTCGGCGTCGACGCTCGAAGCCGATCTTCGTGATTTCGAGGGCGACAAGACCGCCAAGGCTCGCAAGGTTGGCGAACTCGTCGCCGAGCGTGCCAAGGCTGCTGGCGTCTCTGACGCCGTTTTCGACCGCGGTGGCAACCGCTACGCGGGACGTGTCGCGGCAATCGCCGACGGCGCCCGCGAGGGAGGTCTGAACCTGTGAGCGAAGCAACGAACAACAACAAGGTGGAGTCCGAAGTGACCGAGCAGGAAAAAACTGCCGCCGCTGAAGCACCCGCCGCCGCTGAGGCCACGGCTGTTGCCGAGGCACCGGCCGAGCGTGAGCGCGAGCCGCGTCGCGGTGGCCGTGAGCGCAACCAGAACCAGCGTGACCGTGGCGGTCGCGACGACAAGAGCCAGTTCCTGGAGCGTGTCGTCACGATCAACCGTGTGTCGAAGGTCGTCAAGGGTGGTCGTCGCTTCAGCTTCACCGCACTCGTCGTCGTCGGTGACGGTAACGGTCTCGTCGGCGTTGGTTACGGCAAGGCACGCGAAGTTCCCCTGGCAATTGCCAAGGGTGTTGAAGAGGCCAAGCGCAACTTCTTCCGCGTTCCCCGCGTCGGTGTGACCATTCCTCACCCCGTCCAGGGTGAAGCAGCTGCCGGTGTGGTGCTCTTGCGCCCCGCGTCGGGTGGTACCGGTGTTATCGCCGGTGGTCCCGTGCGTGCCGTGCTTGAGTGCGCTGGTATTCACGACGTGCTGTCGAAGTCGCTCGGTTCATCGAACACGATCAACATCGTCCACGCGACGGTCGCGGCCCTGAAGCAGCTTGAGGAGCCTCGTGCGGTTGCCGCTCGTCGTGGCCTTGAGTTCGACCAGGTCGCTCCTGCGCGTCTCGTCCGTGCCGAGGCTGACGCCGCGGCCGCTGCGAAGGTAGGTGCCTGATGGCCGCGCGTCTCAAGGTCACACAGATCAAGTCCAAGGTAAGCGAGAAGCAGAACCAGCGTGACACGCTGCGTTCGCTCGGTTTGAAGCGGATCAACGACTCCGTCGTTCGTCCCGACGACGCGCAGACGCGCGGTTACGTCAACACCGTCGCGCACCTCGTCAAGGTTGAGGAGATCGACTAATGGCTGACAAGGCTGAGAAGAACGAAGCCGTCGAGGCAGAGGCTAAGAAGGCTCCTGCTAAGAAGGCTCCCGCGAAGAAGGCGCCTGCAAAGGCTGACGCTGCTCCGGCAGCGGCTGCTAAGAAGGCTCCCGCGAAGAAGAAGGCTGCTCCGAAGGCAGATGCTCCGGCATCGCGCCCCGGTGTGCTGAAGGTTCACCACCTGCGTCCCGTACCGGGCTCGAACACGGCGAAGACCCGTGTCGGCCGCGGTGAGGGCTCGAAGGGCAAGACGGCAGGCCGTGGTACCAAGGGTCAGAAGGCTCGTTACCAGGTCAAGGCAGGCTTCGAGGGTGGGCAGATGCCTCTGCACATGCGCACCCCGAAGCTCCGCGGCTTCAAGAACCCGTTCCGCGTCGAGTACCAGGTTGTAAACCTGGAAAAGCTGGCGGAGCTCTACCCGAGTGGTGGCTCTGTCACCATCAGCGACCTGGTCGCCAAGGGTGCGGTTCGCAAAAACGAGAAGGTCAAGGTGCTTGGCACCGGCGACATCTCGGTGAAGCTGGAAGTGTCGGTCGACAAGGTCTCGGGTTCTGCCGAGCAGAAGATCGTCGCCGCTGGCGGTACCGTCAAGTAGCACTCACAATGGGGGCCGGAGCAATGCTCCGGCCCCCATTGGGTTACCCTGAATGCTGGTCGTCGTTTGCGCGACCGGCATCCCTTCTTGGAGGAATCCTTTTGTTCAGCGCCATTGCGCGGGTCTTCCGCACACCCGATCTACGTCGGAAGATCGGTTTTACGTTGGCGATTATCGCCTTGTACCGTCTCGGCGCACACGTGCCAGCACCGTTCGTGGACTTTCCGAACGTGCAGTCTTGCCTCGATCAGTCGGCAGGTACAGACGGACTGCTCTCGCTCGTCAACCTCTTCTCAGGTGGCGCGCTGCTGCAGCTGTCGATCTTCGCCCTCGGTGTCATGCCGTACATTACGGCGACGATTATCACGCAGCTTCTTCGCGTGGTCATCCCGCACTTTGAGACCCTCCACAAGGAGGGGCAGGCGGGTCAGGCCAAGCTCACCCAGTACACCCGCTACCTGACGATCGCTCTCGCGCTGCTGCAGTCGACGACGCTGGTCACGGTAGCCCGCAGCGGACAGCTGTTCGGTGTCACCGGCATTCCCGAGTGCGAGCAGCTTCTCACCAATGACGTGTGGTGGGCACAGCTGCTCATGATCATCACGCTGACCGCCGGCACCGGCCTCATCATGTGGTTCGCCGAGCTCGTCACCGAGCGCGGTATCGGCAACGGCATGTCGCTGTTGATCTTCACCTCGATTGCTGCGTCGTTCCCGTCGTCGCTCTGGGCCATCTGGCAGACGCGCGGCTTCGAGGTCTTCCTCCTCGTGCTGGCCGTCGGTGTCGTGGTGATCGCGCTGGTCGTGTTCGTTGAACAGTCGCAGCGTCGTGTTCCGGTGCAGTATGCCAAGCGCATGGTTGGCCGCCGCACCTATGGCGGCACCAACACGTACATTCCGATCAAGGTCAACATGGCCGGTGTGGTGCCCGTCATCTTCGCCTCGTCGCTGTTGTACATCCCCGCTCTCATCGCGCAGTTCAACCAGCCGCAGGCTGGCGAAGAAGTGCCGGCGTGGGTCGCATGGATCCAGCTTTACCTCGTCACGGGAGACCACCCGTTCTACATGGCGCTGTACTTCTTCTTGATCGTGGGCTTCACGTACTTCTACGTCGCCATCACGTTCAACCCGGTCGAGGTTGCAGACAACATGAAGAAGTACGGGGGGTTCATTCCCGGCATCCGAGCCGGTCGACCGACCGCCGAGTACCTCGACTACGTGCTTACCCGCATCACGCTCCCGGGCTCGATCTACCTCGGTCTGATCGCGCTCATCCCGCTCATCGCACTCGTGACGGTGGGTGCCAACCAGAACTTCCCGTTCGGTGGCGCATCGATCCTCATCATCGTCGGTGTCGGTCTTGAGACCGTGAAGCAGATCGACGCTCAACTCCAGCAACGCCACTACGAAGGGCTGCTCCGATGACCCGTCTTCTGATCGTTGGCCCACAGGGCTCTGGCAAGGGCACGCAGGGTGTGCGCATCGCCGAAGCGTTCGGTGTTCCCGCTATCTCGACCGGCGACATGTTCCGCGCCGCGGTTTCGGGCGATTCCGAACTGGGCCAGCAGGTCAAGTCGATCATCGAGGCCGGTGACCTGGTTCCCGACGAGGTCACCAGCGCGGTCGTTCGCGATCGTCTTTCGCAGACGGATGCTTCGGGCGGCTTCTTGCTCGACGGTTACCCTCGCAACGTCGGCCAGGTCGCACACCTCGACGAGTTTCTCGAGGGTCGTGACGAGTCGCTTGACGCCGTGATCGAGCTGAGTGTGCCCCGCGAAGAGAGCATCGCTCGGCTGACGCTGCGCGCACAGGAGCAGGGTCGTACCGACGACACCGAAGAGGTCATCGCGAACCGACTCGCCATCTACGAGCGCGAAACCGCGCCAATCCTCGGCGTCTACCACGCCCGGGGCATCGTTGACTCGATCGATGGTGTGGGCTCGCTTGACGAGATCGCGGCGCGCATCATTGCTGCTCTCGAAGCGCGCGGTCTCACGCGCACCGCTGGCGTCTGATTTTCAGTGGCGTTTCGACGATCCATCTACAAGACCCCCGCGCAGATGCGGGCGATGGTGGAACCGGGCCTGATCACCGCGGCTGCTCTCGCCGCCGCGCGATCGTTGGCTGCTCCCGGGGTGACAACTCTTGAATTGGATGCGGCAGCATCCGCCATCATCACTGGGCGTGGGGCGAAGTCGAACTTCCAGATGGTGCGCGGCTACCGCCACTCAATCTGCGCCTCGGTGAACGAGCAGGTTGTTCACGGCATTCCCGGTGACCGCGTGCTTGAGCCCGGCGACATTCTGTCGGTCGACGCTGGCGCCGAATTCAAAGGCTGGAATGGCGACTCGGCATTCTCGATCGTGATTCCCGATGCGGCACGGCCCGAGGTCGTCGCTGAGCGCCAACTGCTCTCTGATGTGACTCAGGGGTCACTCTGGGCCGGCATTGCCGCCATGGCGTCTGCGGGCTATATCGCCGACATCGGCGCCGCCATTCAGGACTACATCGAAGCGAACGCGCCCGAAGGAGGGTACGGCATTCTGCGCGACTATGTCGGTCACGGCATTGGCCGCAAGATGCACGAGTCGCCGTCGGTGTTCAACTATCGCGTGAGCGACCCGGGCGCCGAGGTTCGCCCCGGTCTGGTGCTCGCGATCGAGCCGATGGTCGTCATCGGTGATCAAGAGACGCTCATCGAAGATGACGACTGGACCGTTTCGACGGTCGACGGCACAGCCGGTGCTCACTGGGAACACAGCATCGCGCTGCACGATGATGGCATCTGGGTGCTCACGGCGCCCGACGGGGGAGCGGCCGGTCTCGCACCGTTCGGCATCACTCCCCAACCGATCGCATAGCAATCACAAGGAGTAACGGTGGCCAAGAAAGCACGAAAGACAAACTGGTTCGCGATCTGGATCAGCGTGGGCATCCTGATCGCCGTTGGCCTGCTGGCATGGCTGGTCGTTGCCATGAACAACCAGGCCGGCGCGCCCGGAGAACAGCCCGTCGCCGCGAACATCGAGACCGAGACCGGTGCGATCCTCGTGGGTGACGCAGAGAACCGTCTGGACACGTACGTCGACTTCATGTGCCCGATCTGCGGTCAGTTCGAATTGAGCTATGGCCCGTCGATCGAAACGCTCGTTGATGATGGCACGGCAACCCTGGGCATCCACCCGATCTCGATCCTCGACCGCGCATCGCAGGGCACCGACTTCTCGACCCGCGCCGCCAACGCAATGTACTGCGTCGCGGTCGCCGATTCCGAAGCGGCGCTGCCGTTCATGCAGGCGATGTTTGCGAACCAGCCCGCTGAGGGAACCACAGGGCTCACGGATGCTGACATGCTGTCGCTCGCAGAACTCGTGGGAGTGACCGGAATCGATTCGTGCGTCGACGACGGCACGTACACGAAGTACGTCGGCGAGATCACCGAGCTGACCCCGATTCAGCCCGGATCGACCGGCATCGGAACCCCGACCGTCGCCGTCAACGGCGTAGCGCTCTCAAACTCCGAGCTGCCGGCACCCGACGACCTGGCATCGCTGTTCAACTAGCGCGAGCGCAACTCGGGCGTGCGACACGCCCGAGTTGCCGCGAGGGCACATATCACCTATGATTGCTCCTTGGTGCGTTGCGCCTTCATTGGCGTGTCGAGGCACCAAAACCCCCATTCACCGCAGACCGACCGGTCTGCTGAAGCGATAGCGAGTATATGGCGAAGAAAGACGGCGTCATCGAGATCGAAGGCGTGATCTCCGAAGCTCTGCCCAACGCGATGTTCCGCGTTGAGCTCAGCAACGGGCACAAGGTTCTCGCAACGATCTCAGGCAAGATGCGGCAGAACTACATCCGCATCATCCCCGAAGACCGCGTGGTTGTGGAGCTTAGCCCCTACGACCTCACCCGTGGTCGCATCGTCTACCGCTACCGCTAGTCCGGTCGAGAAGTAACGGCTGTGTGCCGGGCTATGCCTGCGCGCAGCACGAAGACAGCGATAAGGAAAGAACCATGAAGGTCAACCCCTCAGTCAAGCCCATGTGTGACCACTGCAAGGTCATCCGCCGCCACGGCCGCGTGATGGTTATCTGCAAGTCGAACCCGCGTCACAAGCAGCGCCAGGGCTGAGTTTCACAACTCACAGTTTTACAACTTCACACGAAACGGCAGCGTCAGAACCCGCGAAAGCGGGGGACACCTCGGGCTGGAGGCCCGGGCACCGACTCTGCTCCACACCTCCACCAACTCCTAGGAGATTCGCATGGCACGTCTTGCCGGCGTTGACATCCCGCGCGACAAGCGCGTGGTGATCGCCCTTACGTACATCTACGGTGTCGGCCGTACCCGCTCGGACGAGATTCTCGCCGCTACGGGTATCGACGAGAACATCCGTGTCAAGGACCTGAGCGACGAGCAGCTCGTTCAGCTTCGTGACTTCATCGAAGGCACTTACAAGGTAGAGGGTGACCTTCGCCGTGAGGTTGCCGCCGACATCCGCCGCAAGGTCGAGATCGGTTCATACGAGGGAATCCGCCACCGTCGCGGTCTCCCCGTACGCGGTCAGCGTACCAAGACGAACGCACGTACCCGCAAGGGTCCGAAGCGCACCGTCGCCGGCAAGAAGAAGGCGCGCTAGGCCACCGCCGGCGTCACGGATTTAGGAGACTACGAACATGGCACAGGCCAAGACCGCAGCGCGCAAGCCGCGTCGCAAGGAAAAGAAGAACATCGCATTGGGCCAGGCCCACATCAAGTCGACGTTCAACAACACGATCGTTTCGATCACCGACCCCTCGGGCGCAGTCATCAGCTGGGCATCTTCGGGTGGCGTGGGCTTCAAGGGCTCGCGCAAGTCGACCCCGTACGCCGCCGGTATGGCTGCCGAGTCGGCAGCACGCCAGGCTCAGGAGCACGGTGTCAAGAAGGTCGACGTTTTCGTCAAGGGACCCGGCTCAGGCCGCGAGACCGCGATCCGCTCGCTTCAGGCCGCAGGCCTCGAGGTCGGCTCGATCAACGACGTCACGCCTCAGGCTCACAACGGCTGCCGCCCGCCGAAGCGTCGCCGCGTCTGAATTTTGCTGCCGGGCCCCCTCAGCTTTTGAGGTGGGCTCGGCTACAGCAGGTTTACCGGGATGGTGCTCCGCAGCATCCCAAGAATAAAACTCAACACCTCATTCACCGCACGTGTCATATAGCGGTCACGTGATCGAAAGGAACACATAGTGCTCATTGCACAGCGTCCCACTCTTACCGAGGAGAAGATCGGGGAGTTCCGCAGTCGCTTCATCATCGAGCCGCTGGAGCCTGGCTTCGGCTACACGATCGGAAACGCACTGCGTCGCAGCCTGCTTTCATCGATTCCCGGTGCAGCAGTGACGTCGATTCGTATCGACGGCGTTCTCCACGAGTTCAGCACCATTCCCGGTGTTAAAGAAGACGTCACCGAAATCATCTTGAACATCAAGCAGCTCGTTGTGTCGAGCGAGCGCGATGAGCCCATCACCGCTTACCTTCGTAAGACCGGTGCTGGCGAGGTTACGGCCGCCGACATCTCCGCTCCGGCGGGTGTCGAGGTTCACAACCCCGAGCTCGTTATCGCAACGCTCAACGACACCGCGAAGTTCGAGCTTGAGCTCACCATCGAGCGTGGCCGTGGCTACGTATCGGCGACCCAGAACCGCAACGAGTACGCAGAGGTCGGTCAGATTCCGATCGACTCGATCTACTCGCCCGTGCTCAAGGTCACCTACCGTGTCGAGGCAACTCGTGCCGGTGAGCGCACTGACTTCGACAAGCTCGTGCTTGACGTTGAGTCGAAGGCATCGATCGACCCTCGCGACGCAGTCGCGTCGGCTGGTCGCACGCTGACCGAACTCTTCGGCCTTGCTCGCGAGCTCAACGTCGAGGCTGAGGGCATTGAGATCGGCCCCGCGCCGGTCGAAGCTGTTCTCTCGAACGAACTGTCGATGCCGATCGAAGACCTCGATCTGTCGGTGCGTTCGTACAACTGCCTCAAGCGCGAGGGCATCAACACCGTTTCGGAGCTCGTCGCCCTTTCGGAGACGCAGCTCATGAACATCCGCAACTTCGGTCAGAAGTCGGTTGACGAGGTGCGCGACAAGCTCATCTCGCTCGGCCTCTCGCTGAAGGACTCGGTTCCCGGGTTCGACGGTGCACACTTCTACGGCGGATACGAAGACGAGACCACCGTCTGAGCTGTGTCCGATGTTCGCACCGGCTTGAAGCCCGGCGCGACCCCGAATCGACCTTCACACTGGAGTAATTGACAATGCCTAAGCCCACTAAGGGTCCCCGCCTCGGAGGCGGCCCCGCACACGAGCGTTTGATGCTGGCGAACCTTGCCGCAGCGCTCTTCACCCACAAGTCGATCAAGACGACTGAGACCAAGGCCAAGCGCCTTCGTCCCTACGCTGAGCGTCTGATCACGTTCGCCAAGCGCGGCGACCTTCACGCACGCCGTCGCGTGCTGTCGGTCATCGGTGACAAAGAAGTGGTGCACGTTCTCTTCACCGAGATCGCACCGCTCGTCGCCGAGCGTGAGGGCGGCTACACCCGCATCACCAAGGTCGGCAACCGTAAGGGCGACAACGCTCCTATGGCTGTCATCGAGCTCGTCCTCGAGCCGGTAACCCCGAAGAAGTCAGCCAAGAAGGCCGCCGCTAAGGCAGCTGACGAGGCTCCTGCTGAAGAGGTTGTCGAAGAAGAGGCCGCTGCTGACGAGACCGCCGCCGAAGCTGGCGCCGAGTCGCAGGCAGAAGGCGAAGCCGCTGAGGCTGCAGCCGAGGACGCTGTTGAAGCTCCTGCAGAGGAGAAGGCCGAGTAATCGGTCGCCGGGTTCCGCCCGGCAGGTCGCAGCATCCATTGCTCGACCAACCTTGCACCGCGAGACCCGCGTGCTCCTTCGGGAGCCGCGGGTCTCGTTTGCGTTAAGAGTGCTAGAGCGCAGGCGCATCTCGCGCGTAGGGTGATGCTGTGACTGAGTCGATGGATGCTGCCTCGGGGGGTGCTGTCTCGAGCGGTGCTGTCTCGGGGGGTGCTGCTTCAGGGGAAGCGGATGAGGTGCCTGTGCCCGGTGAATCTCTTGCGGATCGTGTGAGAGCGATATTCGGCGATGTCCCGGGCCCGCAGTTGCCCTCGCATGCCGACGTAGCGCTGTGGCGGCATGCGACCGTCGACGATATTGACGCGATGCACCACGCACAGCGTGCGGCAGATCTGGTGGATCACCCCTCGTGGACAACGCCGCGCGAAGACATTGCCGACTCGTTCGACCTGCCCGAGATTGACCCCCAACGCGACATGGTTGTCGGGCTCGGTGACGATGGTGCGGTGATTGCGCTGGGGACGACCCTGCGGCATCCCGATTCATCTGAGCGTGTGAAGGTCTATATGACGGGGGCCGTGCATCCTGACTGGCGTCGCCGGGGTATCGGGGCCGCACTCGCCAAGTGGCAGCACGCGCGTGCGCTCGAGCACCTCGTGTCGATCGACACCACGTTGCCCGGCGAGATCGACATGTATGCCGGTGCGGGTAGTGGTGCCGTGGTCATCGCCGAGCGCTACGGGCTGCAGACAGCGCGGTGGTTTACGAGCATGGTGCGCGACATGTCGATTGAGATTCCAGAGCTAGAGGTGCGCGACGGCTTCGAGTTCGTCGCATACAGTGCCGAACGTGCCGAAGAGGCGCGTCTGGCACGCAATGACGCGTTTCGTGATCACTGGGGGAGTCTGCCTTCACAGCCCGAACGGTGGATGCAGTTCGTCGGAGGCCCGTTCATTCGGCCAGACCTATCGACTCTCGCGATAGCCGACGGCCGCATTGTGGCGTTCTGTCTGGCATCGGTGAACGAAGAAGACTGGGTGACGCTCGGTGCGAGCAACTCGTACATCGACCTCATTGGAGTGGTGCGTGACCATCGTGGCAAAGGGCTTGCCCCGCGAGTGATCGCGCGCACCCTGGCCGCGATTCGGGCAGCGGGGCTCGAGAAGGCGGTGCTCGACGTCGACACCGACAGCCCGACCGGCGCCAACGCCCTGTACGAACGTCTAGGCTTCGAAGCCACCGAACGCGAGCAGGCGTTGACCCGCGAGTTCTGAGCGGTAGGGGTGTGCGCGCGCGGGTGCGGGTCGCGGGTGCGGGTGCGGGTGCGGGTCGCGGGCGGATGTGCGCGACGCCGGTGTGCGGGTGCGGCGGGCCTCGCCCGGCCGGCTGCGGTCTCACTGTCGGCGAGACGAGGGCTGGTGCGCGAGACATGTCGTGGTGCACCTTGCTTCGCGCACGAAAGCTTGTTTCGACGTGGCGAAAGCCTGCTGGCCGTTACGGTGCGGCTGTGCGCGTCGTCGGTGTGCGGGTGCGGTGGGTGTCGCCCGGCCGGCTGCGGTCTCACTGTCGGCGAGGCTAGGGCTGGTGCGCGCGGCATGTCGTGGTGCACCTTGTTTCGTGCACGAAAGCTTGTTCGCCGTGACGTGAGTTCGTTTGCCGTGACGAAAGCTTGTTGCGCCGTGACGTGAGCTTGTTTGACGTGACGCGCGCTCGCTTCGCGGCGACGTGAGCTGAGGTCGCGTTGAGGGGGAGCGGGGGTCGCGGCAAGTGTCTACATAGGTGAAACCTATCGTTCAGCTAGGAGCCACCTGAACGCAGGGCGCGCTCGCGAGGGTAAGAGTCCGACATCCCCCGACGTGTGTGCGGCCGGATACGGCGTGCGCGCGCCTGACATGAAGGTTTCCCCAAATGCCTCGAAATCGCACGCGCTTCGCGATGGCCGCCACTGGCGTCGTCGTCTGCGCGACTCTTGCGCTCCCTCTTCTGCCGGCTTCTGCGGTGACGGCTCCGACAGCGTTCGCCGCCGCGGCAGCATCCACTGACAGCAGCGGAACCTTGCCGCTGCTCAGCGACCCCTTCTTGCAACTGCCCGGCGCAGATGACGTATACGTCGTGTGGAATACGGAGTACGCCGGAACGGCCAACGTCACCTTGATTGGCGATGGCGTCGCAGCGCTCACTGACGCCGAGGCGCGATCCGCAGCGACGGGCACCGTGTTCCCCAACGTGACTGTGTTTGCCGCGACAACGGCCGCGTACTCGCGCATGGCTGAAGACAGCTCATCGCGTCTCGTTGACGCGCCGGTTGCCGAGGACGGCATCGTTGCTCGCGATGTGTGGCGCCACGAGGCGCACGTCACGGGGCTGACCCCGGGTGAGACAGTGGCATACCGCGTTGTCTCGGTTGACGGTGCCGATATGGCGGTGTCTGGCACCTTCAGCCTCGCACCTGCCCCTCAGTCCGGAGACGATCTGCGCGTGCTGTTGACCAGCGACCACCAGGCGATGGCGAACACTGCCGCCAACTTGCAGATGGCCGCGAAGACGATCGGCGACATCGACGCAGTGTTCCTCGCTGGCGACCTGGTGAACCACCCCGACCGCGCATCCGAGTGGTTCGATGACACCCGCGGCAGTGCATTCTTCGCAGCGCTGCAGGGCAACGGCGGTCGCTTCGACAACAACGGTGTGCAGGAGTACTACGGCGGCGAGATCGTGCAGAACGCCCCCCTGTACCCGGCCGTGGGAAACCACGAAGTGCAAGGCCGCATCGACGGCATGACAAGTATCGGCAGCAGCTTCAACTCTCCGGTACCGGTTGCGGTCGCCGAGGCTGAGTACGACAAGGTCGCCGCCGAGGTCAATCCGGCTGGCGATGCCGAGGTGAAAGCCCAGTGGATCGAAGACAACTCGTTCAGCACGACATCGTATGAAGAGGTGTTCACGCTTCCAGAAGACTCCACGGGTGGCGAAACTTACTACGCGGTGTCGTTCGGCGACATTCGCCTGATCTCGCTGTACTCGACACGAATCTGGCGGGGCACGACCGCACAGGCAGACCCCGAGGTGCGCACTTCGAGCTCGCGATACCAAGAGAGCGCGGCTAGCCTCGACGATCCCCTTGCGCAGGGCTATGGCGAGCACGTGTTCGAGTCGTTGGCTGTGGGTTCGGAGCAGTATGACTGGCTCGCCGACGAACTTGCCAGTGACGAATACGTTGACGCTCGGTTCCGCATTGTGATGCTTCACGAGAGCCCGCAGGGACTCGGCGATAACGTGATGCCTCAGTTCGCGGACCCGGTGCGCATCGAAGAGACGAACGACGCAGGCGAAGTCGTCGGCGTGCGCTACGAGTACCCGACCGAAAACAACATGCTTCTCAACGATCTGAGTCCGTTGATGGAAGGCGCCGGCGTTGACCTCGTGCACAACGGCCACTCGCACCTGTGGAACCGTTTCGTCTCTGAGAACGGCGTGAACTATCTGGAGACCTCGAACACCGGTAACTCATACGGCGCCTACCACGAGCTAAGCGGCCGCACTCGTCCACTGCCGCCTGAGCCGTGGGATGCGTCAAACTACCTGTCGCAAGGAAACCCTGGCGGTCTCGAAGCGGTCGTGCCGAATGTTGCACCGTTCACCACCGACGATGGGACGCCGCAACCCTTCGTGCAAAGCAATGACCTTGCCGTCTTCGCGATGCTCGACACCGGCGCCAACGAGGTCGTCTCGTACGCCTATGACGTGCGCACTCCCGAGGTGGACCCGTGGATCATCGACCGCTTCGAGCTTGGACGTCTGGCAGACGAAACCGACGGTGGCACTGATGGCGGAACCGATGGTGGCACTGATGGCGGAACCGATGGTGGCACTGATGGCGGCACCGATGGCGGAACCGACGGTGGCACCGATGGCGGCACGGACGACGGTGCTGACAGTGTCGCGACGGTAGCGATCTCGGCATCGACGGTCGCTGCCGGTGGCTCTCTCACAGTGTCGGGCGAAGGCTTCGCAGTCAACGAGTCGGTGTCAGTTGAGCTGCACTCGACGCCGGTGACCCTCGCGACGGCGACCGCGAGCGCGAGCGGGACGATCGAGTTGTCGGTGACTATTCCTGCCGACACTGTGGCGGGAGCGCACCAGATCGTGCTGACGAGCGAGTCGGGGCTTGAGGCATCGGCGCCGATTACGGTGACTGCGGTTGCCGACGGCGCGCTTGCCGTCACAGGCTCAGAGGCTGCGCCTATGGTCGCACTCAGCGTTCTGGCGCTGTTCGCCGCGGGCATCGGTGCTGCGGTGTTGTGGCTGCGCCGCCGCGCCGTATCGCACAGCTGACCCAGCACACCGGGCCCGTGTTGACGAAGGCCCCGTATTGACGAAGGCCCCGCATTCCCTCCGGAGTGCGGGGCCTTCGGCGAACCGATCAGTATTGACGCGCCGAGACCTGGCGTTGTGCGCGAAACATGGTGCGGTGCGCCCTGTTTCGCGCACGAGAACATGTTTCGAGGTTGGTGCGCGAGCCGCGTGCTCGCGCACATGCGTGACGCGTGCACGGGCGCGCAGCGATCAGGGCGCCGAGACCTGAGCGCGTGCGCGAAACGAGGTGCGGTGCGCCCTGTTTCGTGCACGGATGCTCGTTTCGGCGATTTCGCGAGGGCCAGCGCGAGGGCGCGCGAGCGCTGGCGAGCGCGGGCGGGCTAGCCCAGGGGGGCGCGCGAGAGCGGCACCGGGGCAGGTGCCGGGCCGACGTAAGGCGTATCGCCGGCGAGCCACGTCGTGATGCGCACCTGAAAATCACGCTGAGCCTCGACGCGGGCGAGGCGCTCGGCCTCGACCTGCTCGATGACTTCGGCCACCGTGTCGGCGAAAACCCGGCCCCCGGGTTCACCGGGGTGAATCTGGTCGCCCGCCAACATCGCCGTCTTGTTTTCAATTGCACTGGACCAGTCGGCGACCAGCACGTTCGGGCGATCCTTCGCGACCTTGTCGAGGTCGGCGTTGACGCCCGCAATCCAGTCCCGCGGAGCAAACGCATTCACGAGAATCACGTGGCGATCGGGCCCCGCAATATCGAGCATCTCGTCGAGCGAACCGGCATCAATGGGGCCATTGGTGCCGAGCGCGAGCACCACGTAATCGCGCAACTCGTGTTGCTTGGCCAACTTTTGCAGAATGCCCGGCCCCGCCCACGTCGACCGCGACACCGCGGCGTCAATGTCGATGCCCGGCAACCGCTCCAGCAGTGCGGGAGCCGACGCCAGCATGACCGAGTCGCCGACTGCCGTGACGTTTGCGCCGTCGATCACCGGCGCAGCGGGATCAGATGGTGTGGTGGGGGATGCTGCCACTCCCGACACTGCAGAGCTCGCCGCGCCAGCGGATCGAGCATCCAACGTCGAGCTCGCGGTCTCTGTCGCTACCCGCACACCGGATTGCGCCATGCGCTCCGACGCATCGGGCATCGCTCCCGTCGGGCCCGGTGCTGGCGCGGACGACCCAGACGGGCCCATCGCACTCCGGAGGGTCCCGTCGTTCCGCGGGCCACCATCAGCACCGGAGGAACCGGCCCCATCTGGCGCTGCGCTTTCGGCGTCAGCGTTGCGCGTCGCTGCGCTCGCTGGCACATCGCCGTCCGCCGCCACGCTGTCGCCACCGTCGCCGGAAGGAGCGTCGAGCTCCGTACCGTTCGTGCCCGCGTCGTCAGATCCTGTCGTATCGCCGGTCGCGTCCGCGCTGTCGCTACCGTCGTCGTCGCCAGCGACACCGTCAGACCCAGCACCACTGTCAGACCCAGCACCAGCCCCACCGTCAGACCCAGCACCAGCCCCACCGTCAGACCCAGCACCACCAGCACCAGCACCAGCACCGTCACCAGCACCGTCACCAGCACCAGCCCCGCCGTCGGACCCAGCACCACCGTCGCCACCAGACCCAGTACCACCACCAGACCCGCCGTCGCCACCAGGCCCCCCAGCCCCGGAACCCCCACCAGTACCACCAGAGTCATCCTCCGTGGCACCGGAACCCGACGGCTCCGCGGCAGCATCCTCTGCGGCCTTCAGCGCGGCAGCGCCGGCCTGCACGTATTCCTCAGCGCTCGAGCCCTGCGGCGCGGCTGCGATCGCCGCCGAGGTGCCACCAAGCGCGACGAATACCGCCGCCGTGGCGCCGAGCGCCCGCATGCGCGAACGTGAACTGGTGCGGAACGCGTGGCGCAGTCGTGCCAACGACCCGCGAAAACCGAGCACCCGAATCGGCATCTCGATGTAGCGGTAAGACAGTGCCGATACGACCAGCGTGACGCCCAGCACCCAGATGCTGACCCATAGCGGCACGCCGGCGTTGAGCCCGGTGCCCTGCGCCGCGGCGACGGCCAACACGAGCAGCGGCCAGTGCCACAGGTAAATGCCATACGAGCGCGCACCGATCCACCGCAGCGGCGCGACGTCGAGCTGCGGGCCCAGCCACGAACGCGGCCATGAGCCAGCAATCACCACAGCGACGCTGCACAGACTCGCCGCGAGCAGTGCTCCGGGGAATGTCACGACATCTTCCGTCGGTGCCATCATCGCCAGCGCGATGATGCCCGCCAGCCCCACGACGCCAGCCGCCGAGGTCACGCCCAAAGCCCACGTCGAGCGGGGCCAGGCAGCATCCACGTGCCTTAACTGCGCCATGGCGAATGCGGCGGCGATCCCGATCAGCAGACCGAATGCGTGCGTGTCGGTGCCGAAGTAGGCGCGGGTGAGTTCGCCCGCTCCCGACGAGACGACGACGCCCATCCACACCGCTGATGCGCTCGCCAACACGAGCGCCATGCCCACGCGCGCCCATGTGCGTGGCAGCAGCAAGAACAACGGCAGCACGAGCGGCCAGAGCAAATAGAACTGCTCTTCCACGGCGAGCGACCAGAAGTTGCGGAAAAGTTCGGGGGTGGATGCTGCGAAGTATCCGCTGTCGCCGGCAAGCGATATCCAGTTGTAGCTGAAGGTGGCAGCGCCGAGCACCTGTGCGCCGAGGCGGGTGAGCACGTCGCCGCCGACCATCCACGCGAGGGTCGAACAGACGGTGACCACGACCGCGAGTGCGGGCAACAGGCGTCGCGCTCGGCGCTGCCAGAACGGCACGAGGGCGATTTTGCCGTTGCGCGAATGTTCTCGCAGCAACAGGCTGGTGATGAGGAATCCGCTGATCACGAAGAAAACATCGACACCGATGAACCCGCCAGGCAGTGCGTTCGGTGGAAACAGGTGGTACACCACCACCAGAATCACCGCGATCGCCCGCAGCCCATCGAGCCCGGCGAACCGAGTCGGGGATTGCGCAGGCGCGTGAGTAGGCATGGAGCTTTCAGTGGTGGCAGCGGAGCGCGAAACGCGATCAAATGGCGTGATCAATTCTACGGTGACCAACCCGCACTTCACCTTCGAATAGCCCGCGAACTCGCACCGAACGGGCGCCGCGGCATAGCCTGGAGTAATGTCATCGCAGCTGTCTGACCGCATTAGTGCGCCTGAAACCGCTTCTGTCACCCCACACGACGCAATCGCGGTGTGGCGAGCCCCCAATCGTGGCGATATCGACGCGATTCACGCGGTGGTGGCCGCGGCCGATCAGGTCGATCACCCGACCTGGGTGACCACTCGCGGATCGATCGCTGACCTGTTCGATATGCCGCACGTGAGCGCCGACGATGCGCTCGTGGGCGAGAACGCCGACGGCCAGATTGTCGTCGTCGGCGCGGTTGTGCGTGAACAGGATGTCACCGTCGAGGTGCAGGTTTCGTTGCGCGGAGCGGTGCTTCCCGAGTACCGCCGTCGCGGCATCGGTGCCATCGTCGGCGCATGGCAGTACGCGCGTGCCCTGCAGGTGCTGGCCGAGGTCGACGTTGAGGTTGAGGGCGTCATCGAACAGTACGTGCACGAGGGCAACCCGGGCGCCGAGAAGATCGCCGAGGCGAACGGCCTCACCGGCGAGCGATGGTTCGTCGTGATGGAGCGTGATCTCTCAGCCCCCGTCGAGCAGCTCGACGTTGACGCGCACGTGACGTTGCAGGCCCTCACGCCTGACCGTGACAACGAGGCGCGCCTCGCGCGCAACGACGCCTTCCGTGACCACTGGGGCAGCGTTCCTTACAGCCGCGAGACGTGGGGCAAGCTCACGGGCGGCGACAACTTCCGCCACGATCTGTGCACGGTCGCCGATGTTGATGGCCGCGTCGCGGCGTTCTGCCTAGTCAGCGTCAATGAAGCGAACTGGGTGCACCGCGGAGCGCGCTATGGCTACATCGAATACGTCGGCGTCGTGCGCGACCACCGCGGTCAGGGCCTCGCGCCGCGCGTGCTGACGAGCACTCTGGCGTCGATGCGCGACGCGGGTCTTGAGAAGGCGCAGCTCGACGTCGATACTGCCAGCCCTACCGGAGCCAACTCGCTGTACTCGAGCCTCGGCTTCGTCGAGCGTGAGCGCGAGCAGGTGTTCACCCGCCGCTTCTGAGCGAGCACTCCTCGGTAGGATTGTCTGATGCGCATTCGGCTCGACATCGCCTACGACGGCACGCATTTTCGCGGCTGGGCCGTGCAGCCCGTGCTTCGCACGGTGCAGGGCACGCTTGAGTCGGCGCTGTCGTTGGTTCTCGGCGGCGAGCCGCGACTGGTGGTCGCCGGGCGCACCGATGCGGGCGTGCACGCGACCGGTCAGGTCGCGCACATCGACCTTGACGAAGACCAGCAACGGCGCTTGCGCAATGTGCGCGGCAGGGGAGTGAAGAACGCCACGGATGCGGAAACTCTCACCGACTACGCCGTGGGCGCGCTCGCCGCGCGGCTGACCGGTGCGGGCGGTGCCTACCCCGACGTGGTGGTGCGCCGCACTTCGCTCGCGCCCGAAGGCTTCGACGCTCGCTTTTCAGCGGTGTGGCGCCGCTACGAGTACCGCATCGCTGACCGTGTCGCCGGTTACAACCCGATGGAGAGGCTGCGCACAACGAGCGTTCGCTCGAGCCTCGATGTCGAGAAGATGGATGCTGCCGCGAGCAGCCTCATCGGCCTGCACGATTGGGCGGCGTACTGCAGACCGAAAGAGCGTGCGACGACGATTCGTACTCTGCTCGAGTTCGACTGGCATCGCGATGAGCACGGCATTCTGGTCGCCAACGTCAAGGCAGACGCGTTCTGCCACTCGATGGTGCGCGCCCTGGTGGGTGCGTGCGCTGCCGTGGGGGATGGGCGTCTCGATGTTGAAGATGTTGCCGAGATCCGTGATGAGCTGCAGCGGGTTCCCGAGACGAAAGTGCTCGCGGCGCGCGGTCTCACGCTCACGGCGGTGGGGTATCCGAACGATGAACTGCTCGCGCTGCGCGCCGAGCAGACGCGCCGCCGCCGCAGCGACGAACAGTAGCGGGGTCGAGTTCGCGCTGTTTTCTATGAGTGTGCGTAGAGGTAGGACATAAGTCACCGCGGCGACACCTGACAGGAATATGCTGGCACCACCATGAAGGTCATTTCGTACAACCTGCGTAAGCACCAGGCCGCTGGAGAACTTCCGCGCCTGGTGGAGCAACACGAAGCCGACGTGCTCTGCCTCCAAGAGGCGGACACCACCGACATCCCAGACACGATCAACGGGCTCAAGCTTGCTGATTCCACCCAGCGAAACAGACTCGGGCTCGCGGTCTACTACCGCGAGAGCACCTTCCGTGCCGTCGACGTGCGTGCACTCGCGCTTAAGAAGTCGCTGCACGACCGGGTGTTGAAGCCTGCCGAAGAACGTCTCCTCGGCGTTAGACTGTACGACATCGACCACGGCCATGAGGTGATCGTCGCGTCGTTCCACGCTGCCCCGCTCACCGCGCTGAACTCGCTGCGCCGGCACCAGATCCGCACGGCGCTCACCGAACTGCAGCACCTGGGCGAGGGTCTGCCCGCGCTTATGGTGGGCGACTACAACTACCCGGTCTTCAAAGAGAATCTGGGTCAGAAGATTCGCGACCACGGCTACGAACTGAACCTCAGCGACTCACGCACCTACACCCGCTACAAGTTCTTCCGCGGTCACTACGACTTCGCCACCTCGATCGGTTTCGAGATCGACCGCGTGCGCACGCTGCCCCAGGGCTTGAGCGATCACCTGCCGATTCTGGTGACGGCACGGGTGCACGACACAACAGGCGCCGCTCAGTCGCCCGCGAGACCTGTCGTCACGGCCGCGAGCGCATAGCTCGAACGCGAGTCAGTCGTCGCTCTGGCGACGGCGGACAAGAGCGGTGACGCCGACCGCAGCGCCGGCGAGCACGAGCGCTCCGCCGCCGATCCACAGGCCGGTGAGGGTGCCGCTGTCGAACCCGGTGACGGGAAGGCCATCGGTGCCGGTGGTAACAGTCACGCTCGCCGTCGCGCCAGCCGACGTCGCCGAAACCGCGGCGATGTTGTAGATGCCGGTGGCGTCCGTGGGCAAGGTGATGGTGACGGCGGGCAGTGCACCAGAGGCGTCTGAGGTGACCTGGCCGCTCGCGGTGGTGACCGCGGTTCGCACCATGCCGATTGTGGCGCCCGCACCGTTCTCGCCGGTCACGGTGATGGTGACTGACTCGTTCGGTGAGAATGTGGCGTCGTTGCAACCGAACTGGAAGCCGCCGCCAGCCTGCACTGTGCCGGTGGCCGTGGTGCACGATTCAGCGGGAGGGTAGATCGTCGAGGCTTGCGCGGCCAGAGGCGCCGCGACAGTCAACGAGGCCGCGAGCATTGCGCCCGCGGAGAGGCGGGTGATGCGAGTTGCGAATGTCGTGGTCATAACACGCGCAAGTCTACGCGCAGAAATCTGCTTCGGAGTACGCGTTGCCGATAGTGGGAGTCTGCCTGACCAGGAGTTCTGCTCCGGTCGGCACCGTCGAGCGTGCCGTCACGGTGGCAGTGAACGATTCACCCGATGCAAGATCGGTGGAGAAGGAGAGCACGCGACGGCCGTCGTGGCTGGCTCCGCCGAAACCCTTCTCTTCGGTGCTGACAGCATCCATCAATTCGAAGTGCTCGGGAAGGTAGAGATATCCGACCGTTCGAGCTATTCCGGCTGGAACCCCGAATGACCCACCGCCGGTGATGTAGTTCGGCAACGCCGCTGCGTTCTCTGGTGCGTTGTTGGTGACGGTGAGGGTCATCGTGGCCGTGCCTGAGGCGGTGCCCGAATCGTCGAGGGTGCAAGAGTCCCACTGCACGGCAACGTCGGTGTCGAGGTAGTAGTCCATCTTCGACCCCGTACCGTCGTTGACGTATGCGCCGAAGCTCGTGGTGGTCTCGTCGGTGACGGGCAGGCCGCCCGCCAGAGTGGTTTCAGCGATCAGAGCCTGCTCCGACTCGACGGCGCTCCACATCAGCAGGCGGTTTTCGCTGCCCGCTTTGGTGAGAGCGGCGACCAGCTCGACCGGGTCGGAAGTTCCGTCTGAGAGCGCTTCGAAGACGCTTGCGGCGGCGAGAGCGAAGAACGCGTCTTGTTCGGCTGGCACGGTGTAGCGAAGGTAGACGTCGTTGAGCAGCAACTGCACGGCGTTCTCGCTCGTGAGCACATCTCCGGTGGGAAGGTCGATCGGTCCGGTCGCTTCGAGCAGATACGACAGTGCCACGGGATCGAGGGCGATCACGCCATCGACTTCTTCGCCATCATGTTCGAGGGCCCACATCTGGCGGGCCAGTTCTGCCGAGATGCTGAAGTCAGCCACCTGGGTCACGTTCTGAATCCACTTGCCGGGGTGATCGGTGTAGATCGCCAAGACATCGTCGTCGAGGGGCAGTACCGACTCTTCGTACTTCGGGTAGTCGCTCGACGACTCCTGGCCGGCGAGGGTCATCTCTCCGTCATCGGTGTGGATGAGCGCCATCGCCCCCGGGATGCCCCCGAGCGATCGCCATTCGGCGTTGTTCTGAAACAACACGAGGTAGTCGCGAGACTCGTCAGCACCAAGCATGGAGGGAAGCAGCACGGTCGCGCGAGCGAGCGCACTGGTGGCTTCGGCGGCGTCGGTGAGCACGTCGGCAACCTGGTCGATGGCTTCGCTCACCGGGGTAAGCAGCGGCGCGGTGTCGATGCTGTCGATCGATGCTGAGGCAGCGGAAATGCCGGCCGCGCTGATGGTGGCCGGTGCCTGCAACTCCTCAAACAGGGTGAGATCGATGCGGCCGTTTTCGGCGCGCAGCCCGTCGAGCTCGAACGACGATGCGACCTCAGTGAGCGGGGTGAGCGACGTGTTGACCACCTGGTTGGCGGCCGCTGCGACGGTCGACACGGCGTGAAGCTGTGGCCCCACCCACGGCAGCGTCTCGGCGAGCTGCCAAATCGGGTCTGAGGTCAACGACTCAGCGGCACGCGTGTCTACCGAGATGTCATCGATCGCGGCCGTTGCTGCCGCCGGATCGCTGAGGTCGCTGCTGACTGAACCAGCCGCTTGCTGCACATTGCTCAGGTGGCTGTAGGCGAGCACACCGCGAACGCCAACCCATGCGGTCATGGCGACAGCGGCGATAAGAACGCCGCCGAGCACCCAGGCGAAGGTGCGGCCAGCGATCGAAGAAGCAGTTGAGTTAGTCATCTATCCGTGGGGGAGCTCAGGCGTGGGGCTCCAAAGCGCAGCCACCTCACAGTACGTCAGTCTCAGCAAGGCTATCGAGAATAGCCGTGTGTCTGCTGGTGGACCGCGGAGTACACTCACATCAACATGCGCGGCAGTGTCGCAGCGCCCCAGGGGAGGGCGAAGGACGGCTTTGGTGCAGGAACAATCGATCACGATCGCAGCACAGGCGATGGATGCTGCGGCACCCGTCACTGCTGCGCCCGCGGTCGACTCGGCACCACAATCAACACTTGACCTGGCTGGTGGCCCCCCGCCGCCGCCGCCCGGCTACATCTTGGTTCCCCCGCGCCCGCCTCTCGCCGTGGCGCCCGAGTGGCGCCCGCGGGCACCGCAGAGTTCAACCCTTCCTGCTCGCGTACGTGCGCTCGTTCGCGAGCGCCGCGATGTGATCCGTGACCCGCGAGCGTGGCTCGTCGCCTACGGGGTGCTTCTCGCGCTCATCGCGTTTTGGCCGACGCCCGTCGATCGCAACGCGGCGGGCCTGCTGCGCACGATCAGCGCCGCGATTCCGTGGTTGAGCTACAACCTGATCGAGTTCACCGCGAACATCGCTCTGTTTGTTCCCCTCGGCGCGCTAGGGGCGATGCTGTTGACGCGTCGCCCGTGGCTGGTCGTTGTTGTGGCGCTCGCCGTGACAGTTGTCATCGAATCGGTGCAGGCGCTGCTGCTTGCCCAGCGCACACCGAGCGGCCTCGACATCATCGCGAACACCCTCGGGGCAGCCGTGGGGCTGGCGATCGTGCTGCTGGTGCGGCGCAGAAACGACGCCCGAAGCTGAGCTACGCCTCGTCGGGCCGGCCGCGATGCTGGGGCTGGGGCTCGGGCTGGGAGTGCACGCGCGAAGCGGCGGGGTCAGGTTCGTCCCACAGCTCGACGCACTGCACGATCCAGAACGCGCCGAACAGCGCGAGGGCGACGGTCTCGGCGATCAGCGCCACCGGAAAGTCGATGCGCTCCACATAGCCGTTCAGCTCGGCGTATACGTACACGCCGAGAACAAGAATCAGAGTGAATGCGATCAGAATGTACGCGGCTTTGAACCTGCGCCGCGGCGGCGCACCGAGTCTCGGAAACGCGCCGCGGACGGCCACGGCGGCGAACAGCGAGAAGAATGCGACCGTCGCAATGGCGTGGCCTTGATCGAGCACGAAGTCACGAAAGAAGATCCACCCGACGGCGAGCGTCACGAGCACGATGATCGCGAACGTCAGCGAGACCGACACAGCCCCCAGCGACACTTGCCGTCGGCGCGCGAGGATCAGCACCAGAATCACAATCAGCACACCCATCACCAGGTAGGTGATGACCCCGGCGGCGGCGATGGCTTCATATTCCGGAGGAAAGCAGCGGAACTGGCACGGCACGACGATTCGCGCAATGTTTCCCGGACCGAGGGTGGTCGGAATGAAGGCGATCAGCGGCGCGAACAGCGCGGCGGCGTCGAGCAGTGCCCGTTCAACACCGCGCCCCGAGAGGGCGAATAGGGCGAGGGATGCCGCGATCAATGCGCCGACGAAGGCGTCGCGCGCGGGCGTGAAGTAGTAGTTGCTGAGCGACGGCAGCAGGCCGACCTGTGTCGCTGAGATGCCCACCGAGACGAACAAAGCGATGATCGTGCCCGCGATGCCGATGCGCAGGTATCGGTAGGTGCGCATCAGCGACGTGGTGGGAGTCGCAGTTGCCATGCGGCTACGTTAGACCCCCGCGGGCATGCGTCGGCGCTCTTTTTCAGGTGTGGTAGATCGGCGTGTCAGGCCTGACGGATCGGCGCAGCATCCGTCTCGAGTGATCGGGCGTCGGCGGCTACGCACGCCTGTTCACGGCGCCAGGCCCGCCACGAAATGACGACGGCGGCAGCCCAGATCACGGCGATGAGGCTCAGCATCCACACCGTCACGAAACCGGGGGCGTCGAGAACGATCAATAGGGTGCGCACGTTCGTGAAGATGATGATTCCCCCGACCAGCGAGCCAAGCAGACGCGGAGGCAGTTTGCGCACGAGCCAGGCGGCGATCGGTGCCGCGATCACCCCTCCGATCAGCAGAGCAGCGACCCAGGCGAAGTCGAAGCCCTGGGTGCCGAGCGCGAGCAAAAAGCCGATGCTCGCGGCAACCGAGACGAGAAACTCGCTCGTGTCGATCGAGCCGATGACTTTGCGGGGCTCGATGCGCCCGCTCGCGAGCAGTGCCGGGGTGCCGACCGGGCCCCACCCGCCGCCTCCGGTGGCGTCGAGAAACCCACCGGCCAGGCCAATCGGAGCGAGAAAGCGCAGCCGCAGCGGCTTCGAGCGGTCGACCCGCGGAAGCGAGCGAAACGTGAACCGGATCAGGATGTAGATTCCCAGGCTCAGCAGGATCAGGCTCATGAGCGGTCGAGCGGCGTCTGTCGACAGGTTCGACAGCACGGTTGCTCCCACAAAGGCGCCGACCGCCCCGGGGATGCCGATGCGCAGCACAACCTTCCAATCGACATTGCCGAAGCGCCAGTGTGAGACCCCGGAGGCCAGGGTGGTGCCGATCTCGGCAAGGTGCACCGATGCGCTCGCCGCAGCCGGGTTGGCGCCGATTGCCAGAAGCAGCGTTGTCGAAGTGACGCCGTAGGCCATGCCGAGTGCTCCGTCGACGAGTTGCGCGCCGAGGCCCACCAGGGCGAGGAGAACGAGAGTGTGCATGACGACCTATTCCGGCTAATTCCGACTGGATTGGTAGGTAATCAATCAGAGTCGATGGGATGCCGCAATAAACGTGTCGGAATGTGTCGCTGTTGCTGTCGGGGCGCGTAGCCCCGTTCACGTGTTCAGCGCCCGCTGATCCACGACGAGGGATCGTCGGCAAGGGCGCGAACTTCTGCGGGCAACTCTCCTGTCGCGAGTTGCTCGAGCGAGGTGTCATCGAGCACGCGGCGCACGCTCGCGCGCAGCGCTACCCACAGCGTCACCAGGTCGCTGTCGGCGGCGGGATACTCGAGCTCACTCGGACGTTCGTCGCGCACGAAAACCAGAGGGCCCTCGACGGCGCGAATGACGTCAGCCACCGAGATCTCGTCGGCGGGCGAGGCCAGCCGGTAACCGCCGCCCGCTCCGCGCCGACTCTCGACGATGCCCGCTTTGCGCAGTGCCGACAAGATGCCCTCAAGAAAGCTCGCGGGAATGCCCTGCTCGCTCGCGATGCGCTCGCCAGACATACGCTCGCCCGACGCGTGCTCGTCAAGCGAGGCGCGCGCGAGAAACACTGCCGCGCGCACCGCATAGTCAGCTCGAGCAGAGATGCGCATGGGGTCCTTCCGGTGGGGTCCACGTCGGCACGGCTGTGCGTTCCGCGTGATCTCTACAAACACTATTCTGCGAACAAGCGCGCAGAAGAATGGTTCGAGAGTTGCGGGCTTGCCCTGTCATGTCTGAAGGGGCCGCCGACGCAAAACGAACGTCCCGCCCCCGATTGCTCGGGGACGGGACGTTCTCTGGGGAGGCGGCTAGCTCTGGGGAGGTGCGCTAGCCGACATTGTGGCTGGCACGCTGACGACGAATCATCAGTGCGCCGACGCCGACAGCGATCAGGATCGAGGCAAGTGCTGCCCAGCCCATCACGATGCCGGTGTCAAGACCGGTTACGGGGAGCGAAGTTACCGACGAACCATCCGACGCGGTCGCGCCGTCAGTGTCGCTGTCGGTCGAACCTGAATCGGTGCTCGAACCTGAGTCAGTTCCTGAGTCAGTGCCCGTGCCGCCATCGGTTCCGCCGTTGCCGGGGTCAACGGTGTCTTCGACTGCCACGGTGAACGCAGACGTCGATTCAGAGCCTGAGCCGTAACCTGCTGCCACGAACTCGTGCTCGCCAAGTTCGGCGTCAGCGGGAACAACTGCGGTGAATGACACCGAGCCGTCGTTCGAGACAACCGAACCCAGGTCAACCGGGTCGGAGTACATCGTCAACGACACCGACTCGCCGGTGCGGAAGCCGCTGCCGGTCACCGTGACGGTGTCGCCGGGAGCTGCCGAAGCGGGGCTGACGGTCAGCGTGCCCGGTGCACCGGTCGCTTCGAGGCAGGGGTCGCCCTGCACGCCAACCTCGGGCACCGGAGTGCCGTCGGTGACGCCGTCATCTTCGCGAAGCGTGATCCATGCGAACGAGTCGCCGATTGTGACGCCACCAGCGGTGGTTGCCACGTTCGCCGTGTAGTTCGTGGTCGCGCTGCTGCTCTCTTCGGTGTCACCCGTGTAGGGAACTTCAACCGCGGTGCAGGTCTCGCCCGGAGCGAAGGTGACCTTCTGCACGACACCGGCAATCTTCGCCGAGGCAAAGCTGACGGCGCTGAAGTACATGGTCGAGGTCTCTTCTGCGGGGCGCGACAGGTAGATCGGCACCTGCAGCGTTGACGGGCCGCTGCCCTCATCGACGATCACGTCGCCGACTGAGACGACCGGTCGTGTCGATACTTCAGCGGTTCCGATGCTCGCGGGCTCAAGCAGAGCCAGGTCGCTCAGCATGACGCCACCGTCTTCGTCAGGAGCGATGAAGCGCACCTGACGAACGTCGGTGAGGTCGATGCCGGTGAAGTCGCCGACGGGAATCGTGATCTGCTGCAGCAGCACCTTGCGCAGCGGGTTGCCGCTGCCCGGAAGCACCGTGAGTGCGTCGCCGTACTCTGAAGCAACAACCGAAGCCGTAGCGCCGGAACCATCGATCAGCTGGATCGTGATCTCGGTGCTCGTAGCGACAGTCTCGTCGGGTGAGATGCGCAGCGAGAGGTTCTCGAATGCGGTTGCATCAACCGAACCACCGGGCACGGTCACACCGAGCTCTGCCGGGCTCGACGAGCTGGTGTAGGTGAAATGCATTGCGGTGGTCGACGGCACACCCGGCGTCTTGGGGTTAGACGACGTACGTGACACGCTGCCCGCGTTGCCCCAGTCAGGAGCCTGTGCGAAGCCGAGCTCGTTGATGCAGTAAGGCAGCACTCCGGGAACCGGGGTTGACGAGATGCCTTCACAGGTGACGTAGGTGCCACTGCCGCGCAGGTCATAGGTCGTTCCCGGCACATCGAAGTTGTCGATGTCGAAGCGAGTGGATGCTGGCTGGGTCGCGCTCACGCGGATGTCAGCGAAGTCAAGGTCAGCCGGCTTTGCGTCGGTGCCATCGAACATCGGCAGGAATTCGTCAGCGCCACCCAGGGTGAGGCGGAAGAACGCAGCCATGTAGGCGTTGCCCACTGCGTACTGCTCTGCAGCATCCAAACGAGTTTCTGAGACGGTCGAGCCACAGGTCGCGTCAGTCTGCTCGCGGTCGTAGCTGCGCCAGTCATCGCTGGTCGCGTACGGGTACAGGTCCGGGGTCCAGATCGTGTTGAAGTAGTTGTGGTTGGTGCCCATGATCAGTACTGATGAACGAAGCACGTCGTCGTCGTACGAGTGACGCGAGTCGTTGATGTACTTCTGGCCCATCTGGTCTTCGACGTCGCCATCGCAGTAGGGGAGAAGAGTCGCGGTGATGACTCCGGGAACCGCGATGCGGCTGTATGAGGTCGGTGCGATCGGCAGCACGGAGTTGATGCCGAAGGGCTCGTCTTGCTCAGCGTTCAGCACAGCTGCGCGCATGATTCCTTCGCCACCGCGTGAGTGGCCCATGAGGCCCACGTTGTCGAGGTCGAGACGACCGGCGAGTGATGCAGAGACGGGAACGATGGCGTCGTCGGGTGAGACGTAGGTGCCGGCGTTTGCGTCACGCAACAGGTCGAGGTGGTCGATGACGAGCTGGGCACGTGCAAGCGCGCCGGTGTCGTCAGAGAGCGAACCGTCAAGCGCGTTGACCGCGTTGGCCGAAACGGAGACAACCGCGTAGCCCTGGCTTGCGAGGATCTCTGCCGCGTCGTTGTAGCCGAGGTAGCTGGGAACCTCGTCTTGGTCTTCACCACAGGGCCAGGCGAGCGGGTTGCGCGTGCCGTTGGTGCACGAAGTGTGGCGGCCGTGGAGGAAAACAACCACGGGCAGCGCACCAGTGGCACCCTCGGGCATGAACACGGCGGCGCGCATTTCACCCAGACGGTCGAAGCCAGAAAGCTCGATCGCTTCGTCGCCCAGGTCATAGTCGAGACGCTCTACGGCGTAGTCACCCATCGCGCTGGGGTCTGCGGTCAACTCGGGTACCTCAGCGGCAAGCGGAGCCAGCAGCGACTTCATCGCGAACGAGTCGACCTCAACCTCGATCGATTCGCTCGGGTTGCCCTGGCCAGCCCAGCCTTGCAGCACATCGTCGGTGTCGACGACCTCAGGGTCGGCGGTGGTCGCCGACAGCGTCATGCCGTCGAGCGACTCGGTGGCAAAGCCCAGGTCAAGGTCATCGGCCCACAGGGTGGGAACGTCTGCCGTGATCTCAAGGGGCTCGTCGAGTGTTTTGACTACTTCGTAGCCACCCGCGACTTCGGTGATCGTCCAGTCGTCGCCTTCAGCCACGACGCCGGCATCTGCCGCGGATGCGGGCAGCGCGACAAACATGGATGCAACGGTCGTACAGGCGGCAGCGGCAAGTACCGCTTTGGTTATTCGCGTGCGAAACACAGTTCTCCTGGGGAGGGAGGGTGGGCGGGGGAGGTGATGCTGACCTGCGTCTCGTCCGCCCAATGCCAGCGGCGGTGAGCCTTCGCTGGCTCGTCAAAGTTAGCGAGACAAATGGTTCTCAAGGCGAGTGGAAACAAACTTGAAACGTTTCGCAACGACTCAGAAATTCGAGGCAGATTTCGGGTGGGATGCGCTTTCCGTGGCGACGCCGACACGTCTCGAAAGTTTGGGCTGGTCCCACAGGATTTCGAGGAGTGAGTTGACGCCCAGGTGGGTGCGCCACTGCGCGAATCTGTCACCGCGCTGTGTCTGTTGTGCGCCTGCTTCACGCTCAGAACGGCGCCGTGCCGCCATCACTTGGCCGAAATGCCACCACGCGGCGCTCGGGATAGACGTCGTATTGCCGCCCGGTCGGCGAAGTCCATTGCAGTGCGCCGCCGCTGTCGGCGATCTGGGTTACCGTCCAGCCGCCGTGATGCTTGACGCGATGATGTCCACGGCAGATCGGACTCAGATTGTCGAGCGAGGTGCCGCCGCCGTCTTCCCATGCGACCGTATGGTCGATTTCGCATCGGGCGGCGGTGAGTCCGCATCCCGGCGCCATGCACCTGTCGGCTCGCCACCTGACCAACCGTCTCAACGAGGCTGGAGGTCGGTATTGATCTCGCCCCACCGAGAGAACCATTCCGGTCTCTGGGTGGGTGAGCACCCGCATCCACCCACTCTCTCCACCACACAGCTGCTTCGCCCGATTGAGCGGGATCGGCCCGATGCCCTCGACTTCGGCGGGTGCGAGCTCGGCTGCGGCGCGAGCGTCTTCATCGTCGACCAGTAACGCCAGCGCGGGCACGGTCACCGTCACATTCGCGCGAATGCCCCGCGTAACCGCTGGGCTGTCTATGGCCTCGCCGTCAATGAGCAGGTCGCACAGTACGTCGGACCGCAACTGGTCGAGGGTGCGCCTCTCGCCCTCGCCCTCGCCCTCGCCGCGGTTCTCGCTCTCGCTCTCGCGCTCGCCCCGACACTCGCGCTCGCGGTCTGCCTCGAGCATCGCCTTCGCCATGGCAGTCGCACGGTTGTATGCCGCGTGAATCTCAACGGCAGGAGCCAGAATGCCCAGCCACGCCATGCCGTCATCGGCGGGTGTCACATATGCGCGCCGCTGTTCAAGGGCTTCTTCGTGTCGCTGTGGCAACGTCACCGACCGTGCAACCTCGACGAGGCGGTGTACCTTGCGGCGAAACGTTCCGACGGGTTCCGCCTCGGCGAGAATGATAGCCCGCGGCAGCAGATCGGCGCGCAACTCGGGTTCCGCTTTGTCCACGGCATCAACCAGAATCTCGGCGTGCTGCTGTGTCATTCGCGATGCGCGCATCGAGGCGAGCACCGCCGGATAGCGTACGACAACCGCATCGGCGAGCCGCAACAGATTGCTGGCCGCAGTCTCGGTGACCCGCAATGCGGCGGCTAGTTCAAGACGAATGCCTCGCTCGACGACGTCAGTAAGTTCGCGGCCGTGGCGCGCAGCATCCGCCAATGAAAACTGGTGCATTTTCTCGAGTGCTTCGAGCTGAGATGCCGCGATCTGCGTGATCTGTCGGGCGAACTCGACGACCTCATCGACTCCATCCGCAGCGCGCTCGGCGTCTTCGGGAGAGGGAATCGAACCATCGATCGACATAACAAAAGATTAGTACATACGTACGACACTCGGCCTGATCGAAGACCTCGCTGTGGACAACGCCAGGAACCTGCGCCGTGGGGAGGGTAGCGCGCCTCAACGCAGTGTCAAGTGCCTTGGAATCGGTCTCAAATCGGCCTTGACTAGACGCATGCCTACAGTCAGCGACTTCATCATCGATCGAGTGCAGGAATGGGGTGTCTCGCGGGTCTTCGGTTACCCCGGCGATGGCATCGGAGAGTTCGACGGCGCCCTGGGCCGCGCCGAGAAAGCAGGGGAGGGGTTGGAGTACATTCGCCCCACCCACGAAGAGCTCTGCTCGCTTATGGCCACCGCGCACGCCAAGTTCACCGGAGAGGTGGGGGTGTGCATTGCCACGTCTAGCCCCGGGGCGTTCCATCTCATCAATGGGCTCTACGACGCGCAGATGGACAACCAACCGGTCGTGGCCATCGTCGGCCAGCAGGGCCTCGCCTCGATGGGCACCGCCACTCTGCAAGAGAACAACCTCGAGCGGGTGTTCGCCGACGTTGCCGCCTACGTGCAGACGGTGACCACTCCGCAGCAAGCGCAGGTGGTGGTCGACACTGCGTTTCGCACCGCTATCGCGCGGCGCCAGCCGACGGTTATTGTGCTGCCCCATGACGTGCAGGCTCTGCCCGCCGAGGCTCCGCAACCCGAGCACTGGGTATCGCGGTCGAGCGCGAAGCCCGCGTCGATTGAGATCACGCCACCCGCAGACGACATTGCGCGCATGGCAAAGCTCATCAACGAGGGTGAGCGTGTGACGTTCTTCGTGGGGGCGGGTGCGCAGGGCGCTACCGAAGAGGTGCTCGAGGCGGCCCGACTGTCGGGCGCCGGCATCATCACCGCTCTTCGGGGCAAAGACGTGATCAGCTCTGATGTCGCCCATCACACTCAGCAACTCGGTCTGCTTGGCTCGCTTCCGAGCCTGCACCAAATGCAGCGTTGCGACACCCTCGTGATGCTCGGCACCAACTACCCCTACGGGGAGTTCATGCCCGAGACCGGTCAGGCCCGCGCCGTGCAGGTTGATCTGCGGCCCGAGCATCTGGGAACCCGGTATCCGACAGAGCTCAACCTCTGGGGTGACGTCGCCTCGACCCTGCGCGCAGTGATCCCCCAGCTCACCGAGAAGACCGACCTGTCGTGGCAGCAGAAGGTCGCTGAAGAAATGGCCGGATGGGTGCGCGAGATGCAGGCGCAGGCGATGGTCGATTACTCCGACGGGGTGAATCCGCGGCGCGTGTTCCACGAGCTCAATGAGCGCCTGCCGCACGGCGCCATTGTCACGGCCGACGCAGGAACTTCCGCCGATTGGTATGGCCACCACATTCGACTGCGCGACGGCATGCGCGGTGACCTTTCGGGCCGCCTCGCCACGATGATGGCGGCAATGCCCTACGCGCTCGCCGCGAAGTTCGCCTACTCTGACCGCACCGTGGTCTGCACGATCGGCGATGGTGCGTTTCAGATGCTCGGCATGAACGAACTGATCACCATCAAGAAGTACATGCAGCAGTGGCAGTCGCCGCAGCTCATCATCGTCGTGCTGCACAACGACGACCTGGCTCAGGTGTCGTGGGAGATGCGAACCGAAGACGCCAACCCGCTGTGGGAGGGCTCGCAGAACGTCGAGTCGGTCGACTATGCCGGCTGGGCGGAGCTCGTCGGGTTTCAGGGCATTCGCGTCACGAGTGACGACGAAGCCGCCCCGGCGGTCGAAGCGGCCCTCGCGCACCGCGGCGTCACGCTCATCGACGCCTACGTCAGCAAGAACGTTCCGCCGTTGCCGCCCCACATCACGGCGGAGTTCGCGAAAAACACCGACCTGGCGTTGCTGAAGGGCGACCCGTCGGCGGTTGACGTCATCCGCGACTCGGCCGAAGCTCTCGCCACACAGACAGCAGAGCGGGTCAAGGGCGCGCTGCACATCGGCGACCGATGACTGCTCGGCAGATCACGCTGCGCGACGGTCGCGCGCTGGGGCTGTCGGATCTTGGCGACCCCATTGCTCGACGGCTGGTGCTGCTGTGCCACCCTTCGCCGGGCGCCAGCGAGTTCGACCCCGACCCACTCGTCACGACCCAGTGGGGCGTGCGC
Organism: Microbacterium sp. NPDC076911; assembly: GCF_040687125.1. Lineage (NCBI taxonomy): Bacteria > Bacillati > Actinomycetota > Actinomycetes > Micrococcales > Microbacteriaceae > Microbacterium > Microbacterium sp. NPDC076911. The sequence goes on along the minus strand of NZ_JBFBMP010000009.1, from coordinate 22,055 downwards.
GTCATCGCGCCGGAACGACCGGGATATGGCGCGAGCGACCCGTGGCGTCGCGACGCTGATGCCTCGTTCTGGCGGCACGCCGACGATGTTGCGAGCTATCTGCGCGGCGTTGAGCGTCAGGCGATGATGCTCGAGGGCGTCGAATACGGCGCGGTCGGAGTGGTGGGCTGGGGCGCGGGCGGTCTGGTGGCGCTCGCGCTTGCGGCGCAGCATCCTGAGCTTGTCGATCAAGCGGTCGTGATCGATACGCCCGCGCCCGAGCATTTTCCTGATGAGGTGGCCGCTGATGCTCCGTTCACACCGTCGATGCTGGGAATTTCAGAGCGTGAGCCGGGGTGGCTTGCGGCGAGCGATCGTGTCGAGCGGATGCTGAAACTCGCCGCGCGGCAGGGCGATGCCGGAGTTCGTGGTGATCAGCTCGCCTTCGCTGACCGTGACTGGTTGAAACGGCTCGACCGTGTGCGCGCGGAGACGCTGCTCGTGTATGGCGAGGATCACCCCGAGGTGAGCGCCGACATCGACGGGCGCTGGTATCGCAGCCGACTGCTGAACGCTCGCACCGTGCGCGCCGAGGGCGCGGGGCTTGCGATCGCGACGCACTGGCGCAAGATTCTTGCGCACGTCGCTCCGCAACACGGTGACGTGCCGCGTTCGATACGGGGTAGCAACCGTCGAAAGGCACGCTCCGCTACGATCACCGCATGACCACTTCTGCGCCTGGATCCACCCCTCCGCACGGCGCCGATGCGCCAGCCCCCGAGCCCACCTCCGAGCCAGCCCTGGAGCCGCAGCCGACGGCGGCGCGGCATGAGCCTTCCGCCGAGCCGCAGCCCGCGGCGCCGGAGTCCCCCGAGCCGCAGCCCGCGGCAGCGCAGCCCGGTACTCCAGCCTCCGCCGCGCCCCAGCAGTCACCGACACCGACAGGGTCACAGTCACCCGCAGACGTTCCGTCACAGTCACCGCTCGCGGTGCTTCAGCCGACACCTAAACGGCACTCGGCGTTGGGGCTGGCGTCCGTCATCATCGGTGCCGTCGCCCTGTTGCCCGCCGTGGTGCTCGTGCTGATCTCGCTGATTCCGGGCATGGTCGTTGTGCTGTGGCTGATGATCGTGGTGTTGCCGTTCGTCGCCGTGCTTGGACTCATCGCCCTCATCCTCGGCATCATCGCGCTGGCCAAAGCGCACCTCGCAGTCTCGAAGACGCTGCCCATTGTCGGCACCGCGCTCGGCGCCATTGCGGTGCTCGCACCGGTGAGCCTGATCTTCGGCTGGTGGAGCTAGGCCTGAATCACGTCGATCGTGGTCGTGTTCGCGCGGGTTGGAAAGCGTACGGTCGCGATCGTTCCGCCGCCCTCGGGTGATGCGAGAGAAACCGTTCCGCCGTTGCGGTGCACGAGCTCTGAGGTGATGGCGAGCCCGAGTCCGGTGCCGGGAGTGTTGTTGCGCTCGGCATCGGGCGCCCGGTAGAACCGTTCAAACACGTGCGCTAGCGATTCGGCTGGAATCCCCGAACCGGTATCAGCGACCGTGATTACCGTCGCCGCATCGTTCGTGTGAGATTCGATCGTGACCCGTCCGCCGCTGGGAGTGAACTTGATCCCGTTCGACACCAGGTTGTCGATCGCGCGGACAAGGTCGGTGCGAACAGTCATGACTGTTCCGTTGAGGTCGTCGACCTGAATCACGACGCCGCGCTTGGCAGCGAGGGGGGCCTGCATGCGCACCACCTCTTCGACAACCTCAGCGACTGGCACTTGTTCGCTGATACCCGTCTCGTAGGGAGCCTTTTCTGCTCGACTGAGCGAGAGCAGCCCCTCGACCAGCTCGATGAGCCGGTCGGCGTTGCGAGCGATGATGTTGACCCATTCACGCTCGGTGTGGGGCAGTTCGGTCGAATCTTGCAGCATCTCGGTATAGCCCGCAACGCTCACGATGGGGGTGCGAAGCTCGTGGCCGGTGGTCGCGACGAAGTCTTCGCGCTGTCGTTCAAGTTCGACCTTGGCCGCCAGCACCGCGCTTCGGTCACGCTCGGCGGCAAGCTGTTCGTCGGCGACTCGCACCGCTTCGCTGACGTCAACGATCTGCACCGCGACGCGGTAGCGATCGCCCTCGACGGCGTTCGCGACGACGTTGATAGTTTCGCGGGTGTCGACGCGTTGGAACGACACCACGTCACCACAGTCGAGTGCCGACTTTGCCTGTCGGGCCAGCTCTCCTTGCCATCGACGATCGTCGCCGATCTCGTTGGCGATCGCCGTTTCTGCGGCGCGGTTTGTCCAGCGCACTATCCACTCGCCCTCGACGACTTCGACGAGCACCAGGGCGACCTGCGCGTCGACGAAACCAGACGACAGCAACTGCGACGCGTTTTGAGCAGTGCGGCTGGCCAGGATCACTTCGGTGCGTCCACCCGTCAACAGCAGGGTGAACGCGGCAAGCACGAGCAAGAACGTCACGATGACGGCCGCCTGCTCGTCAGGATGCAGCGAGTCGTCGGCGAAGGGTCCGTACCCGGCGACACTGATCAGAATGACGGCTATCGACGTCGCCAGAACCTGGGCGATGGCAATTGCCGCGGGAAAGCGGAACGCGCCCCACGCCAAAAACGCCAACGGCACGAAGGCGATGGGCAGTTGGTTCTCGGCGCCGAAAACGATCACGATCGACAGCACCAGCAGTATCGACTGCAACACCACTTCGCCCCACGGGGCTCTATCGCTGGTGCGCGGCGGTAGCACAGCAAACGGTGCGATCATCATGACCGCCGCAGCATGCGACATTGCTGCGTTTAGGCCGCTGGTGAAGAAGGATCCGCCGTCGAAGGTCATCACCGCGAGCCCGGCGCATACTCCGAGCGTGCATCCGCCGATGATTGCCGCGACGATGAAGCGGAAGGCGTCAGAAACGGTGCGCAAGACGAACCGGCGGCGCCCGAATTCGAGCACAAAGACGAATACTCCGGCTTCGATCGCGTTGCCGAAGGCGAAGACGAGAGAGATGTCGATGTCGCGCCCGCCGACCATATTGGCCAGCAATGTCGACACGAATACGAGCGCAACCGCGCCCCACCGTCGGCTCTTTGGATTGGCCAGAACGAACGCCGCCGAGAAGCCGGCAGCGGGCCACCACACCGCAACATTGGTGCCCTGCGGGCGCAGATAAACGCCGAGTGTAGCCAAGCCGAAAATGGCGAGTGCTACGCCCACCCAGACCCACCGTGAGGTGATCAATCCAGGGTCTTCGCCGCCATCAAGACGATGCGCCGGCAAGAGCGGTTGCATGATGCGACCGTAGTCTGCGAGTGGCAACTGTCGCAAAACGTATATAACGCCGTATGCTTACGCTACTCACTCTCCCCGAGGTAAGGACCTAGATGGCTGCCATTCTCGTTGTGGAGGATGACCCTGATGTTGCAGGGCTCATCCAGATGAAGCTGTCTCTTTCGGGCCACGACGTGGCCGTAGCCGTAGACGGCGAATTCGGTCTGCAAGCGGCTGCCGAGCGGTTGCCCGACCTGATCATTCTTGACTGGATGATGCCGCGCAAGAACGGGCTTGAAGTGTGCCTTGAATTGCGCGCCACTGAGCGGTACGCGCACACCAAGATTCTCATGCTGACTGCGCGCGCTGAAGAGACCGATCGCCAAAGAGCGATGGATGCTGGCGCCGACGATTACGTCACAAAGCCGTTTTCGCCGCGTGCGCTCGCCGCACGAGTCGCATCGCTCATCGCGGCCTGAACTCGCACTTAGCCCAGTCCCACCAGAAATACCGCGCCGTCGACGGCGCTGCCGGTGACGGCATTGCCGCTCAGCGTGATGAGGGCGGTCAGGCGGTCGACGTCGATGAGTATGCGTGCCTCGGTCTCGTCAGTGATGAGCTCAAGAAGGTCGCGCGCGGCGAGGAGCTATCCGGCGCGGTGTAGGGCGCCGCGTAGGAAGCACGGTACGGGGTGCTGTAGGGCGCTGGGGCTGCGTCGGAGGCCGGAGTGGCATCAGCGGCCACATCGTCAGTTTCGACGCGCTCAGCGACGTCAGCATCCTACGAATCCCACGAACGATCACTCGCGCCTGGGGCTCTCGCTACTGCCAGGAGGCGAGCGGGATGCGATCGACTGACGTCTGGGGTGTGTCGGGCTGCTGGCGTGTGCGGAGCAGGCGGGCGACGATCAGCCCCGCGACGATGGCGATGCCACCGGCTAGAACAGCGGTGATGAGCTGCCACCACTCTTGGGCAGCGCCGCCGACGGTGGCGCCGAGCACGGCAAGAAAGAGAAGTCCAGCGGGTCCGACGAGTCGGTCGGGGCGGTCAGCGGCGAGCGCGAAGAACACTCCCAATGAGGCAACGAGCGCGAGGCACAGCCCGACGGTAGCGATGCCTGACGCGGTGACGTGGATCAGGGAGAGCAGTTCGAAATTGTTCAGCATGCGGAGATGTTCCTTGGTGACGTCTTATGGGCCTACTGAAGAGACGTCGAACCAAGCGATTCATTACGCGACTTGCCGAAATCGATCGGGTGAAGTTTTCGCCCGCTCGATTCAGTAGCGCGGTGCACTGGTGTGCACCGCGCGGATTGGTGGTGGAGGTTAGGGGCGGCCCATGCCGTAGTAGGTCCAGCCGGCTTCGCGGTAGGCGGCGGCGTCGAGGCAGTTTCGTCCGTCGACGATGATCTTGTTGGCGACGAGTTCGCTGGCGTGGGCGGGGGTGAGTTCGTGGCGGTATTCGTCCCACTCGGTGACGACGATGACGACTTCGGCGCCCTGCAGGGCGTTGTCGCGACCTTCGACGTACGTCAGTTGGGGGTGCACGCGGGAGGCGTTTTCGATCGCGGCGGGGTCGGTGACGGTGACCTTGGCGCCGAGGCCATGCAGGCGCACGGCAACGTCGAGAGCGGGCGAGTCGCGAATGTCGTCGCTGTGGGGCTTGAAGGCCGCACCGAGCACGGTGATCTTCTTGTCGTAGACGGCGCCGCCGGCGGCTTCGACGACGAGTTCGACGGCGCGTTCGCGGCGGCGCAGGTTGATGGCGTCTACTTCGCGCAGGAATCCGACAGATTCGCCGCGGCCAAGTTCTTCGGCGCGTGCGGCGAAGGCGCGGATGTCTTTGGGCAGGCAACCGCCGCCGAAGCCGATGCCGGCGCCGAGGAAGCGGCGGCCGATGCGTGCATCGTGGCCGATGGCGTCAGCGAGCTGGGTGACGTCAGCTCCGGTGACCTCGGCGATTTCTGCCATCGCGTTGATGAACGAGATCTTGGTGGCGAGGAACGCGTTGGCCGAGACCTTGACCAGTTCGGCGGTGGCGAGGTCGGTGACGATGAACGGGGTGCCCTTGGCGACGGCCGGGTGGTACACCTCGCGCAGCACCTCGGTGGCGGTGGTGCCGGCGTCGTTTGCGGGCACGCCGACGACGAGGCGGTCGGGGTCGATCGTGTCTTGCACGGCCCAGCCTTCACGCAAGAACTCGGGGTTCCACACCAGGGTGGCGCCGGTGGCTTCGACGCGCGGGGTAAGCGACGCGGCGGTGCCGACGGGAACGGTCGACTTGCCCGCGACAATGTCACCTTCTGAGAGGTAAGGCACGAGGGCGTCGACGGCGGCGTTCACGTAGGTGAGGTCGGCCGCGTAGCCGTCTTTTTGCTGCGGGGTGCCAACGCCGATGAAGTGCACTTTGGCGCCGGATGCTGCGGCCATGTCGGTCGTGAACGTGAGACGACCTGACTCGATGCCCGCCGTGAGGATCTCTTGGAGTCCGGGCTCGAAGAACGGCGCGAGACCCTTGGAGAGCGAAGCGACCTTGCGCTCGTCAACATCAATACCGACAACCTCATGGCCGATTGACGCCATCGCTGCCGCGTGAACGGCTCCGAGGTATCCGCAGCCGATGACCGAAAGACGCATGAAGCTCCAAAAATAGAGAGGGTAAGTCGTGGGTTCAATCGTATTGCCTGTGCACCGGGTCTATTTGCACGCACGCCTTCGGTGAGAACTCTCAACTGGCCGAGCGCAGCCACGGCGGTTCGTCGTCGGGGTCGCCGGTGGCGGGCCAGCCGTCGAGATTCGGCGGATCGTCGGTATGGAGTGCATCGTGAAACTCCGCCGATTCACTGTTGTTGTGCTTGCCAGCGAGGGAATCGTCTGGGGGCGATGGCGAGAACATCACTCCCGGTGGTCGGTCGGTATAGACGCGACCGACGGGTGAGGTCCATTCGAGAACGCCGCCCGCGTGTTGCACCACCCGCCAAGCCGTCGCGTGTTTGAGGCTGTGGTGGCGGCGGCAGAGGTGAGCGAGGTTTCTCGCCTCGGTGGCTCCGCCGAGGGCGGCATCGACGGTGTGGTCGATGTCGCATCGCACGGCGGCGGTGCGGCAGCCGGGAAAGCGGCAGTGCTGGTCGCGGGCGCGCAGGTGCCGTTTGAGGGCATCGCTCGGGCGATAGCGGTCGACGGTGAGCACCTCACGAGTGATCGGGTGAGTGAAGACTCGATCCCATCCGGGGGCGTTTCCTGCCAGTGTGCGGGCTGATTCAGGATCGATCGGACCGAACCCGGCCACATCAGCCGGATTGTTGGCTGTGCCCGCGAGGGTGGCGGCAGGAACGATCACCTGCACGACCGCGCGGATCGCGCCGAGCGCGCCGTCGCCGTCGTCTTCGGTCGGATCAGCTGAAGGTACTGAGGTCAGCAGCATGTCGGCGAGAAGGTCTGCGCGAATCTGATCGATTGTTCGAGCGTCGGGTGCTGTCTCGCCCTCAATAGGTGGATGGGCCAGCGCAGTCGCATCGCCTGCCTCGCCCGAACCTTGAACATTCTTTATGGCGCGTGCTTGTTGAGTGATGCGGTCGTAGATGCCATGAGCCAGAATGCCCGGAAGGTGGGCTTCAAGCTGTGCCATGCCATCGGGCAGCGCGAACACCCGCACCGAGCGCTCTTCGCGTGCGTCGAGGTGCCGTTCGTTGAGGGTGCGAGGTTGTGCGGTTTCGGCGAGGGCATCGGCAAAGCGGCGCAAACGCCCGGCGGTCTCAACCTCGGCGATCTTGACAACATCGTGATCGAACTGGGCTCGCGCCTCGACGTTTTCGAGGGGAGCGCCCGCGCCCAGAATCGCGTTGACGTGGCCGCGCGAGATGCGTCCCTCGTGCAGGGCGGTAAAGGTCTCTGGGTAGTCATCGACAAGGCTCATCGCGTCGTTGATCTGTGCTTGCGCTGTGCGGTCGGCGACGTGCATAGCCGTGCCGAACTCAGCGGCGATAGAGCGGATGGGCATCTCGCGATCGACCGCCGCGCGGGCCGAAAGTCGCGACGAACGCGCGGCGCCGATGTGGCCGGCTTGCGCGAGGGCGGCAGCTTCGATTGCCTGTTGCTGGGCAATCAAGCGGCGTGATTCCGCGACCGTATCGAGCAACTCGATCAAGAGTGCGGTCTCGCGCATCTCGAGCTCGACATCGTTGTTGGTCATGTCTCTATTGTCGTACATACCTCCGACATTGGGCAGGCGCCAGCATCCATTGACATCGAAGCCAAAGACTATGAAATGAGGGGTCGCTTATCGCGGGACTTGTTTGGCCGCCCGCCGTCGGGCACGGGCCCCGGCATGAGGATTCTTCGCGCTCGAGAGTGAGGAAACTGAAGCAATAGCGCCCCCACCGCCAGCGGCAGCGCGAGGCCGAGCAGCAGGTTGAGCCAGAGGGGCGAGCTCGGCAGCATCCACGCGGGAACAGTGTGCAAGAGAATGATCGGCGTGCTCATGCGAACCACCCAGGTGATTCGCGATGCGATTGCCTTTGGCAATACAAGGGCGAGGGGCTTTGCGAGCAACAGCGCGCCGCACGACAGCATGACGGCCGCGATGACGCTCACGAAGGGGGTGCCGAAGTCGCCGATCTTGAGGATCATTCGCTCGCTCGCACCCGTGGTGATGGCGATCACCGGCAGAATGACGAACACGGCGCCGGTGACGACACGATGACGAAGTCGAGGCTCTAGCCAGCGAAACGCGTCGCCTGCTGCAACGAACACGATCGCACACACCCCTACCCCGATCGATAGCGGCCAGTACGACAGTTGGGGGCCGATGAGCGTCGCGAGCGCAGCAGCGGCGGCTGTGACGACGCGTGCCCCGAGCGGCAATCTGCGCACCAGCGTGTAGAGCATCGCGGCCACGAAGATGGCGGTCATGAACCAGAACGCGGTGAATGGGGTGATGAGGTCGCGGCCGCCGTAGAGCATGACACCTACCTGGTGTGCCATTTCGGCGAAACCGACTTCGCGACGCGCCATGCCCGCGAGCACGAGAGCGCCGATGATGATCAGCCAGCCGGCGTAGGGCACGAGCAGAGTTCGCACTCGGTGAGCCAGCTCATCAGTGAGGGTGCGGCGTCGCGTCATCAGATAGCCCGACAGCACGAAGAACACCGCGACATAGCCGCCCAGGCTCGGGCCAATGAGGTGGTTGCCGACCACGAGCAGCAGCCCCAGGAGCCGCACGATGTCGATGCTCACCGAGCGCTGTTCACCTTGCGGGCGCACCGTTGCCACTGCTGAATCGTGCCACAGGTTTCATGCCAGTTGGAGCAACTCAATGGATGCTGACGCTCACGCTGCGCGCAATGCAAAGACAACCAGTTGGCAAGCTCAGGATTGACTTGGTCTCTGCGCAAGTGCCTGTTTCGGCGGACTCTGCGGGTTTACGCTCACTTCAGCCCCTTTTCACGAGCTCCCCAATAACGAAGCGACCCCGCCCATGGATACCCTGTCTGCACTCGCCCTTCTTCTCGGCGTACCTGTCTTGTTGAGTGTCATCGCGCTCGTGCGCATCCGTCGCATGCCCCGCTGATTCAGCAAAAGGCACTGCTGAGTTCACGCGCGCCGCGCTGACCCAACGAAAAGGGCGGAAGCCCGCGGAGCCCTACTCCGCAAACCTCCGCCCTGACTAACCGGGGGATCAGTCGAACAGTTCTCCGTAGAGAACCGGGGTGGTGCGGTATTCAGTTGCCTGCTCGAAGGCGTAGCTGAGACCCAGCAGGGTTCCCTCAGTGAAGTCGCGCCCGAGGAACTCGAGGTTGACGCCGGCACCGGTGGTGGTGTCGTCGGCTTCGATTGCCTGACCCATCGGCACGGTGACCGAAGGCATGCCCGTGTTGGGGCTCAGACGCAGGTTGGTGCTCTGCGTGCCGTAGGGGTTTCCGCTCGGGTAGACCAGGGTGTCGAGGTTGTACTCGTCCATCAGGTCGTGCACGAGCACCTTGCCGGCAGCAAGCTGCAGGGTGTGCGAGCCTTCTTCGCCAGCCCAGGCTTCGTACTCTTCTTCGGTAACGCCAGCGCGACGCTCGTAGGTGCCCTGACGCGAGGTGACAAAGTTGCCACCCTCAACGATTTCGAGGATCGTGCGCTCGGTTACCTCGGGGGCGAGGTAAGAGGCAACGTATTCTTCGAGGTCGTGACGGAACTCGTTCGTGCTTCCCGAACCTTCGCCGAGAACATCGCTGAAGCCTTCAGGCGCCTCAACCTCGACGACCGTGGCGCCAGCAGCCTCGAAGGTTGCCTTCGCTTCTTCCCAGAGGCGCAGCGTGGTGGTGTTCGAGCCGAGCATCGACGCGACGTATCCGATGGTGGCTCCGTCAAGCGAGTCAGCATCCAAATAAGAGGTGTATGACTCGGGCACAAGACCGGCCTGCGTGCTCGTGATCGGGTCGCCCGCGTCGACGCCCACTACAGCGTCAAGAGCAACCGTGGCGTCAAGAACGCTGCGGGCCATGGGGCCACCGGTGTCTTGCGACAGGGCGAGGGGAACAATTCCATCGCGGCTGGCAAGACCGACCGTCGGGCGAATGCCGACGAGCTGGTTGTATGACGACGGCACACGGATCGATCCACCGGTGTCGGTGCCGAAGCCGATGCCGGCGAGGTTCGCCGCGATTGCCGCACCCGTGCCACCGCTTGATCCACCAGCAGTTTTGGTGGTGTTGTAGGGGCTTGCGATGTAGAGCGTCTCGCCTGCAGGCTGGAACGCCGAGAACTGCGAGGTGAAGCCGTAGGCGAACTCATCAAGGCTCGCCTTGGCGAGAATGATCGCGCCGTCTTCGCGCAGACCCTCGACCATGGTGGCGTCGGAGTCGGTCTGGTTCAGGTTCCAGCAGCCACAACCGGCCGTGGTGACCATGTCGTAGGTGTTGTAGTTGTCTTTCAGCGCGATCGGCACACCGAGCAGCATGCTGGTCATGCCTTCGCTGGCGCGCACGGCGTCAGCTTCGGCAGCGGCGGCGAGAGCCACGTCGCTGACGCTGATGATCGAGTTGAGCGGGCGACCGCCTTCTTGATCGTCAACCAAAGCGGTGTCGTAGAACTCGATGCGATCCATGTATTCCTGGGTGATCGCGACCGAGGTCGTGACGCCGGCGTTCATGGCAGCCTGCATGTCGATGGTCGATGCTTCGATCAGCTCGAAGTCGCCGTCGTCATAGATCATGCGCTGCGAGAGACCCGCGATGTCGCTGACGGTGATGTCGCCCGAAGCGTCAAGGTCGATGACCGAAACACTTGACCACGCGGCGTCATCTGCCGTGGTGCCAAGAGCGGCGGCGGCAACACCGAGGTCGTCGGTGGTTACCTGTGAGTCACCGGTCAGGTCGAGCTCGGTGTAGAACGGTGCGAGCATCGACGCGGTGGTCGGCTCAACTGTGTCGAGTGCGACGGCGGGGGTTGCCACTGCGCCAGCGGCGACAGTTCCCAGCACCGCAATGGTTGCGATGGTTCGCTTGGTGGTCAAGGGAAGCCTCTTCTGTGGACGTGTGAACGCTGATGTAGAAGGAACGGTGGCGGTCATGACTTCACCGCCTTGCGACGCAGCACGAGCACGGCGCCTGCGGCGAGTGCAACGAACGCGATGATGCCGAGAACAACCCAGACGGTTGCGTCTGAACCGGTGACAGCGAGGTCGCCGTCGGTGCTCGACGCGTCGGTCGAGTCAGAGACGTCGGTTGCGTCGTCGGTGGGCGTGGCGGTTGCCGAAGCTGAAGCCGAAGCCGTGGGGGTTGCCGTCGGGGTGGTTGCGACTGCGTCGATGGTGGTGGTGACCGAGTCGACGTCGCTCAGCAACGTGGTGTCGCCAGCTGAGCCGACGAGCGTGAGGCTGCTGATGGCGATGTCTGCCGAGCCGTCGGTCAATGCGGTGAAGCTGAAGCTGACGAGCGTCTGACCAGCTTCGAGGCCCGGTGAGGTGCCGAGGCGGGTGCTGGTGAAGGTCACTTCGTCGGTGCCTTCGGTGACGGAGTCGAAGCCGCCATCGGGGAACGTGGAGGAGTCGGCGTCGAACTCGAGCAGGGTCGAGTCGTAAGAGACGGTGACGTCGTAGGCGAACAGGTCAGAGGTGGCTGAAGCGTCAATGCTGACCTCAACCGTGTCGCCGGCGGTGACCGTCGAAGGTGCCGTGATGGCGACGTCGCCAGCCTCGGCAGCGTTTGCCGCGGGTGCCAGGGCGAGTGATCCGCCGAGCATCGCGGCGATCGCAGCCAGAGTCGCTAGCGCACGGCCGCGGGGGCGGCGTGCTCGCGATGTGGGTGTGAGCTGGGGCATGGGGGTGCCGGTTCCTTTCAGGGGAGACGGACCGCCAGCGCGAATGCCGTCGGCACCCGCGCACCGACGCGTCCAAAGGGAGTGGCACAAACTCTCTACCTGACACGTTTCAAGAATGTCTCGGATGGTTACGGGAGTGTTTCGCGATCACGTCATGCGCAGATCAACGCTAAGAAAAATCATCGAATGAATTGGATGCTGGTACGCTCGCTCGTTCCCGTCATTTCCACACGCTGGTGGTCGGCCTACCGTAGTTGTTCAACGTGCGGAGCAGTTTGTTGACGGATATTGAGCCGAGACGCCCGATGCTTGTGCGCACCAAACATTCGTTGGCGAGTCGAGATCCCAAGTTAGCGTGTGGACAGGACGAGCTCCGCGCTGAAATTGAGCGGGCGTGATTCACGCGTCGGGCGACCCGTAGACACGTTTGGCAGGCCGGTGTTCGACGATTGCTGTGTTGCGCCATCGAACGAGCCGATGCACGAAGCTACTTCTAAAAGATTGCTCGCGCACGACTGCCAAGCAGCTACTCTCGATGGACTACCAACGCGGTCGTCTGTACGTTTTCTGGCAGAGGAACCCCCAACTGATCCAGCGGATCCGGCCAAGAGTGACCTCAAACAGAATTGGGAGCCCGAGGCCGGCGGCTAGCGCGAGGACGAAAATGACGGTGCTGGAGTCGATTCCGATTTGGGTGAGTGTCATGCGAGCAGACGCGGTTCCGGATACATGAAGGAGGTAGATGGCGAATGCGAGAAGTAGCCGAGCCAGGCAAGAGGCTTCCACGCAAAGTAGTGGCGGAACGACAGCACCGTTGCAATCGCTGCGACGCCCAAGCTCACGCGGAGTAGCCCATCGGTCACTGGGTCGAGCGCAATCCAACCGAAGACGTCAGCCGAACGAAGCGCAAACAGCGACAGGGTTGCGGTCAAAGCGAGCCATCGGTACCGAATCGCTTGGTTTCGAGTCTCGGCGAACAGATAGCCGAGCAGGAAGAAAGGCATCAGCCGGAAGAACCCACTTAGGGAGAGAAAGTCCCATGCCTCGGGAACCTCGACCAAAAGCGATGTCCCTGCTGTCAGAACAATCGCGGTGGGCAGTGCACCCCGACGACGTAGTAACCCGAGCGCGTCTGCCAGGCCGACGGCCATAAGAATCAAAAAAATCGCTTGTAGGAACCAAAAATGACCGACGCCGTAAACGTACACTTTCCAAAATCACCGGTACTCACATCACTATTTGTGCCGGGTACCAGAGACTGCATCAGCACGAACACTGTCCCGAGTGTCACCAGCGGAATGAGCAATCGGCGAGCTTTGCCGCGAGCGAACACTCGCCTGTAGCTACCTAAGTTGTTGAGCGGACGCAACCCATAGGCAAAGCCCGAAAGTGCCGTGCATAGAGGCATTCGTATGTCGATGAGGAACTCATAGGAGTGTCGCCATGCCGAGTCGGGGGTGACTTGTAGCCCGACGTCGCTCGTCCCGCCGATCACATCGCCAGCCACCACGAGTACGATCGCCAGCCCGCGCAGTGCGTCGATCGCGACGTCGCGTCGCACTATCTGATTGGCGACGTCGGACTTCTGCAACTGGGAACGTCGGTCGAATCTATATGCTCAGCGTTTTGAACGTGAGAACGGAGCGAGTCAACTGTTTGAACAGGTGCATACGGAGCCGCGGTGTTACGTGATCGTCACAATCATCCCTTACGCTTGGCCGTTGCCGGAACGTTCAGCTGGCGATAATGCCTTCTGGCATTCGAACATCGAAAGGCCAACGTGTCGATCATTGATAGCGACACGACAATGACGTCGGAAAATGCAAATCTTCGCTCCCGAAGGGGTGTGCGGCGGATAACTCTCATCCCGCTTAGCACTGTGAGCGCCGTGAGTTGCCCACCAATCCAGAGCTTGAATGATGCAGCCCGTCGCTGCAACTCGGATCGTGTCGGGCGAGCCATCATGGGAAGCCATCGCCGGCACTACCTCCCGGTGGGCCCGGCCCCTCGATGCCCCATTGCCGCGAGCGCCAGCCAGATCGTCGTCGACGGCAACGTTCTGACCAGTACTAGAGTCTACGACCAGTGGTAGCTATGCGCCGGCAGAATGCCCGAATCTTATCCAACAATGTCCTAGACGGAGAAAGCCAATTGCCAGCGCATATTTCCTCTCGTTTTCCCACGGGTTCGGCCGCGCAACCGCGCGCACTTTACGTGTCGGGAGCCCCCAGGCTTTCCACGAAGGCGACAACTGAGAGCCTGGGGCCGCGTTCACACATTCTCGGCGTCATTCATGCTTTCGAGTCGATGGGCATCGACATTGATCGTTTCATCGTCGGCGATACCGTCCCAGATTCCCTTCACGCGGCCGGAAGCGAGAAGCGGATGGGCTCGTCGCGCGCGCGCGTAGCGGCCGCGGACGCCGCCAGGTTGATGTACAGAAGCAAGTCGCGTCGGTCCCTCGCGCGAGCTGCGGCATCCCGGCCATACGCTTTCGTCTACGAGCGATACGCGCTAATGCAGGAGCTTGGCTCGGTGGTTCGAGACAGGCGAACGCCGTGGGTCCTCGAAGTGAATGCCTTGCTCGCGATTGAAGCCACAACAGAGCGCAAGGCCACAACCAGTCATCGCCTCGCGGCGGCCTTCGAGAAGCGCACCCTTGAGTCGGCAGACCTGATTGTTGCCGTCACCGACCAACTTGCCGATGCGGTGGCCACAGAGTATGGAATCGCACGCTCGAAGATTCTGACAATTGAAAACGGCGTTGACACTACATGCCGCGCACCGTCAGCAAATTCCGCACAGGCTGCTCCAACTCTCGGTTTTCTCGGGAGCTTGTATTCCTGGCAACGCCTAGACGAGCTGTTAGACGCAATGACCGCCCCGAAGAACACAGATTGGCGGCTGCGGGTGGCGGGCACCGGACCTGAGTACAGTGCGCTCAAAGCCCAGGTGGAGCGTCTCGGCCTTGCGGAGCGCGTGGAGTTTCTTGGACGGGTCCACCCTGACGATGTCAGCGACTTCCTTGCAACGGTGGACCTCTGCTACGCGGGTCATGGCAGTAGCCAGGGCGTCTACTTTTCGCCGCTTAAACTGTGGGAGTACCTAGCCGCGGGTCGCCCCGTGCTCGCTTCCGCTCATGAAACCACGCTTCGACTTGAATCCGAGGGCTTCGCAGTTCGCTGCTTCGCAAGCAAGAACGACCTAGCTGGTGCGTTGACAGCCAGCAGTATGGAACGCTCATCGACGCTTGAGCTTGCGCAGAGCCGACAGCAGGAAGTCTGGGCTAAATACTCATGGAAAGCACGAGTGGCACCGCTCGTCGCGCGTCTAGGTGCCGACGCATGACCGACGTGCGCAGGGTCGAGCTGCCACTCGGCCTTGGAAGCGTTACACCGATGACTGCGCCAGAAGTCTGCCGGTGGATTCTTCAGCCGCCTGCTTCACCAAGAACGCGAATTCTCGCGAATCTCAATCTTCACGGCACCTACCTTGCGTATCGCGACGAGCCATTTCGGCGCTTTACGCGCCTCGCTGATGCGGTTCTCATCGACGGGTGGCCGATCTTGCAGCTTGCTCGTGCCGGAGCGGCAAGAGGCCAATATATAGAGAATGAGGCCCGACTAGGAAGTACCGATTGGCTCGAGCATCTGATTCGTATGGATCCAGACATCACGATTGTCGCAGTTGGCGGTTCACCCGACTCAAGCCGCGGAATGTCCGAGTACGTCGCTCGGCGAAGCACGCAGGTGCGGTGGGTCGCCTTCGACGGTTACAGCCTCGAAGCACAGGGTAGCGTCGGTGTCGAAGCGGGTGGAAGAGTGGACGAATGGCTGCCGCGTGCTGACCTTGTTCTCGTCGGAATGGGGATGCCAGTCCAGGAGAAGTGGGTGCTTGATCGCCTCGTTCGATGTAGTGTTACCGCCGTCGTCGCAAACGTAGGCGGATGCTTCGATTACTTTTCGGGGCATCAGTCGTTGGCGCCGCGCTGGATGGGGCGTTTCGGTCTGGAATGGCTCTATCGACTTGTTCACTCACCTCGTCGGCTCGTCGGTCGATACCTCTGGGAACCGATCAAGCTCGGCCGCGAGATTGTTCTGCATAGAGGGCGCCCAGTTCTGTGACGCTTCTCTCATGGGTTACCCAGGTTCCGGTGGCGCGTATCAGGTGGAACGCCCTGCGCGTCAGGCTCGATCACCATAGTGTTGCTTGAACCTGAGCAACGTGGCTCAGCCGAAAGCGTTGTAGTCCCCCCCCCCCAGAACCGACCACCCCACCACCTGGAGTTCCCAGTGAGCCTCGCAGATACGGCCGCCCGCGGTGGCGCGGTCACGCTCGCCGGGCAACTGGCTCGCTTCATTATGCAACTTGCGTCGGTTGCTATTCTGGCTCGACTCATCGATCCGACCGACTATGGCCTCTTTACGATGGTCTTTGCGATCGTTGGAGTTGCGAGTGTCATCGGTGACTTCGGTCTCTCCTTGGCGGCCATTCAATCGCAGAACATCACCCCGCAACAGCGGACCAATCTGTTTTGGACCAATACCGCGATCGGAATTGCTCTCGGTATTCTGGTCGTGCTGGGGGCCCCCGCGCTCGCGGAGTTTTATGGAGTGCCAGCGGTGACGCCGATTGCACAGGTGATGGCAATCACATTTCTGCTCAACGCACTCACTGCGCAGTTTCGCGCCGAGGTATCAATCAAGTTGCGGTTTTCCTGGCTCGCAGTCATCGACGTTCTGGCAGTGGCCGTCGCGCTAGGGCTGGCGATCGGCATTGCAGTTTCCGGCGGGGGGTATTGGGCACTCGTAGCACAGCAGTTGGTGATTGCCGCAGTGTCATTGATCGGTCTGGCCCTCGCCGCACGGTGGCTTCCTGGGCTACCACGACGGGGAGCGCACATGCGCGAACTCTATGCGTTCGGCGCGAATACGCTGGGCGTGCAGCTGTTCTCCTATGCGACGTCGAATGTGGACAGCATCCTCATCGGGAGAGTATGGGGGACCATGCCACTCGGCATCTACGACCGGGCCTACCAACTGTTTCGACTTCCTTTACAACAGATCGCCGCGCCGATGACGAAAGTCGCGATGCCGATTTTATCGAAGCTGCAGGCGGACGACCGGTATGAGGCTTACGTCCGTCGCGCACAAATGGTGCTCGGCTACACATTCGGTGGGACCTTCTGGTTACTTGCAGCACTCTCGGACCCGATCGTAGACATTCTCCTGGGCCCGGGATGGGGCCAGGCCAAGCCGATTTTTACAGTGCTCGCTGTGGGCGGCGTCTTCCAAGCGATTGGCTTCGTCTATTACTGGGTGTTCCTATCGCTGGCGCTTACAGGTCTCCAGCTCCGGTGGACAGTCATTGGCCGATCGACGATGGTTGCGTGCATGGCTGTTGGTGTGATTTGGGGGCCATTGGGGGTCGCGATCGGATCGACGATCGGCCAGGCCATCAACTGGTCGCTACAGACCACATTCCCGATGTCGAAGACGGGACTCCGTCGAGCCCCCCTTATTGCGATTGCTTTGCGCCCGATCGCGTTGTTCGCTCCAGTCTCGATCGTTTGCGTCGTCGTCTCGTATACAGTCATGTCGGCATGGAATCCCTGGACACAGTTGGCAGTTTTGGTGCCAACCTTGTGTGCTTACTTCGCCGTCGCATCGCTGGTGCCGTCCGTTCGTTCGGATTACTCACATCTTCTCGCCGTAGCCCAACGGCTCCGCCGTAGGTAAGGAAAATCATGGCTGTCACCGTCGTACATTTCAACCCGCGGATTCGCTCGCAGGGCTTCCGGGGACGCCTGACCCGCGGACGCCCGCTCAACAACTTCGGTGATCTCATCGGCCCAGTCCTGGTCGACCGCATTCTGGCAGACGCGGGGCTCGTGCAGCCGCGTAGGACCCACCGGCTTGTCGCGGTTGGCTCGATCATGAAGCTCACCCGCCCGGGAGACACGGTCTGGGGTTCAGGAGTGAACGGCAAGTCTATGGACGTCGGCGCGGCGCCAGCGCTGGACGTGCGCGCTGTCCGTGGGCCGAAGACACGCGAGTCCCTCGAGGCTGTCGGGTGCCGCGTTCCTGAGGTGTATGGTGACCCTGGTTTGCTCTGGTCACGGTTCTGGCCACGAGACACCTACTTGCGTGATGGTGCCTCCCTTGAGCCCGTCGGGATCGTGCCGAACTTTCACGACCGTAGCACTCTTACTGGTGAGAACGTGATCGACCCCATTGGGGACCCTCACGCTGTTATCGGCAGAATCGCCCGTTCGTCGTTCGTCTGCGGTTCCTCGCTTCATGGAATCGTAATAGCGGAAGCTTTCGGAATTCCCGCGCGGCTCATCCGCTCGAGGCACGAGCCACCGTTTAAGTACGACGACTACTACGCCGGGACGGGGCGATCAGAATACGCGGTCGCGACGAGCGTAGGTGAGGCGATTTCGATGGGAGGAGAGCGCCCCCCTATCTTTGATGGCGAGCAACTACTGGTTGCGTTCCCCGCAGACCTATACGCAACGCAAGCTGAGGCCTCATGAACAGTCTTTGGCCGATGTCGGGCGTGGCAGCCGTGAATTGCGAGCGTCTACGCAATACCCAGAAAGGATGCTTCACATCATCGGTAAAGTGACGGTTCTAGAGTCAGTCGACGCACCAGGCCCAACAATCAAGTACATC
Source organism: Microbacterium sp. NPDC076911 (assembly GCF_040687125.1). Lineage (NCBI taxonomy): Bacteria > Bacillati > Actinomycetota > Actinomycetes > Micrococcales > Microbacteriaceae > Microbacterium > Microbacterium sp. NPDC076911. Next base: position 3,813 of record NZ_JBFBMP010000009.1, on the reverse strand, counting down.
GATCAAGTTGTTCGCGAAGCACCGGATGATGTTGTGTTCAGGTACTTTTCTTGGCCCGCGGCACTGTTCGGAACCTACGACGTGTTCCACGTACACTGGCCGGAGTTCCTCATCCGCAGTCGCTGGCGTGTGGTTGCATTCGCGCGACGTTTGCTGTTCCGTCTACTCTTGGTGCGTCTTCGAGCGCGTGGAACACGCATCGTTCGAACGATTCATAACCTGGAACCTCATGCCGAGGGCGCACCCGCCGAAGCGCTACTCTTGGAACGCCTAGACGCGCAAATAGGCGCCTGGGTGCGTATCAACAGTGTCACACCATTCCCACCCGCGGGCGAGCACTACACCGTATTGCATGGTAGTTATCGTAAGCAGTTCGCGTCCACGGTTCGCCCCCCGGCAAAAAAGGGCCGCATTCTGTACATCGGTCGGATAGAACCGTATAAGGGCGTCGAAGAGCTAGCCCGCGTGTTCACCGAGGATGGTGTGTTAGCAGCGGAGCTCCGCATTGTGGGGAAAGCTGACGACGCGATGCGGCATTCGATCGAGGCGATCACCGCCACCGATAGCCGAGTGCAATGCCACTTTGAGTTTGTATCTGACGACCGTCTCGTCGCAGAGATCTCCGAGTCCGAGCTCGTCGTGCTTCCGTATCGCGAGATGCACAATTCCGGCATCGCACTCATTGCGTTGTCACTGAACCGACCGATTCTCGTGCCTGATACCCTCGCGAACGCAAGTCTCTCAGACGAGGTTGGGTCCGAATGGGTAATTCGATACCGAGATCGAATCTCGGGCACGGTGCTGCGTGATGCGCTCGCAAAGTCCACTGGGTTGCGCGATCGAGTGCCTTATCTTGACAATCGCGATTGGTCACAGGTTGCTGAAGGATATGCGGCCGCGTTTCGCGGAGCGAAGGACGCCACACAGTGAGAATATTCATCAATCCGAGCGGCCAGCGAGAGAATCTGGGCGATTCAGTCCTTCGCCGGGGGTACATTAACGAGTTGCGCGAATTGGGCGAGGTCCACGTCCTCGCTGGAGCGCACGCTTCCTACGTGTCCGGACTCGGGCTCACTGACGCTGACTGCAAGTACGCAACCAAAAGAGAGTGGTTCAGCGCCGCATTCAACTACATGCGCCGGGAACGATCGGTTTTTGCAGTCAACGCTGGCGAAGTCGTGACAGGAAGAAACTTTGCGACGAGCTACGTTTGGCAGTATGCCCTCGCGCAGGCGGTTCGAGCTGGCGGAGGTGCCACGGTCGCGATGGGCATGGGAAACCGCGAAGAGCCCGGGACCACCCGACTTCTGCTCCGCCGTTTTGCTCACGGCGCCGACTTTGTCACGTGGAGGGATGAAAGCGCGTGTGCTCAGTTCGGAGTGGGCTCAGTTCAGCCGGACTGGGCCGCTGCTCTCGGCCAACCGGATGCCGAGCTCATGTCGGGGTCGTCCGCGCGCACCCGGGTAGTTGTCTCTCTACGAGGTGACCGCGACGTTCCAGATGCAAACTGGTTTACCGCTGTCGAGGAGTCACTCGCAGCGATGGGCTCTCCTGAGGTGATCGCCGTGGTACAGGTCTTGCGCGATACTGATCGTGCACGCGAACTCGCGCATCGGTTCGGTGGTCGCACCCTAGAATGGCCAACGGACCGAAGCCATGCCGAACATGAACAAGTGCTCCGAGCGCTCTATCGCACTTCCAAGGCTGTCATCAGTGATCGCATTCACGCGCTAATTATCGGTATGACGGAGGGAGCTGTGCCGATCGGATTCACGCCCCACAGCGCGCAGAAAGTCTCCAAAACTTTTCGGGCCATCGCGCCATCGACGGCTGCCTGGTCGGCGCAAGACGCCACAATCGCGGCTTCGGATCACACGTCCCGTATCCTTGCGGCAGCTCAGGATGGGCAGATCATCATGGCCGAGCTCGTCTCGGCGCGGGCTCGGCTTCGGGAAACATGTGTTCAATTGAGAGCAGCCATTGATGCGCCAGTCGATGGTCGGTCGTGACGAGCGTGACACAGTCGTGTCGCCCTAGTGGCGCACGAATAGTGGCTGGGCACCCTTCACTCAGATTGGTTTCTTTCGTAGGACTGCTCGCTGGCCTTTCGGCCGCATTGGTTGGCGTACGTATAGGCCCTACACCAGCTGGTATGACGAGTATCGCTCTGATGGCGGTGGCCTTTGGTTTAGCGTTCGTGACGCTCCGCGCGGATGAGATCGGTCGGCTCCGGCTGGGTGCTGTCGATGTCGCCTTCGCCCTCTTTATATTCGTTAAAGTCTGTGTTGAGCTAGCCAACGCGAGTGATCTGAATCACTCGTTCTACTCCGCAACGTTGCTCATCCCGGTCGCTTCATACGTTGCGTTTCTCCTTGCACGCCAATCGTCTCCCAGCTTGAGGCACGCCGTTCAGCTCTTGCGCTGGATTTCGATACCCGCGGCGGGAGTGGCTTTGCTCGCTGCCCTGCAGGTGGCACGTGCTCCGCTGGCCGCGCAGTTCATCTCGAATTTCGTCTCCGCTGAAGGTTACGAGCGACGTCTTGAGCTCGGCTGGGCGATCCGAGGAACGTCGACTATCGGTCATCACACCGCCTTGGGCGGTTACTTCGTGTGCATGACCACCATTGTTTGCCTAGACCTTCTCATCAGTAACAAGCTCCAGAAGCGTTTGCCTGTCACCCCGCTGGTCCTACTCCCGGTTGTGCTCGTTGGACAGCTGACATCATTGACGTTTGCAACCATCGCTCTTTCCGCGATAATCACGCTCGTTACCCTCGTGCTACTTGGCTTGCGTCCCGGCATTGTGGTTACGTTGGGTGTGGTGACATTCGCTGCATGGCGACTATTTGGCGCGGAATTGGAGTCTCGGCTCGACAGCCAAACAATCGGTGCCGCAAACCAGCAGTACTCATGGCTACCCGAGACGATCTCCTATCGCATGGGTATTTGGACACGGGAAACGATCCCTGCAATTGCCGAACGGCCACTCACCGGTTGGGGCATCGATGTGTATGCCGGTGTGTCTAAGGGCTGGCCGGTCTTTCCCACACAATTGTCGTGGGGATCACCTGAATCGGAGTACTTGCGGACGCTAATCAGCGGGGGACTACTTGCACTCTGCGCACAATTGGCACTTTTCATCACAGCAGCCGCAGTTATCGTAGCCCTATGGCGTGGACTGAGCGGGGCGATCGCGACTCCGGTAGCCGTCATGTTTGGAGGGCTTCTATTGATCTCACTCTTGCATAGCCACTTCAACAACCCAGGAGTACCATATCCATTCTGGCTGATAGTCGGTGCCTGCGCGGGACTCGCAGCGGCTACGAACCAGGAGAAATTAAGGACCGAACTCAAAAACGGATTGCTAAGTCCACCAAGCGGCCAGAAGTGAAGCTGGAATCCTATCTGCTCCGCATTCGTAGCTTGAGAAAGCTGTGCTGTCGTGTGTCATCTGCACTCGTCAGTCGTGGCGTCAGCCGCGACGAGCGGGTCCGATAGAGCAGGCAACGAGTCGATTTCGCACTTGCTCTCGGTTTCGGCACCACGGCCGCGCGGTCACGAGGATGGATCCATGACGTCAGCGGACGGCGTTGCCTCGTTTGCCTCTTTGTAGGGTGACCGCTTGAACTTGCCGCGAGTCTGAATACATTGGGGCTCCTTGGAGAGTGCAACGCGGTTACGACGTTTCTAACGTCGCCCGCACTTTGAGACTAGTTCTGGGGGGTGCCCCTATGTCTTTCGTCAAGACCTCGTGTCGCGAGCTGAGCGACTGCGGATCAGTCAGAGGGGTTGTTCGCGAGCGGTCCTGATAGC
>NZ_JBFBMP010000008.1:0-79464 GCF_040687125.1 Microbacterium sp. NPDC076911 | reverse complement strand
ATCATCAAGGACAGGGGGGACCAATCATGCCGAGCCCGGCAGGCTGTCACCGCCCAGCATGCTCACCAAGCGGCTACGAAGAAAGTAACGGGGGGCAGGGCGCGATCAGGCCGCTCGCTCCAGCACTTTGATGTGCTTCGAGATCGCGGGCAGGTCAGATCAAACGGCTCGGCCAGATCGTTGACGCTGGCCTCGCCCGGCGCGCTCGACGATCCGTAGGATTGCACCATGACAGCTTCCGCGCCCGAGCCGACTCGCCAGCGCGGCAACTACGCCAAGGGCGTCGCGCGACGGCAAGAGATTCTCGACCGAGCAATCGAAGTGTTTGCGCAACGCGGGGCACAGCGAACAAGCCTGCGAGCGATCGCACAAGAGGTGGGTGTCACGCATGCCGCGCTCACCCACTATTTCGGGTCACTCGAGGAACTTCTGGTCGCTGTCTATACCGAATCGCAACGACGCAGCGACGATGAGAAGCCGGAGTCGCCCGACGCGACCCCCGCCGAAGCAATGCGCGTATCGGCGAAGCGCAACCGGGAGATTCCCGGCATGGTGCAGCTCTACTCAACGTTGGTAGCCACCGCACTCGAAGAGAATCATCCTGCCGCCCAAGAGTTCGCGACCGAGCGATTCGCGCGCCTGCGCGCTGACCTGACCGAGCGCGTGACGAACCTGCAGGCCGCGGGTCGGTTGCGCGCAGATGTTGACGCATCTCTGGTTGCGGCACTCGTGATTGCGGCATCCGATGGCCTGCAAACCCAGTGGCTACTCGAGCCTTCCCTCGATCACGAGGCAGCTCTGGCCATGCTCGACCTGCTGCTGACAGGCCCGGTGGCGTCCGATTCCTCGGACACCACCGACCACTGAATCAGACTGTCGTCGCGAAGGGATCGAACTCTTCTGGCAGCAACGGCACGGGCGCCACGGTGCTTTCGACCGTGACGGTCTGGCCGCTCGCCGCAGACTCTTCAGCCGACAGCAACACGTCGAGCACGTGGAAGCCGAGTTCACCTGATGCGACGTGCGGGCGGCCTTCGGCGATTGCACGCACCATGTCGAGCACGCCCAATCCGCGCCCAACCTCAACATCTTGGTGCTCGATATCGATCCAGGTCTGCTCACGCGAACCACCATCGCGCAGCACACCGAGCGGCTCGACGTAGGCGATGCGCCCAACGAATTGGTTCGGGTCGGGCAGAATGATCGTGCCTTCGGTGCCGTGGATCTCTACGATCCCGTGCCGCTCGAGCGCCGAGTCGAAGCTGAGCAGAGACTGCGCCTGCGCGCCCGATTCGAACGCAGTGATGACCTGCATGGTCGAGGGCACTTCAACAGTGAACGAAGAACCTTCGTTCGGCCCGGTATGGATGAGTCGTTCTTCGCGCGATTTACTGCCGACGGCGGCCACCCGGTCTACGGCACCGAACAGCGTGACGAGCGCAGTGAAGTAATAGGGCCCCATGTCGAGCAGTGGTCCTGCCCCCTGCGCGAACAAGAATCCCGGGTTTGGATGCCACAGGTCAGGCCCCTGCGTCTGGAAGACCGTCTGCGCGAAAAGTGGCCGGCCGATGCGGCCGTCTTCGATTGCGCGTCGTGCGGTCTGGAACCCCGGGCCGAGCAGCGTGTCGGGCGCGGAACCGATGCGCACACCGGCAGCATCCGCTTCGGCCAGCAGCTGAGCGACACCGGCGCGGTCAAGACCGAGGGGCTTCTCAGACCACACGTGCTTTCCTGCGGCCACCGCGGCCCGTGAGACCTCGATATGCGCGGCAGGAATCGTGAGGTTTACGACGATGTCGACATCCGGGCGGGCGAGCACGTCGGCCATGGTGCCAAAAGCGCCGACGCCGTATTGCTCAGCCTTCGCGCGGGCGCGTTCAACATCGAGATCGCCGAGAATGCGCACTTCGACATCAGGAAACGATGAGAGGTTCTGCAGGTAGGTGTCGCTGATGACTCCTACACCGATGATGCCGACACCGACCGCGCTCATCGAACGAACCCACCGTCACGTAGAAAGGCGAAGCTCGCGGCAATGTCCGCAAAGACCTCTCCGGGCGGATTGTCGTACTCGATCACTGCGTATTCGACGGCGGATGCTGCCTTGAGCGATTCAACGAGGGGCACATCCCCCTCGCCTGCATGACGCTGGTCGAGGCTCTTCGAGCTGAACTCCGGCGCACCCGGCGCGAACGGGTTCGAAGCGGGTGCGACTCCATCTTTGACGTGGATCGCGACAAGGCGGTCACCGAGGCGTTCAACCAGAGCGGCGACATCTTGCCCGCCCGCGAGCGCCCAGAACAGGTCGAGCTCGATCGCAACACGCGCGTCGGTCAGCGACACGAAGCGTTCGAATGCTGACTCGCCGTCAAAGCTCGCCACAAACTCCTGAGCGTGGTTGTGGTACCCGACGCTCAAGCCGAACCCCGCAGCGGTGTCCACCAAGGCATTCATGCGGTCTGCGATGTCGGTGACGCCGTCGAACGTGCTCCAGCGCTCAGGGGCCACGAACGGGTCGATGACTGTCTTCATACCGATCTTGGCGGCCGCTTCGAACACCACCTCGGGGGCGGGGGTGGGGATGGAGCCGTCTGGAGTCCACAGCGTGTCAGTCAGCAGAGGTGCATGACCAGTGGGCGATGCCAGACCCGCAGCATCCAGTGCCGCTCGCATCTCGTCAGGACGACGCACGAAGTCGAACGCCTCAACATTGCGAAGACCGATCGCTGCGAGCTTGTCGAGCGAGCCTCCCATGTCGGCGGAGAATTCGGCGGCGAGTGTATAGAGCTGGATCGAAGCTACTGGTAGGGCCACGGTGACCTTCCTTTCACGCAAGTAGGCGGACACCGCACGGTGCCCGCCTACCAGAATACCTCCACCTGGAGGTTTCGGGAAGGGCGTGTCAGTGGTGGAAGTGTGATCCGCTACTTGCTTCGCGCGGCAGTGGCGCTTTGAGGGAGTCGAGGAATTCGACTTCGCCGCGAATATCGGCGAGGAGTGCGGAGGCGAGATCGTGGCTAAGACCGACCTTCACCACGATGCGCTGCAGCACCATGTCTGACATGTCATCAGCCATCGGGTAGGCCGGTACCAACCAGCCCTTCATGCGAAGACGGTCGGCAAGGTCGTACAGGCTCCAGTTCTCGGTGTGTCCGTCTTTGAGGACCCACGCGAACACCGGGATGGTGTCGCCCTTGCTGATCAGATCAAACGCACCGATCTTCGCGATCGCCGAGGACAGGTACTGCGCCACGTCCAACGAGTTCTGCTGCACCGCACGGTATCCCTCACGACCCAAACGAAGGAACTGGTAGTACTGCAACAGCACCTGCGCGCCCGGACGAGAGAAGTTGATCGCCAAGGTGGGCATGTCACCACCGAGGTAGCTGACGTGGAAGATCATGCTCTCGGGCAACACTGCCGTGTTACGCCACACCACCCAACCCACACCCGGATACACCAAACCGTACTTGTGACCCGAGGTGCTGATCGAGTTCACCCGATCAATCTGGAAGTCCCACACCAAATCCGGCTGGCAGAACGGCGCAACCATCGCACCCGACGCCCCATCCACATGGATCTTCACATCAAGACCCGTGTTCGCCTGAATCTCATCAAGCTTCTTCGCGATCTCCTTGACCGGCTCGTACGCACCCGTGAACGTCTGACCCAAAATCGCGACAACACCAATGGTGTTCTCATCGACATACTTCTCCAGCTCAAACCCGTCCAACACCATGTGATCCGGGGTGACAGGAACGAAACGTGCTTCCACTTCCCAGTAGTTGCAGAACTTCTCCCACACCACCTGCACCGCCGCAGACATGATCAGGTTCGGCTTATCAATCGACTTACCCTCAGCCTTACGCTTCTCCTGCCACAGCCGCTTCAACGCCAAACCACCGAGCATGCACGCCTCAGACGAACCAATCGTGGACGTACCAATCGTGTCGTCCACATTCGGAACATTCCACAAATCAGCAAGCATCCGCCAACAACGCTCTTCGATCGCTGCCGTCGCCGGGTACTCATCCTTATCGATCATGTTCTTATCGGCCGCTTCGGCGTACAGCTTCTTCGCCTCATCGTCCATCCACGTCGTGACAAACGTGGCCAAATTCAAACGACTGTTGCCATCCAAAATCGCCTCGTCGTGCACGATCTGGTACGCCGTTTCAGGCAAACTCGGCTGATCAGGCATCACGAACTTGTCAAACTCCGTCGCCTCACCCGGCCGAACAAAAACCGGATTAACGCTCAACATGGAATCAATATTCGTGCTCTGACGAGCCCTGCTGGTATTAGAAGTCATGCTTGCTCCTGCTGTCTCGTAGGTTTCCTCGCGCAGCGGCGGGTAGCGATGCATCCTGCGATGACGGTGTTGGTCGCCATCGCGGAGTTGGCTACAAGTGAACCGTATCGGTCGAACGAACCCCGGCGCGTCACTTGATCGTGATGATCCCGCAGGGATCGGCGCGATAGGACTTCCGGCCCCAATGGTTCTGCGCTGTATCGGGCAGACTGATATCAGGTGACGGGCAGCTCAGCCCACCGTGCAGTCGAGGAGGACGCAGTGCAAGAGAAGGTAGTCGTCGGTGTAACTAACGCTGGTGGTGCGCACCGTGCGGTGGATTGGGCAATCGACCGAGCAGCACTCCGAGGCGAACGGCTCGAACTTGTCGCTGTCGTCGGAGGGGCAGTCGGCGTCGTCGGGGAGGGGCAGGTCATTGACGACGCCCTTCGCGAGACTCAGAGCATGCTCGAAACACAAGCTGAGCGGGTTCGCGCACGAGGCGTCTCCGTAGAGACCCGCGTAGGGCGCGGCAAGCCGGTCGACGAGCTCATCGAAGCATCGAACGGTGCAGCTCTCCTCGTCATTGGCAGCGACTATCGCGGGCCCGGTTCTGGTCCCGCGCGCGGCGCACACGGAATCCGCATCACGGCGGGTGCCCACTGCCCCGCCGCGGTGGTGCCCGACATCGATCTGACTGGCCGTTCCGGTGTGGTCGTAGGTGTGGACGGCTCCGAGATCTCCGAGGCTGCTATCGCGTTTGCCGCCGCTGAAGCCGACGCTCGCGGCGAGGCACTCACTGCGGTTTGCACCTGGTCTCCGTTCGCGATTCCTCTTGAGGTGCGTTCGTTTCCCGATGACTATCTTGAGAACATGCAGAGCCTCACCGAAGAGACGCTCTCGATTTCGCTCGCAGGTATCCGCCAGCAATATCCTGACCTCGAAGTGCACCGCGTCGTCGAGAGCGGCATCGCGCAAACAGTCATCAACCGACTTGCTGCTGACGCGCGGCTTTCAGTCGTCGGCACCCACGGCCGGGGCGCGATTGCGCGGTTCTTGCTTGGCTCCACCAGCCAAGAGGTACTTGCGCGTCTTGCAACGACCACGGTAGTTGTGCGCTAGCCGCGAGATTGGCCGGTGTTCAGAGCTGAAGGCATCCGTCCTCGGGTCGCTAAGACCCCAGATGAATACCTGCTGAGGCGAGTGCGCGTGCAGCCACCGCAAGAACAGCTTGGCTGTGATCAAGCCGCAAGTCGCGCTCAGTGAAGTCGAGAGTCTCGATCATGCGTTGGAACGCGCGAAATTCTGGCACCATCCGATGCGGCGGAGCGCTCGGAGCAATATGGTCGGTGTCACCGCCGCGAAGTTGCACGTCTACCGACCCCATAACATTGGGCGCCCCGTCGACAACGAACGATCCGTGGGTTCCCTGCAGCTTCGCGCGAATCGGGCCGTCTGAATCCTTCGCGCAGACGCACACAGCCGTGCACGTCTCGTAGTCCAGCACGAGGATGCCTGACGTGTCGATGCCGCGCTCGATGTTCGCCGTATACGAGACCGCTCGCGGCTGCCCGAGCAAGCCAACAACGAAGTGGATGGTGTAGATGCCGATGTCCATCAGCGCACCACCGCCCTTTGCCGGATCGAATGCAGGAAGCACGTTTCCCGCTTGGAACGCCTCAAAACGAGACGAGTACTGCGAGTAGTCGCATTGGATGAGCCGCAAATCGCCGAGGTCGTCAATGTGCTCCTGGATCCACCGGTAGTTCGCGAGATCGAGAGTGGAGATCGCTTCAACAAGAATCACGCCTTTGGCAGTTGCAATTCGCCGCAACTCCGCCAAATCCGACTCACTCAGCACGAAGGGCTTCTCGCAGATAACGTGCTTGTCGGCTAATAGCGCTCTGCGCGCAAACTCCATATGTAGTGAGTTCGGTACGGCGATCCACACTGTATCGATCTGCGGGTCGTCGAGCATCTCGTCGTAGTCGACGTAGACCCGTTCAATCCCGAATTGCGCCTGAAGCTGCTCAAGGTGTTGACGTCTGGCCGGGCGGCCGTAGATGGCGGCGAGCGCGAGGCCTTCGACTGCAGATGCGTGCGGAAGAAACTCTTCGACGATCTTGCCCGCGCCGACGACCGCGAGCTTCACTGCTCACCCTCAACCGTCACCACGGAAGGCCAGTTCAGCTTCGATCGCTCTGCGCTCATGGAGACAGCGTATGCGGCTACTGCCATCCAGACTTCTAGACTGGTCCCGCCCACGGCCCCGCTGCCGCACTTGTCTGTAGAACGCGGGCCAGAAAATCCTGGAGCACTTCATGACATCTCGCCGCATCGCATTTCTCGACGTCGACGGCACGATCCTTGACCATGGCAAGACGATCGCTCGATCTACAGTCGAAGCAGTGCGAGGCGCACGGGCCGCCGGTCACTACGTCTATCTGAGCACCGGCCGCGCTGCGGGTGACATCCACCCAGACGTGATCAAAATTGGCTTCGACGGGGCGATCTCCAACGGAGGTGCGTACGCGACAGTGGGCGATTTGAGCGTGGTCTGCGACCCGATGCCGCGAGACGCGATCGAAGCGTTGATCACCTATATGGATGCCTCAGGGCTCTTGTATCTCTTGCAGACGGATACTGCGGTGTACGCATCTGCGCAGGTGCAGCAAACACTAGAGGAACTGATGCGCAGCTGGGTGTCCTCGCATAGTGACGAAGACTCAGCCCAAACCGCGCCGCAAGAAGTGCCACGTTTCCGCGACGTCGCCGACATCGATCTGACCCAGGTGGCGAAAGCGGTGTTCTTGAGCGAAAGGACCGACGCCGTCGAACGCGCACAGGCCGACCTCAAAGATCAGTTTCATGTCGTCGCAGGAAGCATGCCTCTCCCCGGCGGCTCGAACGGCGAAATCGGCATGCGCGGCACTACGAAGGGTTCCGCAATTCTGTCGGTGCTGACGCATCTCGCCATCGACCCGTCAGCGGCGATCAGCATTGGCGACAGCTGGAACGACGTCGAGATGTTCGAGGTGTGCGGCGTCGGTATCGCGATGGGCAATGCCCCAGCTGCCTTGCAGAAACTCGCCGACGAAGTGACCACCAGCGTGCGCGATGACGGAATTTGGAATGCGTTCTGCAAACACGGCCTGATCTAACGCCGCCACGACGCGACTGATCGTTCGTGTGGATAGCAATAACCGCGATATAGCCGCGCTTGTTGACTCTGGGTCCTTGCAAGACTGAACACTTGTTCAGTACGGTGTTGGAGTGACCAGCCCTAACGCGACCTCACGAGAGCGAATACTCGCCAACGCACTCTCGTTGTTCGCCGCGCGCGGCGCAGATGCCGTCTCGGTGCGCGACATCGCCGCGGCCGCGGGAGTCTCCCCCGCGTTGATCCTTCATCACTTCGGATCGCGAGAGCGGCTGCGCCAAGAGGTCGATGAGTCGGTCATTGCGACCTTTGACTACCTACTCGACGCCGAAGCCACGACCGCGTCCGTGACAACCGCAAGCGTTGTCGAGCTGATGACCGCTGGGCTACCGCCAGGGTCGCCCCTTCCTGCATACGTGCGCCAACTGGTGTTAACGAACTCCCCCGCAGGAAGCAAGCTCTTCAAGCGCTGGTATGAACTCACGGTGAACGTCACGGCGCAAATGGATGCTGCTGGGCAGACAAACCCCACCGACGACCCCGCGATGCGCGCAGCGTTCTTGCTCGCCAACGACCTCGCGCTCCTGCTGTTGCAGAGGCACATCGAAGACGCCACCGGCGTTGATCCTCTCTCGACTGCTGGCCTACAACGGTGGGCAACGATTGCTCTTGGCGCCTACACCGACGGTGTTTTTGTGCCACCTCACCCGGAATGACCTGCCGCCTCACCCCCACCTTTGCCTGCTGGAGAACACATGTCTGAGCCACACGTCATTGAGCTGAACGGCCTCATCAAACGTTTCGGTAAACTCACCGCGCTTGACGGGCTAGATCTGACACTCAGGAAGGGCGAGGTGCTCGGGTTTCTCGGGCCCAACGGAGCGGGGAAATCCACCACCATCCGTATTTTGCTTGGACTCGTTCGCCGCTCGGAGGGGCACGCAACGCTGTTCGGTCAAGACCCGTGGCGATACGCGGTAGCTCTGCACCGGCGGCTGGCCTACGTGCCCGGCGACGTTGCGCTCTGGCCGCAGCTTACCGGCGGTCAGTGCATCGATTTGCTCGGATCGTCCGGTGCCAAGCTCGACGAGCGCCGCCGAGCGGAGTTGATCGAGCGGTTTGAGATGGACCCGTCTAAACGCATTCGAGACCTCTCCAAGGGGAACAAGCAGAAAGTCGCGCTCGTTGCCGCGTTCGCTACCCGCGCAGACCTATTGATCCTTGACGAGCCCACTTCCGGCCTCGACCCGCTCATGGAAGAAGTGTTTCGACAGTGCGTGTCCGAGCGTGCGGCCGAGGGAACGTCGGTGCTGCTGTCGAGCCATATCCTCAGTGAGGTCGATGCTCTCTGCGAGAACGTGACAATCATCCGTCACGGACGAGTCGTACAGTCGGGCAGTGTTTCCGAGCTTCGCAGGCTTTCTCGAACTGCCGTGCATGTCATCACCCGTAGCGCCGTCGAGCAGATGCTCGACCCCGCCGTCGCGGACCTGCATATCTCTGCGGCACCCGGTGGCGGCACCGAGCTGGAGTTCGCCGTGGATCCTGAAGCACTCGACCGCGTTCTTCTGCCATTGCTCGCGGCTGGAGTAACAGCATTGACCGTGCGCCCACCGAGCCTGGACGAACTCTTTCTTGACGCTTATGAGACGGACAGATGAGCACCTCCGCGCACAGCAACGGTTTCGTCGCAGTTCTTCGCGTGCAACTGCGCACCGGATGGCTGTCGGCCACCGTCTGGACGCTGGCCGTCGCCGGAGCGTACGTGGCTACTGCTTCCGCCGTGAATGGGCTGTTTGGCGAACCGGACGAGCTGGCCGTGTACGACGCGACGGTCTCGGAGAATCCAGCGATGGCCGCCATCAACGGCACCCCGTACGGTGCCGACACGCTGGGTGGTGTGGTGTCGAACGAGTTCGGTTTCATCTCTGCCATCGCGATCCCGTTGATGGGCCTGATGCTCATCACACGCCAGACGAGAGCGCAAGAAGAGAAGGGGATGCTGGAACTCCTCCGATCGCGTAGCGTCGGTGTACGGGCGCCTTGGCTCGCGGCGTTGCTGAGTACCACGGTCGCGCTGATTCTCGTTGGTACGACTATGGCAATCACGTTGGTTGCGTACGGCGAGGACGCCGTTGCTGCTCTCACCTACGGGGCGTCAATGGCAGCGCTGGGTCTGGTGTTCGCCGGGGTCGCCGTGCTGGCTGGCCAACTCTTCCGGCGGGCTGCCGGCGTGACGACAATCGGTCTGCTCATCCTCGGTTTTTCCTATCTGGCGCGTGCGTTCGGCGATGTCAGAGACAACGGGTGGAAGTGGCTATCGCCGCTCGCCTGGCAACAAGAGACCAGACCGTTCACTGACGATTTGCGCCTGTGGCCGCTACTGCTTTCCCTCGGCGTCGCTGTCGCTCTCGTCAGCGCAGGAATCGTGCTCGTGAGCCACCGTGACCTCGGCTCCGCGCTCTTCGCTTCTCGCCCCGGGCCCTCACGGGCAAGCGGGCTTTTGCGCACCACCCTCGGCACCGCTGCGCGCGTGAGTGCGCCTTCTGCAACGGGCTGGGTCGCTGGCGTCTTCGTAGTTGCGTTCGTTTTCGCCTCTTTCACCGACGACGTTTCCGAGATCTTGTCGTCGAACCCTGAATTGGAAGTGATCGGGCTTGATCCCGCTAACGTCAACGACACCTTTATCGGGTTCACCTTGTTCATATTCACTCTGATGATTGCAGCGATGATCGGGCAAAGCCTGAGCCGTGTGCGGGCCGAGGAAGCCGATGGTTTTCTCGAACCGGTTCTCGCGCGTTCAGTTTCGCGTGCGGGGTGGGCTGGTGCGAATTTCCTCGTCGCTGCGCTTGCAGCGATACTCGCCCTGACTGCCGGCGGCGTCGGACTTCAGCTTGCCGCGGGCCACATCGTGGATGGCATCCCCGAAGCGGTGGTTTCCTACGTTCCGGCGGTGCTTGCGATCGTAGGTGTGACCGTGGCGCTGTTCGGGGCAGTACCCCGAGGAACCTGGGTGATCTGGCTCGTTGTCGGCTACATGGCCGTCGTTGGATTTCTCGGTGAGACTCTCGAAATACCGGATTGGGCGATGCAACTTTCCCCACTCCATGCTGCCGAGGATGCCCTGACTGCTGGCGTGCCGGTCGAGACGCAATGGGCACTCATCGGCATCACGGCGGCACTGACCGCGCTCGGAATGGTTGCTCTACGCTGGCGGGACATTCCGCGCTGATCTCCAACTACCGGGAGGATGCTTCAGCTCAGCTCGCAAACACGTTCGTCTCGCGCAAGTGCCGATATGCGCCCTTGAAGAAGAGAAGCGGCTCAGATTGGTGCCATTCCGCCGGACTGAGCTCGCGTACGCGGCCGATGACCACAAGGTGATCTCCCGCCTCGTGTTCTGCCCAGATCTCGCAGTCGAGCCACATGAGCGTGTCATGGATGACGGGGTTTCCCGCGGCCGACTCGTGCCAGTCAACGCCTGCCCACTTGTCTGTTCCCTTTTGCGCGAACTGACTTGAGAGTTCGTGTTGGTCGTGGGCGAGAACGTTGACCGCGAAACTACCGGTTTCACGAATTCGCGGATAAGTCGTTGATGAAGTCATGACGCTGAATGACACCAATGGCGGGTCCATCGACACGCTGTAAAACGACTGGCAGGTGAATCCGATCGGCCCGTCAGCGTCGTGACCCGAGATCACGGTGACGCCTGAGGCGTAGTGTCCGAGAGTGTCGCGCAACGTTCGCGCATCGATCGCGGGGTGTTGTTCTGAAGGCATGGTGCTCTCCAATCGTGACGAGTCGGCGATCATGGGGCGCTTCGCAAGAGGTCAGCTGCCTTCTCTGCGATCGCCACAGTCGGTGCATGGGTGTTAGAAGTAGGGATGCTGGGCATCACCGACGCATCGGCAATCCACAGGCCTTCGAGCCCGCGTACTTTGAGCGCGGGGTCGACGACCGCGAACTCATCGCTGCCAATGCGCGCAGTGCCAGAGCAGTGAAAGAACGATCCGATGTTCTGGCGCACAAAGCGAACCTTCGCGTCATGGTCGAGACCGCGCGGCGGAGTTATCGGCCCCTCCGTGAGATCAGCGAAAGCTGCCGAAGCCGCAAGATCATGCACCGCATCGACGGCGTCAACCATCGCCGCCAGGTCGGTCGGGTCAGCGAGATAGTTCGGCTGCAGTTCGGCGCCCACTTCAGCATCCGCTGAACGGACTCGCACCCACCCCACGCTTCGCGAGCGGTACAGTCCCGGCACGAAAGCGAAGACGCGGTTACCAGCGAGATCGTGGTTAGCGTGCAAGTCTTCGTCGCCGCGGGAACCGTGGGCAATCACCGCGTGCAGGTCAGGCCCCGATTCAGCGTAGGAGCTACGCCAGTTGAGCATCGAGCCGCCACCGTTGCCTACAACCGGCCCGAGGTCGTTGCGCGCACGAAAATTCATTCCGAGAATCAGCGGATGGTCTTGAAGGTTCTCTCCCACCCCGGGGAGCGAATGAGTTGGCGAGATTCCCGCATCGGCAAGTCGCGCGGGATCGCCGATTCCAGAGAGTTGCAACAGGCGGGGGGTGTCGAGGGCGCCCGCGGCAAGCACGATACGCGGCGCGGCCGTTTCGACCAGTACGCCATCGACGACGTGGCGAACTCCTGAGACGATGCCGCCCCGCAAGATCAGCTTGCGCACCGCACTGCCCACGAGCACGTCGAGATTCGCGCGATGCATGGCGGGCTCAAGATAGCCGCGTGCAGTGCTCCAGCGTTCGAAGTCACCAGCTTCGGTCACAATTGCGTTGTAGTCGCCGTAGACGGCGCCCTCGTTCGACGCGGCATTGGCGTCGTCAAGCACGGGAAGTCCGCGATCAGCCGCGGCACCAATCAGGGCGTGCGCGATGGGGTGCACCTCAGCAAGCGGCGCCACTCTCATCGGGCCGTCGAGCCCGCGGTAGGCAGGGTCGCCGCCTACTCGAGATTCTGACCGTTTGAAGTACGGCAGCAGATCGTCGTATCCCCAGCCCGTCGCTCCGGCTGCCGCCCACGCGTCGTAGTCAGCACGGTTGCCGCGATACCAGAGCATCGCGTTGGTGCTGGAACTGCCCCCGAGCACGCGTCCGCGAGGCATCGCGAGCGCTCGGCCCAGCACGTGGTCGGTGGGAGTCGAGCGGTACCCATAGTCATAGGTTCCGCCGATCATCGCGTCCCAGTGGGCAGCATCCAGAATCTCAGAAACCCCTCTGTGATCAGGCCCTGCTTCGAGCAAGAGCACGCGCCGTTCAGGGGCTTCGCTCAGTCGCGCAGCCAGCACACAACCGGCCGCGCCACCGCCCACGACGATCACGTCGTATCCGCTGGCGGGTGCGACGACGAACGGCATCAGTTGTGCTCGCTCGGGCCCATGATGCTCACGTTCTCGGTCTCTTCGACATGGCGCACGAAGATGTACTTGTCTTCTCGGCCGTCCGAGTGCTTGCGCTTGATGCCCGGCTCCAGAATCCCGTCTGTCTTCGCCACCACGATGTATGGCTCGGATGCTGACAGGCCTGCCGCGCAGTGCGCGTCGAACTCTTCGAGCGTCAATGCCGTATGTGCTTGCTCAACGCCGGCACCTCGGGCGATGGCGGCGAGATCGACTCGTCCCTTTGCCGTGTGCGTCGCCGGGCCTCCGATGGACTGATACTGCTCGTTGTCCCACACCACGATGAACAGGTTCTCGGGTTGCTCGTTGCCCAGGGTGGCCAGAATGCCCAGGTTGAACAACAGGCCGCCATCGGTGTCAAGCGAGACGATGCGACGGTGGGGCAAACCGACGGCGACACCGAACGCTTCGGGGGTGACGCACCCGAGCTGCTGCTGAAAGAGACTTGCTTCACGCATATGCGGCGCGGCGTTGTACCACTCGTCCACAGCTCCGCCGAGTGACAGGATGACAAGCTCATCGGCAAGGCGCGCACCGAGTAACTTCATTGCTTCGAATCGTGAGTAACTCATCGGACCAGTCCCCCTCCGAGAACAATCGCTGCGTGGTAGTAAGACGCGTAGGCAGTTTCGTAGGCATTCACGACGGCCTGTTCGATCTCGTCGACCTCATGCACGATCGTGTATGGCGTGCGAAGCGTCTTCAATAGAGGCTCCATCGTGATGCCGTGCGGCACAGCCCACCAGTTGTTCTCGCCCATCTCGCCGCGGTAGCTCATGATCATGACCACCGGAATGCCCGCGCCCAGGCCCATGCGGGCGAGGTGTTCGGTAGCGGCGCGCAGCCCAGAGTTCTCCATTACAAGCACGGCGCGCTTTCCCGACAAGAAGACACCACCGGCAATGGCAGCACCCTCGCCCTCGTTCGTCACTGGAATCGTGCGAATGTCAGGATCAGCATCCAGAGCCGGATACAGCTCTTTCAGAAGTGAGTCTGGAAGGTACGTCGCGACGCTCACCCCCGCCCGCTTCAGACCGCGAATCACGGCCTCAACAGCGTCAGCTCTCATGGTTTTCTGCTCCAATCAGATGGTGGTCGTCGACGGCACGCGCCGACAGAGTGTGTGCACGGTGCGACTGCGCGAGTCGCGATGCGCCGGTGAAACGCTCGCGGAGGGTCACATCACCCGTCAGGCCTTCGGCACGCCCTCGCTCAGCGAGGATCGGCAGCACAAGTTCGATGAATGCCTGATACGCAGCGGTGCCGCCGAACGTCGGCTCGAGCATGATGCCGTCGATACCTGAGCCGTCGACGATGCGCTCGATCTCGTCAGCAACTTCAACCGGCGAGCCGGTCACTTGGAAGCCGCGGATAGCCTTGGTGCGGAACTGGTCGAGAATCTGACCGACGCGCATCTCTGGGTTTTGCTTGGCATACCGCTGCACCAAGGTCTGCCCCAGTTCGGTCTTCAGATCGACCACTCGCCAGGCGGGGTCGATGCCCGTGAGGTCGAGGCCGGTGATGCCTGCGAACATGACTGCCGCATCATCGAGACCGAGCAGATTCTCATATTCCTCGCGCAGCATCCATGCCTCTTTTGAGGTTTCTGCGACGGTCACCGTCATGCCAGTGACGACGGAGACATCTTCTGCGGACCGGCCGTTTCGCACCGCCTGTTCTCGGATGTCGCGAACATGAGCGGCCGCGCTCTCAATCGTCTGGCCCTGGATGAAGACCGCCTCAGCGTTGCGAGCGGCATAGGCGCGGCCGCGATCCGAAGTACCTGCTTGGAAGAGCACCGGTGTGCGTTGCGGTGTGGGCGGCACCGCGAACACGCCGCGCGAACGTTGGAAGCGTCCTGCCACTTCGACCGGATGAAGCTTCGTAGGGTCGGCATAGGTGCCGTTCTCGCGGTCGCGGACTTCGGCTTCGTCTTGCCAACTGTGTTCCCAGAACCGCAGGCAGGTGTCGAGAAACTCGTCGGCCGCGTCATAGCGCTCGTCGTGTGAAAGCACTTCGGTAACGCCGAAGAGCTGGTCTGTGGTGGCCTGCGAGCTGCCGGTGACAATATTCCATCCGATGCGGCCCCCGGTGAACCGGTCAAGAGTCGCAAAGCGGCGGGCCATTGCATAAGGTCGCTCGACCGTCGTGGGCGAAGTGACAACGAACCCCAGGTTCTCGGTTTCCCGCGCAAGCGTTGCGATGGCGAGCATCGGGTCAAGAGCCGGAAACTGAATTCCGTGTGCTGCCACCTCGTCTGGCATTTTGCCGTCTAGCGTGGCGTAGCCGTAGGTGTCGGCGAAGAAGAGAAAGTCGAATCCGGCTTCATCAAGTTCCCGCGCGAGCGTCACCCAGTATTCGAGGTTGTCCCATTCATCGCCGCGGCCGCGCGGGTCACTCCAGGTCGGCATTCCGTTGCTCGGATTCATCATCTCGAAGACTCCGAGCTTGATACGTTTCGTCATATCACCATCACCACCGTTTTCGTCTCGAGGTAGTTCTCTAACCCCTGGGCACCGTTCTCGTAGCCCCAGCCAGATTCCTTGTGGCCACCCTTGGGTAGCTCTGGCCCCAGGAACGAGTGACAGTTGACCCACACCGTGCCCGCTTGCAGTTGCGCTGCGACCCGATGGGCATCGCTGAGACCTTCGGTCCACACACTCGCGGCGAGGCCGTAGGGCGAATCATTTGACCAGCCGATGACCTCATCAAGATCGTCGAAGGGAGTCACAACTGCAACCGGTCCGAAGATCTCTTCACGCATAAGCCGCATGTCAGCACGCACATCAGTGATCACGGTGGGTGCGTAGAACGTGCCCTGCGGTCCGCCGCGCTCGCCGCCGGTGACGACGGTTGCACCTGCGGCGCGACCCTCGTCGACCAGATCGGCAACCCGCCCCGCCTGGGCAACGCTCACGAGCGGACCAAGGTCGGCTGCTGAGTCGAGGCCGTGGCCAAGTCGAAGTGCTTCTCCCGCTGCCGCCATACCGTCGACAACATCTCGATACACATCTCGGTGCGCATAGATGCGTGCGCTTGCGACGCACACCTGCCCGCTGTTGTCGAAAATGCCACGCGAAATTCCGCTGATCGCGTTTTCTAAGTCGGCGTCAGGCAGCACGAGCGCCGGAGATTTGCCGCCGAGCTCAAGAGTCAGTCGCGTGAGGTTGCCCGCTGCGTTCGCCACCAGATGCTTGCCGACGGCAGTCGAGCCTGTGAAGGCGACCTTGGCGACTCCGGGGTGTTCAGCCAGTGCCTGTCCTGCTTCCCCACCGAAGCCGGTCACGATGTTCACGACCCCGTCTGGCACTCCCGCACGCTGCAACAGGCGACCGAGATAGAGAGCAGTGAGGGGTGTGTTCTCTGCTGGTTTGAGCACGATCGCACATCCTGCGGCGAGCGCCGGGGCCAACTTCATAGCGGTCATGATCAGCGGCGAGTTCCACGGCACGATCGCCGCGACCACCCCGACGGGCTCACGGCGTGTGTAGGCAAAAACCTCTTTGCCGGGGGGCGTGCGGCTCAGCGACGTCGGAATCGTCTCGCCAAGAATCTTTGTCGGCCAGCCCGCGTAGTAGCGAAACTGGTTGATCGCGGCGGGCACTTCACCGAATCGCGAGGTACGCACGCTCTTGCCCTGATCGAGAGTTTCAAGCTCAGCGAGGTCATCGAGGTCTGCCTGCATCAAGTCGGCAATGCGCCAGAGCATGGCACCTCGGTCAGCCGGAGTCATCTTCGCCCAGCTCGGCGCATTCAATGCGCGGGATGCGGCGCCCACTGCGGCATCGACGTCAGCCGTCCGACCGCGCGCAATCATGGCGAGCGTTTCACCGGTGGCCGGGTCGAGCGTGGGGAATGTCTCGCCAGCGGCCGCGGCTACCCAGCGCCCGTCGACAAGCAGCCGCCCCGGCTCGTCGGCGAGGAACGCTGCCACGGTTTCGCGCAACGGGCCGCGAGTAGTCTCGATCGTCATGCACCGATGCTACGGAGTAATCATTGATTACAAATAGCTATCACGTTACGATCGCGTTTCCGCGGTCTATGCGTGTCACTTGCGTTAGCTGGTGACGGCGTAAACCAGCAGCACCGTGGCCGGCTCGGGGCCGAGCACTGCCCATCGGTTTCGAAGTGCACCCGGGTGAGCGAGCGAGTCGCCTGCACGCAGCACCCATTCGCCACGGCCATCGATGAAGACAGTGACCTCACCTTCGGTGACATAGACCACGATCTCGCCGTCAGACTCGAACCAGTCGCCCGCATAAGGCCCACCCGCAATGCGGTATTCCTGCACGGTGGCTGCGCGAGCCGTGCCCGACGACAAGATGCGCGAGGTTGCACCATCATCGCTTTCAGCTACGCGCACATGCTTTCCATCCTCGCGACGGGTAAGCAGTATCGGTTCAGGCTCCGGCACAGCCGGAAACAGCACCGACGGCGACAAGCCCAGCGCTTTCGCGATTCTGAATAGCGTCACGACCGAGGGCATGGTGTTGCCACTTTCGATCTGACTCAAGAAAGGTTGACTAATGTCGGCGGCGGTCGCGAGCGCCCGCATCGAGAGCTTTTGCTCCGTGCGAGCGGCGCGGATGGTGCGCCCGAGCGTGACCCCGATGAGCGCGTCATCAACTGCGCCAGAGCTGGCGGGTTCATCGAGCGCAGGAGTATCGGACACGCGTCTACTCTACGAGCGCTCGAAGTTCCTCAAACGCCTCTTCGACAGCGACGGCAAGATGATCGATTCCTGGAACCGCTGTGGGGTCGGTGCAAAACCCCACACCAATCGTTCCGCCGTGCGAGATTGCCGCAATGCGCAACGCGTGGTGCGCTCCGGGTTCTGATGCCGAATAGAGCGCTGTGACTTGTCTCCCAGAAATCGAAGTCACCGCCCGAGGGCCAGGAACGTTCGAGACCGCGACGCTGAACTCACGGGAGCTGCTGGCAGCTCGGTGGAGCATCCCACTCAACAA
Organism: Microbacterium sp. NPDC076911; assembly: GCF_040687125.1. Taxonomy (NCBI): domain Bacteria; kingdom Bacillati; phylum Actinomycetota; class Actinomycetes; order Micrococcales; family Microbacteriaceae; genus Microbacterium; species Microbacterium sp. NPDC076911. The sequence continues at coordinate 61,630 of NZ_JBFBMP010000008.1, read as the reverse complement.
CGGCACCGATCCAAGAGCATGGAATAGGTCATACATGGTGGCCGCGTCGCCTGCCTGCTTCGCCGCTCGCGTGTGCGCACTGATTCGATCGAGCCGTGAAAGCGGGTCTGGGTCGCTCAGCTCGAGATCGACGTTCAAGAACGAATCATGGTTACTCAGCACCACATCACCATCGCGGTGATGCAAGCTGACCGGCACTTGGGCGCGCAGATCCAACGGCGTGCCAGCAGACTTCAGCCAGCCTCGCAGGCCGCCAGCCACCCCCGCGAGCAACACGTCATTGACTGTGGCGTGAACCGGGCGGCTCGCCCCGATCGCTTTGAGCTCGCTCAGTGCGACCGATGCGAACGCGAGATCACGTTCGCCGGTGATGGGCAGATCAAAAGGTGACCGCGACCCTCGATGCGCCAACTCTCTCGAAAGCGCCGCAGGTACACGACTCCATTCACCGGCCTTGTGCGACTCCGCGACACCCGGTTTGACTGCTGGTCCGTCAGACGGGGTTGCCACATCAAGCACGGCGGCCTCGAGAAAGTGCATCGCGGCGATACCATCGGCCATCGCGTGGTGAATGCGAGCGGCGATCATCTCGCGGCCGTCAGCAAGCGGACCAATCAGATCCAGGGCCCATAGCGGCTGGGTGTGGTCGAGATGCTCCGCCATGAGCGCACCAAGCGCCCGTCGCGAATCTTCGGTCGTTTCGCACTCGGCAGAGCTGCGGCGAACGTGGTTCTCAATGCAGAAGTCCGTGGCGGGAATCCACCGAGGTTGCGTATCGGCATCATCTTGACCGACCTTCTCCAAGGCGTGAGGCACTACGAGCAGGCGAGCGCCTACGCTCTTGCGTAGCGCTTCTAGATCTAACGGCGTGCCCGGTTCAAGCACGAGCAGTTTGAGGGTATGCCCCATGACTACCGCTGACTCGAGCGCCAGAATCTGCGCATCATCTTGGGATAGAAGTGCGCCGTCATCCGTCATGCGCGCCAGCCTAGCAACGGGCACCTGTCGGGCATGAGCAGTCGCTCAGCGGCGCCTGCGCCCCTCACCATGCAGTTGCGTTCTCGGCTCACAGCGCCCGTGGTGTTACCTCACATTGCAGAGCGGCCCTCGAAGCCGGGACGCGCTGTTAGCGTTTTGGGATGACACCCACTACGGCTCTCGTCGCTCTCGGAGTTCTCGTCGTGGGCAGCGTTCTCATTGGAATCGTCATGAAGGCGCGAGAAGGTCGCGCTCGCCAGGTAACGTCGCACGCCGGCGAAGACCCCGGCAGAGTCGGCGTAACGCAGTGGGGTGAGCATGCAACGCTGCTGCAGTTCAGCACTGAGTTCTGCACCCGGTGCCCCGGGGTGAGCCGCACACTCGCCGCGATCGCTGATCGCGAGCCGGGCGTCGTGCACATCGACGTGGATCTGACCCACCGCGCCGATCTCGCCAAGCACTTCCATATCCTGCAGACTCCGACCACTCTCATGCTCGACAGCGACGGCGTCATTCGCACCCGGCTCGGCGGAACAGTCGCACGCGCAAGCGTCGAAAACGAGCTTCAGCAAATACTGGGAGCGCAGCATGTCTATAGCTAACAGTCGTCCAACGACCAAGCCGCAGGGCATCGACCCTCGCGGCCCCCGGTTTGCTGCCACGATTACAAGCACACTCCTGTTGATCGCGACCTTCCTCTCAGCGACAGGCCTTTCGACGGCTCGGGATGCTACTGGCTGGGCCATCGCCGATGCATCACTCGTCCAGCGTGTTTCCGACCCGGGGTTCGTCCTCCTTTCGGTCATTGCCTTGCTGTTTGTATGGTCCATTGCGTGGCCGCGCACTCAACCGTACGGAGTGATCTTTCGTCGTTTCATCGCACCGCGTCTCGCTCCCCCGACCGAACTCGAAGACCCGCGTCCCCCACAATTTGCGCAGGTGGTCGGACTCTTCGTCGTCGGTCTTGGGTCGGTGCTGCAGCTGCTCGGCGTGCCCTGGGCATTGCCAGTAGCAAGTGCCGCAGCATTCGTTGCAGCGTTCCTGAATGCCGCCTTCGGGCTATGCCTCGGGTGCCAGCTCTATCTGGTGTTGGCCCGCGTGGGGCTGGTGGGACGACGCCCCGCAGCTGCTTGACCTCGATGACTTCTGCAACCGGCAACGACGGCGTACTGAAAACAACTCAGAAGGGCTAGCTGTTGTTCGACGACTTGTCGGGCAGGTACGGCTCGATGGCGGCCGCGAGCTTCGCCGGAGTCATGGATTGCAGCCATACATGTCCGGGGCCGTGCAGTTGTGCCAGAAAAAGCGAGTCACCGAAGAACTTGTTCTTTACGCCCTTGATCGTCGTGAACTCAAGGTTCATCTCCGCGCGATAGAGCGCGAGGTGCCCTGGGTGGATCAAGAGAGACTCACCCTGTTTGAGGTCGTACTCCACGATTTCCCCAGCGAGTTGCACCCACGCAGTGCCGTTGCCTGCGAGCTTCTGAAACACGACACCAGCTCCACCGAATATGCCGACGCCGAGCTTCTTCTGAAGCCCGACAGACACCTCGACGTCAGAGGTGCTGGCCATGAACGACCCCGACTGCACCATGTAGTTATCGGAAGGGTCAATCGTGAGCTCGCGAATGGTTCCGGGGAATCGTGCGCCGAAGGCAATGAAGCATCCCGGCTTTGAGGCGGTGTACTGCGACAAGAAGAGCTGCCCGCCACCAACCATGCGCTTGAGCCCACTCATGAACCCGCCCTTGCCGCGCGAGCCGAACCCGGTTGACGTTTCGATGTCGAACCCCTGCGTGAGCCACGACACATCCCCGCCTTCGGCGATGATCTCCTCACCGGTGTCGAGAGTGAGTTCAAGCACCGGCATAGTCGTTCCCTCAATACGTGTCTTCATACCGCCCACCGTAGCGGTCGCCCAAAAGTCCCATGTGAAAAACGTGGCTATCGCCCAGCCTCTGCCACCCTCAAGCTATGTTCGAAGCGCTGCCCAACAACCAGAGGACACCCCATGCCCACACTTGCCATCGTCGGAGCCGGACCCGGACTGGGCGCTGCCGCAGCTCGCAGATTCGGACGTGAGGGTTTTTCCATCGCGCTCATCGCCCGAAACCAAGCGAAGCTCGAAGAAGTCGTGAGCGAACTCGCCGCCGACGGTTTGACTGCGCGTGCATACGCCGCTGACGTGCTGGTGCCATCTGAACTTCAGCAGGTTCTGACACAAGCCGCGAGCGAACTAGGCCCCATCGCCGCGCTGCAGTACAGCCCGCTCCCCTCCCGCGCTTACCTCAAACCGGTGCTGGATCTGACACCCGAACTGGCCTCTGAAGCGATGAGTTTCTCGGCACTCGGGTTGATCCACGCTGTGCGTGCGGTGTTGCCCGCGATGCGGGAAGCCGGCAGCGGCAGCATCATTCTGATCAACGGCGGAACCTCGGTGAAGGCGCGTCCCGATTTTGCCGGAACTTCAATCGCATTTCCCGCCGAGAGCGCTTACGGCGAGATGCTCCACGATGCCCTCAAGGGCGAGGGCGTACGCGTCGTGCAACTCGTCATCCCCGGTGGCATCCCAAAGTTGCAGCTCCCGAATGGCATTGACGACGTTGCGGATCGCATCTGGGATCTGCACCGCACGGATGGTCCTTTCCGCACCATGCTTATCCCTCTCGAAAACGGGCGGGAGTGAGCTGATATGCCCGCCGCCCATCGCTCCGGTCTAAGGGTCGATTCTCGGGTCACGATTCCCGAGTCAGAACTGACCTGGCGCTTCTCGCGCTCATCCGGACCGGGCGGGCAAGGTGTGAACACTACTGACTCTCGCGTCGAGCTCATGTGGGATGCAGCAAGTTCGGCTGTGCTCTCGCCGCTATTGCGTGAGCGGCTCTTTGATCGACTCCGCGGCCGACTCGCGGCCGGCGTGCTGACCATCACTGCTTCCGAGCATCGCGCGCAGAAGCAGAATCGGGATGCTGCGCGTGCCCGCCTAGCGAAGGTCGTCGCTGATGCGCTTGCCCCACCCTCCCCGCCTCGTCGCGCTACCAAGCCGAGTCGAGGCTCGAAGGAACGTCGACTGACAGCCAAGAAACAACGCACCGACGTCAAGCGATTGCGTCGGCGCCCTCTCGATTGACTCCGGCAACTGCTACTCGCGCCACGGTCGAGTCAGTTGGCGCCAACCGTGCTGATTTGCTCGCGATACCCGGTCCTGGCGGCGCCGAGCAGCGCATTGGCGACCAGTGCATCCGCATAGGCTTCGGTGAGAGGGGCATCCGGGACGAGCAGACGGTTGTAGCACGCGCCCCAAAGCTGGTCGACGAGGAGAGTCGGGTCCACGTGCGCATCAAGTTGCCCTCGTTCGCGTGCTCGCTCGAAGTAGTCGATCGCGAGTAGCCGGCGCGGCAACGTATACTTCGCCGACACCTCAGCCGCCAAGTCGGAGTCGGTCTGCGATGCCCCGATCAGCTCGGCGATCACTCGCCCGCCCCCATGCTGAGTCAATAGGCGAACGAAGGAACGGAGCTGGGTCTGCACATCGGCATAGACATCTCCCGTGTCAGGGAATTGCAGTTCAGGTTCACTCCGCGCGAAGTGCGCTTCTGCCGCCAACGCGCCCGGCGAGGGCCACCACTTGTAGATCGTGGTTTTGCTGGCCCGTGACTTGGCCGCAACGCGATCGAAAGTCACTGCTCCAAGCCCCTCTTCATAGAGAAGCGTCGCAGCAGCTTCGAGCACTTCGGCACGAACGATCGCGGCGGACCGCCGCCCCCGCCCGGCCCGGACTGGGGCACTGCTCTGCTCGTCCATCATCACCCCTCCATACTCCAGCGATACATAGCGTCAATCTGCTGCAGGTTCAGCTTAGTGGACAGAGTGTCCATTTAGGTGCATGATATGACCGAGACGTTCATATCATTGGAGAATCGTGCCCATATCTACTTCTACTAGGCCTCGCGTAGCAATCGTGACTGGAGCTTCGGGCGGCATCGGCCGTGCCATCGCGCAGCGTCTCGCATTTGACGGTATGTCGGTGGTGGCGCACCACGGCCGCAACGCAGAAGCAGCAACTGAGGCAGTCAGGGCGATCACGGCCGCCGGCGGCAGCGCGATCACGCTACAGGGAGACGTCGCTGATGAAACAGAGATGACCGCCCTTTTCGACACAGCCACCGCACAGTTCGGCGGAATCGACGTCGTCGTCCACGCCGCAGGAATCATGCCGTTGGCCCCCATTGCTGAAATGACACTGGAGACCTTCGATCGCGTTCAGCGAGTCAACGTGCGCGGCAGTTTCATCATCAACCAACTCGCCGCCCGCCAGGTACGCAGCGGCGGAGCAATCGTCAACCTCTCCACGTCCATCACTCGCCTGCAAATGCCCACCTACGGCGCGTACGCGGCATCGAAAGGCGCCGTCGAGGCGATGGCACTCATTCTTGCCCGCGAGCTCGCCGGGCAAGATGTCACGGCCAACACAGTTGCCCCTGGCCCCACCGCGACCCCACTCTTCTTCGCTGGGAAGCCGCAGCAGGCGATTGACCACATCGCGTCACTCAACCCGATGCGGCGTTTGGGCACACCTGACGACATCGCCGAAGTCGTAGCATTCCTCGCCGGACCGGGTCGGTGGGTCAACGGTCAGGTGATCTATGCAAACGGTGGCGCTGCCTGAGCGCGCTACTCAAGCAGCAGCGGTGTGGGAGGTCGCGGCGGTTCGGATGAACCCACCAAACGGTGGCATCCCACTCCCAGCGCGCACTCGCGCCTAGTCCGCAATCGTGAAGCTTGCACGAAGAAGATCCGTGGGCCGGGAACTGCGGCCCACGAGGAGTTCGAAACGCCCCGGCTCGACGACTCGGTGCCCGTCGGAGGTGACGATGGAACACGATGCAGCTGGCACCTCGACCGTCACGGTCTCACTCTGACCCGCCTCCACCCGCACCTGGCGCCATGCTTTGAGTTCCTTCTCAGCCCAGGTAGCGGTGGTCACGAGATCGCTGACGTAGGCCTGCACAGTCTCGATCGCCGGGCGAGCTCCGGTGTTGGTGAGCGTCACCTGACAGCGAATCACACCATCGGACCCCACCTCATCGATGGGAACATGAAGATTCGAATACTCCACGTTCGTGTATGACAGCCCCTCGCCAAAGACGAACTGCGGCTCCTGGGTCAAGTCGGCGTATCGCTCACCATGCTGGCCGCGCACCTGGTTGTAATAGACAGGCTGTTGCCCGACGTGCCGCGGCACCGAGATCGGCAGACGACCGCTAGGTTCGATCAAGCCCAGAATGAGTTCGGCGACAGCCTGCCCACCCCGCATGCCGGGGTTGAACGCCTCGATGATGGCTGCGGTCTGCATTGCTGAGGCAGGCAGAGTCGCCGGTTTTCCATGCACGAGCACCAGGATGACCGGGGTGTCCGTCGCCACAAGAGCATCAAGAAGCGCTATTTGCGCACCCTGCAATTCGAGCGTGGCGGTCGAGCGCGTCTCCCCGGTCAATGCGATCGTGTCGCCGAGCACTGCCACGACATAGTCAGCCGACCCTGCGGCAGCCACCGCATCAGCGAGCATTGCTGGATCAACCTTCGCTGGAGAAAAGACGGGCACTCGCGGACCGCCGTCGTGCCACTTCTCACCCCCAGGATCAGGGATGAGAACCTCAATATCGGCGCCGCGAGAGTGGGTCACGCTCCAGCCCTCGGGAGCGACCGCGCGCATCCCGTCCAGCACGGTCTGCACCAGCTCACGAGGGTGACCATCGGGCATCCAGGCGACCTGGCCCGATGAACCAGCCCAGTCCCCCAGCGTGACATGAGGGTCGTCGGCGTTGGGCCCGACCACAGCGATCGTCCGCGGAGATTGCTCGACGCTCGTCGCATCTATCAGTGGCAGGGTGCCGTCATTGCGCAACAGCACCAGCGAACGCCTCGCCATCTCGAGGTTCAGCCGAGCATGCTCGGCGCTGCCAATGACCTGAGCTTGCAGCGCCACATCGGGCGCCCGAGGGTTCTCGAACAGACCCAGCTCGAACTTCAGTCGAAGGATTCTGCGGACGGCTTCGTCAAGGTCGGCTTCTGCGAGCCTTCCGGTGGCGACAGCAAGTTGCGCACCCTCAAAGAACTCCGGTGTCGTCATCACAAGATCGTTGCCAGCCTCGACAGCGACCGCAGCAGCCTCGGCATGGTCGGCGCACACTCTCTGCTCGCGGACCATGCGCCCCACGTTGTCCCAGTCAGTGATGAGTGTGCCAGTGAAACCCCACTCACCTTTCAGCACATCTGAAAGCAGCCACTTATTCGCTGTGATCGGTACGCCGTCGATCGACTGGTAGCCCAGCATGAACGTGCGGCATCCCTCGTCGACCGCCCGTTGAAACGGGGGGAGGAACCACGAGCGCAGCTTGCGTCGGCTGACATCGGCTTCACTGGCATCACGGCCACCCTGCGTCTCGGAGTACCCCGCGAAATGCTTGGCGCAGGCGAGAACCGCCGTGGGGTCATCCAGCCCCTCACCCTGATACCCACGAATCATGGCAGCGCCGAGTTCACCGATGAGAATCGGATCTTCACCAAAGGTCTCGTCCACTCGCCCCCAGCGCAGGTCGCGAGAGATGCAGAGGACGGGAGAAAACGTCCAGTGAATACCGGTCGCTGAGATCTCCACCGCGGCGGCGCGCGCCGCCCGCTCGACAAGCTCCGGGTCCCAAGAACAGGCCATCGAAAGCTGAGTTCCGAAAATCGTTGCGCCGGGAAAGAACGAGTGGCCGTGAATGCAGTCGTCCGCGGTCAACAGCGGAATTCCAAGCCGCGTCCGCTCGGCGATCTCAATCGCTTCGCCCATCCGCTCCCCGATGTGCAGCAGCGAACCGACAAGGTTCGTCGAGATCAAGTCGTCCAGATCAGCCCGATTCGCATCTAGCTGCATCATCTGCCCGACCTTCTCGGCGACGCTCATACGAGCCAAGAGGTCGTCGATGCGAGCATCGATCGGCAAGGAGCTGTCCTTGTATTGGAGTTCATCCATGATTGGCATCGCTGTCTCCTTGACGCTTTGTCGGCCTCGGTGCACGACATAAATCCATGCCGTGGATTATTGCACGACGCCCTTTATCGGGCAAGGTTTTCTCGCACAGCTGAAGACTGCGCTCAGCACTGTGGCGACTTCAGAACCTAGATGGGATCAGACGTTGATGCGCGAGATCCAGGGCACAGCGCACTGCGCCGACGGCCACCGCTTGGTCCCTAAGTTCTGAGCGAACCAAGCTTGGCGGCTCACCCTCCACAAGATCGGCTAGCTTCCGACGAACAGGCTCAAGGAGCTCTTCGGCGTCGCTGGGCACGTCACAGCCGAACACAAGAATGTCGGGGCCCAGCAGAGTCGCGACCACGGCTGAGACTCTCGCCAGCCGGTCGGCCACGCCATCAACGATGGTGAGGGCAACCCGATCGCCCTTCGACGCGGCCTCAAACACGGCCTCGACCTCTAGAGGACCCACGGACTGTTCAGAGCTGGATGCGCTCTGCTCAGCCGGCGCCTGCGTGGTGACCCTGGTGCGATCCTCTTCGCTCAGCTGTTCGACAAACAGAGCTGTCAAAGGCACAATTCCTTGCGTTCCATGCCCACCTTCAAGAAGCCTCACGAACTCCATCTGCCCCGCAAAGCCGCTGCCACCCCTGACGATGCGACCTGAATCGATAATGCCAGCGCCGAACCGCTCCTGCACCAGCATCAAGACGACGCCATCGAGCCCTTGAGCGGCCCCGCGCCAGCGTTCACCGATGACCGCCAGGTTGGCGTCATTATCGACGAGCACTTCCCAGGGGCGACCGGCACTGAAAGCTTCGATCACGTTGATTCCAGGGAGCCCGGAAACTCGCGTCGAGCTCCCAACTCCTCCGTTATGGTCGACCGGCGCGGGAACGCCAACAGCCACTGTTGTCAGGAGTCCAGGATCGATAGCGGCCTCGACCACCAGATCATCAATGATGTTCTTCGCTTCGTCTATCAGTGCCGAGGCTGACTGAATTGGAGTCCTGCGCTCCACAACCGTCGCTGTGACGATATCACCGCGAAGGTTGCACAACTGCGCCACAATCCGCTCGGGGCCCAACTCGACGCCTGCGACAAAACCTGCGCGGTCATTGAACGCGAACGTTCGAGACCTCCGCCCGACACCTGTGGCCGAACGCGGGGCGGTCGGCGCCACTTCGATCACGAGTCCGAGGGAGATGAGCGCATCACACACTGCGAGCACGCCCTGCCGCGACAGATCCGTGCGTGGCATAAGACCTGAAGCTGTCAACGGGGTGCTCGCGTCCTGAAGCGCCTTGATTACGAGCTCCATGCTGTGGCGCCGCTGTCGCATGGGCAGCACATCGCTCTCTTCCGCGGTCCGCACCGACGTTGCCCCCTCAAACTCCGACTGCAGCGAGCCTAGCGCTGGCCAGCTCATTGACCGATTTTGGATGGGCTCGTGCGGTCAGCCTGCGGAAAGCCATTTTTTGGAAATAGTTGCGCAGACCTATTGACGATGCACACATCGTGACATAGATTCTGTTTATTGATTTACGACCTTGATGAAAGGACAATGATGTTCAATAACAATCGCTCACGAAGAGCAGTTGCCATCGTTGCGCTGTCGCTGACTGCCGGACTGGTACTGACCTCCTGCGGGCGGGCTGACTCCGCCGGAAGCGACGCTTCAGCCATTGACGCGCTGGACGATCAGCCGGCGACCGGAGAACTAAACATTTGGGCGCAAGCAGATGAGGCCGCCGCGCTGCCTGCCTTTGCCGAAGAATTTCTAGAACTCAATCCAGATCTCACAATCAACGTCACCGCGTTGCCTTGGGATGCCGCGCACAACAAGTACCAGACGGCCATCGCCGCCGGCACAACTCCAGACATGGCACAAATGGGCACCACCTGGATGGCCGACTTCAGCGGCGCTTTTACTCCCGTACCAGAAGGGATCGACACCTCAGGGTTCTTTGAGGGATCGTTGAGCACGAACATGGTGGGCGACCAACTCTTCGGAGTGCCGTGGTACGTCGACACACGCGTGTTTTACTTCCGCAAGGATCTCGCTGAAACGGCAGGATTCCCAGACGGTGCGCAAACCTGGGAAGAATTCAAGGAGTTCACCAAGGCTCTGCAAACCGAGGCGGGGGCAGAGTACGGCGTAGGACTCCCCTCCAGCGGCACCGACGCATTTCAGAGCATGCTGATGTTCCCCTGGTCCAACGGTGCCGAAATCACCAACGCCGACCAGACGGAGTGGACCCTGGACTCACCGGAATGGGTCGAGGCGATGGAGTATTACGAATCGTTCTTCAGCGAAGGCATCGCCAATCCCGACGCCGAGACTGGCGCGGGCAGTGGCGAGTCGGAGTTTGTCAGCGGAAAGACTCCCGTCTTGACCGGTGGCCCGAGCCTCATCGGATCGCTGACTGCCGCAGGCGGAGGCGAAGATTACAAAGACATGATCGGTGTCATGCGTGTACCCGAGGAGGTCTCTTCGACAAGCTTCACCGGTGGATCGAACTTGGTCGTCTTCGAAAAGAGCCAGAACCCTGAAGCAGCCTGGAAGTTTGCGCGTTGGCTGAGCGAGCCCGATGTGCAGGTGCGCTGGCAACAGGCTGTCGGAGACCTGCCCGCCGTGGAGAGCGCGTGGGATGACCCAGCTTTGGCTGACGACCCACTGTTGAGCGTCCTCGGCGAACAACTCACCGACACCAACTCGCCTCCTACCCTCACGACTTGGACGCAGGTAAGTGCCCAGGCCGACAAGGCGCTGGAACAGATCATCCGCGCGGGAGCAGATCCTGCCCAGGCGATGGCAGATCTGCAGTCGGCTGCCGAATCAATCGGAACCGGACAGTAACATGTCCGTTGCTCAGCAGAGCAGCGCGAAGGTGAATCGTCGGGAGTCGAAAGGCGCCCGACGACAGGCCCTCGTCGCTTGGGGATTCGCACTCCCCTTCATGATCTTCTTCGGCGTTTTCATGCTGATACCGATCCTGTCGTCGTTTGCGATGTCGTTCACGGACTTCAGGGCCAGCGACGTGCAAGATCCGTTCGCCGTCACGTTCGTGGGCTTGGACCAATACATCCAGCTGTTCCGCGACCCACAGTTCATCAAGTCACTGGGCGTCACTTTCTACTTCGTGCTCGTCGGCATCCCACTCACGATGGCGGTGGCGCTGCTATTGGCCCTTGCCCTCAACACGGGAATTTCACGACTGAGGTCGGTATACCGTGTCGGGTTTTACCTGCCAGTGGTCGCATCTATCGTCGCGGTAGCTGTGGTGTGGCGTTTTCTTTTGCAGGACGACGGAATCATCAACGCGGCGCTCAGCTTCGTGGGAATCGATGGGCCGAACTGGCTCAATGACACCTTCTGGGCAATGCCAGCCCTCATTGTCATGGCCGTATGGCGCAACGTGGGAACGCTGATGATCATTTTTCTCGCAGGGCTGCAGACCATTGCCCCCGAGATGCGGGAAGCGTCCGCGCTCGACGGCGTCTCGATCTGGCAACGGTTCATCCACATCACCCTGCCGCTCATGCGCCCGACACTGTTGCTCGGGGCAATTCTCATCTCAGTCGGCTACCTGCAGTTCTTCGAGGAGCCGTTCATCATGACAAACGGAGGCCCACTCGATTCGACCTTGTCGGTGACCTATTTCGTCTACAACGAGTTTGGGTTCGGCAACTACGGCACGGCCTCTGCCGGGTCGTACGTGCTGTTCGTAGTCATCGCACTGTTGGCGTTCGCACAGTTCCGCGTGTTGCGCTCCAAGGATTGAGAGTAAGAGATGTCAGAAACACTTTTGGTCACCGTGCCAAAGAAGCGCCGGCGCTCGCGCTCCACCGCTATGGAGACGCCCGCCCCCTTGCAGGCGGTTGCGTATCTCCTGCTCACGCTCGGCGTCATCCTCTTTTTCACACCGTTCGTCGTCATGGTCATCAACTCGTTGAAAACCGAGGGCGAACTCCTACGAAACCCGACGGGGCTGATACCCCAAGAACTCACGTTCGACAACTACCTGCAGTGGTTTCAAGACCTGAACATCCAGCAGTTCTTCATGACGAGCCTCATCGTGGCCACCGTCACGGTGGCGGGCAATGTGGTGTTCTGTTCGATGGTCGGCTATGCGATGGCCAAGATGGAGTTCCCGGGCAAGAAGCTGTTGTTCGCGCTGGTAATGCTCACGCTCATGGTTCCGGGGACAGTAACCTTCGTGCCCTTGTTCGTTCTGGTAAGCAAGCTCGGGCTTGTCAACACGCTACCCGGTCTATTCCTGCCGTTCCTTGTCACGCCGCTCGGTGTCTTCCTCATGCGCCAGTTCATGATGGGAATCCCGAATGAGCTGCTGGAAGCAGCTCGTCTCGATGGAGCGAAGGAAGTTCGATTGTTCTTCACAGTCGTCTTGCCGCTATGCGGTGCACCGATTGCGACGCTGTCGATCCTCACGTTCCTGATGTCGTGGAACAACTTCCTCTGGCCGCTAGTCGCAGCGCAGAGCGAGGCGACGTACACACTGCCCATCGCGCTGACGCTGTTTTCGAAAGGGCAAGAAGCGACCAACTATGGCTTGCTGTTGGCGGGTGCGGTGCTGGTCATCACGCCAATCGTCATCCTGTTCCTCTTCCTTCAGCGCTACTTCGTTCAGAGCGTCGTCAGCGCCGGGGTGAAGTAAAGAGAGGTTGGGGATAGTCGAGCTCCTTCAGCAACCGAAAAAGCCCGGCAGGCTCCGTGACGACGCGGCGGTGTTCGCCGAACTCGCCACCTATTCCAGGTTGCGTTCGGCCTTCATCGCCGCTCGGGCACGATCGAAAGCATACGGAGCGAGGTCGACAATTCGATCACGGGATCGACAGCAGCGTTAGATCGAGGAGACTCACGCGCGACGCGGGTCAGCGCCGGTAGGTCGCTCATAGCCTTGTGCTGCGGCCAAGCGCTGCGCGAGTCCGTCAAGAATGAGATTGAGCCCATCGAGGAACTCGTCCGAGAACGCATAGCTTTCCTGAGCAAAGAGCTGCTCAAGCGCACGCGCAAGGTGCGGGTATTCCGCTTCGGAAGGCGCCACCCTCGCCGCGAAGTCTGCCTCCGTCTCGCCTTCCGCAGCAAATGGCAAGCTCACCTCGGTCAGCACAAATCCGTAAATGTACGCATCGAGTGTTGAGAAGGCGTGCGTCGCGAGGAGTGCTGAGAAGCCTTGGCTCATGAGGCACCCAACCACACGATCGTGGTGTCGCATCAGGGCCGGGCCTGGCACGGGGCGCGATTCCAGCATCCCCAACCCCCACGGATGCTGGCCGAGCACAGCGCGCGCTGACACCGCCCGCGTTGTCATCGCCTCGCGCCACGGGTCGCCAACGACGGGCAGCGCTATCTGCGCAAACACCCACTCCGCCAGCGCGTCCAGCAGTGCCTCTTTGTCGCTGACGTGGTGGTAGATCGACATCGCCTTGACACCGAGCTCGGCTCCCACCGTACGCATGCTGACGGCGTTGATTCCGTTGCGATCCGCCACAGCTGCCGCGGCGGAAATGACGAGTTCGCGGCTCAGTGTTCCTCGCGCTGTCATTCCTCCATCTTGCCTCACTTACAGATGTAAGGCTATGCTGAAAACTATCCCCTTACACTCGTAAGCCTGAAAGGCGCGTCCATGTCATCCACTCTTCAGCCTCTGCCCCCGATCGACGTTCGCTTGCGCTTGTCTGCGCTGTGGACCGCGACGATGATCATCGTCGCCTTCGTCGATATCTTCGGTCTCTTTCGCGCTGACTTGCGTGAACAAATTGAAGCGGGAAGCGTATTCATGTTCGAGATCGGCCAGCCTTTCATGCTCGGCATCGTTCTCTACGTCATGATCCCAACGCTGATGATCGCAGCCAGCATCTTTCTCCCCTGGCGCGCGAACCGGTTGCTCAACATCATCGTGGCCGCCCTCTTCGCGATCACGATTGTCGGTGCAGCTATCGGCGAATGGGGGTACTACCTCGTGGCCAGCGGTGTAGAACTCGGCCTACTCGCGGTTGTTATTGTGCTCGCCGCACGCTGGCAGCTCCCGCCGAAACTAGAAACTAGAAACTAGAAACTAGGCTCAGCGAACCCCGGCGACGCGATAGATGTCGTCGATCACTCGCATAGTCCGCACAGAATCGTCGACTTCTGTCGCGAGCGATTCACCGGTGCGTAGCGCGTCGAGCACCGCCGCAAGTTGGTGATCGTACGTTTCCTCTCCGGCGACAGTCGACTTGTAGTCGAGGCCGTCACGGGTGACAACGATGGAGTGGCCGCCAGAGGGGAACACCAGATTGTCGACATGCAATGTCGCCTTCGAGCCCACAATATGCAGGAAAGCGCCGAACTCGACGCCGGGTGCCATGCTTGCACCCAGGCTTGCTTCAATCCCGTCGCCGAAGTCCAGCCGGGCGGCTATCGACAGATCTGCCCCCAATGGATTCAACTCTGCGCTCGCCTCCACCACTGTCGGCTCGCCGAACAGCGACCGAAGCCAATGAAGGGGATAGCACCCAAGGTCCATCAGCGCACCACCGCCTAGTTCTGGCACATGGCGAATCGATGAACGATCGAACGGAATCTCCGCGTTGAACTCAGCGGTGACGGCATCGATTGTGCCGAGCTCGCCAGACGCCACGAACCCGCGTACCCGCGTACCCATTGAAACAACGGGTGGTAATAGTCGTGAAACGCTTCGACGACGCGGCGCCCGGTGCGCTCCACGGCTTGAGCGACCTCATCTGCTTCGACAGCGTTCATCGCGAAGGGCTTTTCGCACAGCACGTCCTTGCCCGCTGCTAACGCAGCGATCGTCCAGCGCGCATGCTCCGAGGGCGGCAGTGCGACATAAACCAGGTCAACTTCGGAGTCGTCAATCAACGCCTGGTAGTTGGCGTGGACGCGGGCAATGCCGTGGTGCTGTGCGTAGTCTGTCGCTTCGCTGCGAGACGCCACCGCCACAATCGACACGTCAGCGCGCCGCTTCGCAGGAGCAATTATCGCGCGCGGCGCGATGCCAGACGCACCCAACAATCCGACTCGCGTCACCGTAACCGCCTCATCGCCAGCCGTCGCACCGTTCATTCCCTTCGGCGGCCCGAACTCTTGCCAGGCCGACTCCCATCCGACACCAATGGCGCTACTTGCACGCACAAATCCGTCCGAGCCTACAACGCTTTCTCGTGCCACTTGGCGATGCGGAGAGCAACAGTTCGATCATTCAAGCTGGGGTGCATTTTCTTGCAGATTCACCAACCGTGGAACAGCGAATACGATCATCACGAGACGCACGCTAGGAAAAGAACATGATTAAGGTCATCGCATTCGACGTGAACGAGACGCTGCTCGACTTGCGAGCACTTGATCCAGCGTTCGAGCAGCTGCTCGGTTCAGCCGCATTGCGCGGTCAATGGTTTTCACAGATGCTCCGGCTCTCATTCGTCGGCGGCTTTACGTCACAGTATGTTGACTTCCGCACTGCCCAGCGCGGGGCGTTAGCCATGGTTGCCGAGCGCGCTGGCGTGGCGATATCAGAGGCCGACGTGATCGAGATGGTCGACCGCATGACTTCGCTTCCTCCTCACCCCGAGGTTCCAGCTGCCCTCGAGCAGCTGCGCACAACCGGGCTCAAGATCGTGGCACTTACCAACTCCACGGGCGAGGTCGCTGATTTACAACTCGCGAATTCCGGCATCCGAGAGTTCTTCGACGATGCGATGTCGGCTGATGCCGTTCGAGCTCTCAAGCCCGCGCCGGAGCCGTATCTTGCCGTCGCGGAGCAGTTTGGCGTCGATATCAGCGAGGTACGCCTCGTCGCTGCACACTCGTGGGACATCACGGGAGCGCTCGAAGTCGGAGCAAAAGCAGCGTTTATCGCCCGGGGCGGCGTGGTTCCCAGTCCTATCGGCCCGCAGCCCGACATCATCGGCTCTGACCTCACCGAAGTTGTCGGGGCGATCATTGCGACCGACCTTTAGCAAGCAATTCGAACAGCACCCCGCCTTGCGCTCCAGCGCAACCAGTCGTTGAGCAGGCGCTGAAACCCGCGCGTAACAGTGACGTGTTTACAATCAACTCACGCTCATGGAAGCAACACCCACTCGGGTGAGGAAAGCCTGAAGCGGCCTATTCGCGGTCGCCCTTGGTGACCATACCGAAAGAGAGCGCCATGACATTCTCTGTTCCACGCGTCGATATCTCAGCGTATGTCGCTGAGGGAACGGCCGAGCAACGTGCCGAAGTAGCCCGCCAGATCGACAGCGCGTGCCGAAGCGTCGGATTCATCCAGATCGTCGGTCACCGCGTACCGGAATCGATCACATCGGCATTCGTCGCGGCGATGGACGACTTCTTTGCCCTCGACCTTGATGAGAAGAAGACTTACCGCACTCCGCCTTCGATAAACCGTGGCTATTCCCCGCCGAAGTCGGAAGCGCTCAGCCTGTCGCTGGGTGTGGAGTCCGCGAACCGGATGAATGACTTCTTCGAAGCATTCAACGTCGGAGCGACCGCCGCCGACTATCCCGCCAGCCCGGGCCTTCCTGAAATTGAATACGCCGACAATGTCTGGCCCGACGTTGCTGGGTTCGAAGAGTCAGTGACCGCGTATTTCGCCGAGGCCGCGCGCGTCGCGCGAACACTCACCACTATTTTTGGGCACGCGCTCGGCCTTGAACAGAACTTCTTCGCGGAGCGCACGGGCCACTCGCTCGACGTGCTTCGGATGAACAACTACGCCCTTCCCCCAGGCACAGACATTGCTCTCGACGGTGATCTCACTGGGATGGGCGAGCACACCGACTTCGGAATAGTCACCGTGCTGTGGGCCGACCAGGTGCGCGGACTGCAAGTTCTTGGGCAAGATGGCAACTGGCACGATGTCGAGCCCGACGACGGTGCGTTCCTCGTCAACCTTGGCGATGCCACCGCTCACCTGACGAACGAACGATGGATGTCGACCCTGCACCGAGTCAAGCCTCCGATCATCAACGGAACGATCGAACGCCGTCGCAGCGCCGCGTTCTTCCATGACGGTGATCTCGACGCGGTCATCGACGTCTTGCCGTCATGCATAGACGATGAGCACCCTGCCTTGTATGCACCAGTCACCGTGGGCGACCACATTACGGCGAAGTTGAAGGGCTCACGCGCTGGCGTGATCAACACATATGCTCAGCGCGAGTCCGCGCGCGTGCTGTCGAGCAAGCGCTAGCCTAGGCGTTCACTGGCCACGCCCACTCCTGAATCTCGGCCGGGTCTTCGCCGAACTCGCGTGCATAGGACCGAGCATCCCGGCGACGATTCTCGAGATCTTGGCGAAGCTGGCTGCCTGCGTCGCCGAGCCCAGGCACGCGATCAATGACGTCGATCGCAAGCTGGAACCTGTCCAGATCGTTGAGCATCACCATGTCGAATGGTGTGGTGGTTGTACCTCGCTCCTTGAACCCGCGCACGTGAAGGTTTGGGTGTCCAAAACGCCGGTAGGCCAGTCTGTGGATGAGCCAGGGGTATCCATGAAACGCGAACACGATGGGCCGATCTCGAGTGAAGAGCGCGTCGAATTCGTCGTCGGGCATGCCGTGCGGGTGTTCTCCCTCGCTTTGCAGCCTCATGAGGTCGACAACATTGACCACGCGAATACGAAGGTCAGGCAGCTCCTCATGAAGCACTGACACCGCTGCGAGCATCTCCATGGTGGGAACGTCGCCGGCTGCGGCCACCACGACATCAGGCTCTTCCCCGTCGGGCACGTTGCTCGCCCATGCCAACTCACCGAGACCATTTGCGCAATGCTCGATCGCTTCATCCATCGACAGCCATTGGGGAGCGTCTTGTTTGCCCGCGACCACGACATTGACGTAGCCGGTGGAGCGAAGGCAGTGGTCGTAAGTTGAGAGCAGGGTGTTCGTGTCAAAGGGCAGATAGACGCGCACAATGTCTGAGCTCTTGTTGACGACGACATCGAGAAACCCGGGATCTTGATGCGAGAAACCATTGTGATCTTGTCGCCACACGTGGCTCGAGAGTAGATAGTTCAAGCTTGAGATGTCGCTTCTCCACGACACTTCGTTGGCAGCTTCAAGCCACTTCGCGTGCTGATTGAACATCGAATCGACGATGTGAATGAACGCTTCGTACGAGGTGAAGACGCCGTGGCGACCGGTGAGCAGGTAGCCCTCCAGCCACCCCGGGCACTGATGCTCGCTGAGCACCTCCATCACCCGACCGGCGCGTGCCAAATGCTCATCGAGTGGCGAAACCTCGGCATTCCATTGTTTCTGCGTCGCCTCATACACGGCCGGGGCGAGTTTGTTGGATGCAGTTTCATCCGGGCCGAAGATTCTAAAGTTCTGCGGGTTGCGTCGAATCACCTCGGCGAGCATCTCTCCCAGCATCCCGGTGGCCTGCGCAGTGTCGGCACCAGGAGCCGTGACTCGCGCAGCAAATTCGCGGAAGTCGGGGAGATCGAGCGGTGTGCGCAGAACTCCTCCATTAGCGTGCGGCGACGCGCTCATGCGCTTCTCGCCCTTCGGAGCGAACGCGACTGTTGCTGAACGCGGGGCGCCGCCGCTTTCGAACAATTCGTCGGGGCGATAGCTACGCAGCCAGTCCTCCAGCTGCTCGAGCTGGTGTCCGTCGCCCCGCGGGTCGCTCAGCGGCACTTGATGTGAACGCCAGGTGCCTTCAACGGCGAGCCCGCCGGATTGTTCTGGACCCGTCCAGCCTTTCGGCGAACGAAGAATGATCATTGGCCATCGAGGTCGTTGCAAATCGCCCTCGGCCGCCGCGCGCCGAATCTGTGCGATGCGATCGAAAGCCGTATCCATGACGGCGGCCATGGTGCGGTGAATGTCATCTGACCCAGCCGATGCATCGAAGGAGACGAGCAAGGGATCGTGGCCGTAGCCGCGCATCAGTTCGAGAAGCTCATGCTCAGGAATCCGCGCAAGGACGGTCGGGTTCGCAATCTTCCATCCGTTGAGATGCAGAATGGGCAGCACTGTGCCATCGGTGACGGGATCGAGAAACTTGTTCGAGTGCCAAGCGGTAGCGAGCGGACCCGTCTCAGCTTCTCCATCGCCGACAACGCACGCGACGACCAGATCAGGATTGTCGAAGGCCGCCCCATAGGCATGGCTGAGCGAGTATCCGAGTTCACCGCCTTCATGGATCGAGCCGGGCGTCTCTGGAGCCGCGTGCGACGGGATGCCGCCGGGGAACGAGAACTGCCGGAACAGGCGTTGCATGCCGAGGGCGTCTGTCGTGACCGCGGGAAAGCGCTCGGTATATGTGCCGTCAAGCCACGCATTGGCGACCATTCCTGGGCCACCATGCCCTGGACCAGCGATGTATAGGCAGTCGACGTCGCGCTCGCAGATGACCCGGTTCAGATGCGCATAGATCAGGTTGAGGCCGGGAACTGTGCCGAAGTGGCCGAGTAGACGCGGCTTGATGTGCTCGCGGCGAAGCGGCTCTCGAAGCAATGGGTTGTCGAGCAGATAGATCTGCCCGACACTGAGATAGTTGGCTGCGCGCCACCACCCATCGAGATGAGCCCAGGTGTGCGCGCCTTCCGCCACCGCGTTGCCTCCCTCCGATCTAGCGCCCGTACTGTGGTCGTCCTCTCTCGATGATCTCGCCATGCTGCGAGGATACGAGCCGTGTCGAACCGATGCGCTCGGGTTGACAGGAGCGGCTGATGGGCGATATCACGGGCGATGCTGAGGCGAAGCATCCCCTTGCCAACCTCCGTGGTTAACATGGATCTTTCTTCAGGGCAGTGGCTACTATGACAGCCATGGGAACCATCTACTATGGCGGTTCAGCTACGCCGATTCACATCGAAGATCGCACGTTGGCGCACCTGAAAGTAGTGATCGCCACCAAGTTGCGCCGCAACGAGAGCTTCACCGTCTCGTGGACTCACCCAGAAGACCAACCGCGCGGTCGCAGCACAATCTGGCTGCACTCTTCAATCCCGCTGAGATTTGTGTTCGAGAACCCGGAACCCGAGGAACTGAGCCGAGAGTGGATCGACAAGCTCGCACAATCCGCGAACTCTTCCGGGGGGATCATGATCGTCGCAGAGAGCGTCGACGCTCCCCCAGGCCACGGTGCGGATGATTCACCTCAGGTAGTGGACATCACCGAACGATAGTTGCGCGCCGCCGACCCACGACGGCAACTGCAGGATCGACTAGACACCCTGAGGGAGGAACATGTCACGCAATGTGCGCTGCTTCGCCTGCACGCCCGACGATGTCTTCGCTGCGCTCTCTGATGGCTGGCTGTATCCGACATGGGTGGTAGGCGCCTCGAGAATGCGCGAGGTGGAACCTCAGTGGCCCCAGCCAGGCAGTCGGCTTCATCATTCCTTTGGGGTCTGGCCAGCGCTGATCAACGACACCACCGTGAGTCTCATGTGGGATCCTCCTTATCAAATGGTGATGCGGGCACGGGGCTGGCCGATCGGTGAAGCACAAGTGACCATCGACGTACGCTCACTCGACGAAGAACACTGCATGGTCCGCATCCAAGAACAAGCGGTGCGCGGCCCAGCGCGCTTGTTGCCTCGCGGCGTGCGCGATCTGCTCTTACACACTCGCAACGCGGAAACCATCGAGCGCTTGGCATTCGTCGCTGAAGGACGCCGCGCGAACGGCGATGCATCATGAACAATCCGTTGCACTCAGATGTCGACGCCATCGTCGTGGGCGCAGGCCCGAACGGCCTCGCCGCCGCAGTCACCCTTGCGCGGGCCGGACTGAAAGTGATGGTGTTCGAACGCGCGGCAACGCCCGGGGGCGGCGTCTCAAGCGCCGAACTCACTCTCCCGGGCTTCACGCACGATGTCTGCTCCGCGGTGCATCCCTTGGCTTTTGAGTCACGGTTCTTCCGAGAGTTCGGGCTACGGCGTCGTGTCGATTTCGTGGTGCCAGAGGTGTCGTTCGCGCATCCGCTCGACGGCAGGCAAGCGGGAGTCGCCTATCGCGATCTCGCGCGCACAAGCGAGGGCCTCGGGCGAGATGGCGCGGCGTACGCGTCACTCATGCGGCCGCTTGCGGCACGGGCGAGCGAAGTCGCCGAACTCACGGGGTCAACTCTGCTCCGAGTGCCGCCCCACAGTGGTGCTGCCACGTACTTCGGTGCTGCCACGCTCGAACAGGGGTCTCCGCTGTGGAATGCACGTTTTCGCCAAGACACCGCACCGGCCCTGCTGACAGGTGTCGCAGCGCACACCGTGCTGCCACTGCCGAGCCTCGCCGCTGCCGGCGCAGGTCTCGCCCTGACGGCGTACGCGCACGCTCAAGGATGGCCGATCCCTGTTGGTGGCAGCCAGCGCATCGCTGACGCAATGGTGGCTGACATCGAGGCTCATGGCGGAGTGGTCGTCGCAGACCACGAAGTCACTTCTCTCGACGAGTTGCCGCGAGCGCGCGCAACGTTGCTGGACGTCACGCCCAGGGCCTTGCTGAGTCTGGCGGGCGATCGCATGCCATCGGCATACCGCCGCCGTTTGGAGCGTTTTCGATACGGAAATGCGGTCGCGAAGGTCGACTTCGCGCTATCGGAACCGGTGCCATGGTCCAACGCAGCAGTGCGAGAGGCGGGCACGATCCATGTCGGCGGCACGCGCGCAGAAATCCAGGCATCCGAGAACAGTGTGGTTCGAGGACATCTGAGCGAGAACCCCTTTGTACTTGTGTCGCAGCCCACAGTTTTCGACAAGACGCGTGCGCCCGAAGGTATGCACACGCTGTGGGCATACACGCATGTGCCTGCAGACTCCGCGGTCGACCGCAAGGAAGTCGTGATTGAGCAGATCGAAAGGTTCGCGCCGGGGTTTCGCGACACGATTCTCGCCAGCACCTCTCGCACCGCCACAGCGGTCGCCGCCCACAACCCAAACTACGTAGGCGGAGACATTTCTTCTGGGGAACCCAGCGTGCGACAGCTGCTTCAGCGGCCGACGCTGTCAAATGACCCGTGGCGCACCCCGATGCCCGGCGTCTACCTTGCCGGGGCTTCGGTGAGCCCCGGACCGGGCATGCATGGGCTCGCCGGTTGGCATGCCGCGCTGAGCGCCCTCGAACATGAGTTTGGCGCGACCGCACTGCCCAATCTCATGCCTCGCTGAGCTGACGGCTCGAGCTTAAATGTGACGCAGCCGCCCTTGAACCAGAACGCTGCGCACGACGAAACCCTCGGGACACACGAGGAGCGTGACCCGAGGGTTTGAGCGTGCGACCTAACCTTTTACCGAGCCAGACATTAGCCCACCGACAAAGTACTTTCCGAGCAGGATGTACACGATCAGCGGAGGCAACGACGCGAGAAGTGCTCCCGCCATCGAAATGCCGTAGTCCTGCAGCAGCGCGCCGTTGGCAAGGTTGTTGAGCGCGAGCGTCACCGGGCCGTTCTGGCTTGAGGAGAAGAACACCGCGAAGAGGAAGTCGTTCCACGCGTTGGTGAACTGCCAGATCAAGACCACCACGAAGCTGGGTAGCGAGATGGGCAAAATGATCGACCAATAGGTGCGCAACATCCCGGCGCCATCTACTCGACCCGCCTCGATCAGCTCGTGAGGCACCGTCATGTAGTAGTTGCGGAAGATCAAAGTGGTGATCGGAATGCCATATATAACGTGCAGCAGAATCAGCGAGGGCACACCACTGGGAATGCCAGCCCCCAGCATGATCTCCAGCAGCGGGATCATCACGGCCTGATACGGGATAAACATCCCGAACAGAATCAGTGTGAACACGAGGTTCGCGCCGGGGAAGCGCCACAGTGACAGTACAAAGCCATTCAACGATCCGAGGAATGCCGAGATGATCGCCGATGGAATCACGATCATGAACGAGCGTCCGATCGAAGGGGCTAGCGCATTCCACGCGCCAATCCAATTGTCGAGAACCCAAATCTCCGGCAGGTTCCATGCCCGCACGGGGGATGCATCTCCTGCGCCCTTGAAGCTGGTCACGAATAGCACGTACACCGGCGTGAGCACGACCATGACAAAGAAGATCATCAAGGCGAATCGCAGGGTGCGCGAGACGCTGTAACGCCTTTTCGTCTTTCTCCGTGGGGCGTCGATGGCGGGTTCGTTTGCATTCGGCGTCAACGCCGGAGCAGAAACCGAGGAAGTCATCGCTTCTCCTGACGGTTGGTCCAAATGAGGTACGGCACAACGATCACCGCGACGATGACGAGCAGAATCGTGCCAACCGCGGCAGCGTTCGCATAGTCAAAACTCGATTTGAAGACGTACATGTCGACGGCGGGCACCTTGGTTTGGTAGTTCGCGGGTTTCGAAATCGACATGATGAGGTCGAACGACTTCAGCGACATGTGTCCGATGATGATGAGGGCCGACAATGCAACCGGCGAAAGCTGGGGGAACAGCACCAGCCGGTATAGCTGCCATTCAGACGCGCCGTCCATACGGGCCGCCTCGCGGAGTTCCTCTGGGATTCCACGAAAGCCAGCGAGAAAGAGCGCCATGACATAACCCGACAGCTGCCAGATCGCGGGAAGGGCGATGGCCGTAATACCGAAGGTGACGTCGTTCCACCACGGGTTCTGCAGAAAGTCGAGGCCAACCATCTGAAACAGGCGGTTGAGGCCGCTGGCGTTCTCGCCTTCGTTTGAGTTCAGTAGCCAACGCCACACAACACCGGATGCCACGAATGAGACGGCCATCGGGAAGAGGTAGATGGAGCGAAAGATACCTTCGCCTCGGGAGGGCTTGTCCATCATCCAGGCCCAGCAAAAGCCAATGACCATGGTTCCTATGAGAAAGACAACGGTGAACAGCAACAGGTTCATCAGCGAGTGCTGAAAGCTGCTGCTTCCGAGAAGTGCGAAATAGTTGTCGAACCACACCACAACGGTCGGCTGCTGACCGGTTGCCTGTGCTGCTGTGTGGTTGTCAGTGATCGAGGTCTGAAAGTTGGCCGCCAGCAGGCCATACACGAACACAGCCAGCAGAATGAGTGAAGGTGCGAGCAACAGCAGGGGTGGCCCCGCCGCTTTGAGTCGCTTCAGCATAGAAGTACTTTCCGAGTTAGTCAGAGTGAGCTGCCCGGAACTCTGTGAGTCCCGGGCAGCTCAGTGGGCCTAGCCGTTGACGGCTGCTGCGAGCTCGGACTGGAATGTTGCGAGGTCAGATGCCCCAGTCGTGAACTTGCTCGTCGCGTCAGCCACCTTGTTCAGCGTCGCGACAGGAGCTGCCGCACCGTGCGCAAGCGATGACACGATGACATCAGTCTCGAATGCTTCGATTGCCGACTGCTGGTACGGGCTGAAGTCGCTCGTGTCTGCGTCGGTACGTGCCGGGATTGAACCCTTGGCCTTGTTGAACGCTGCCTGTCCGTCAGCAGAAGACACGGTCTCAAGCCATGCCTTCGCGCCGTCTTCGTTTGGCGCTCCGACCGGCAGGGTGAACGAATCCGCAAGGAAGTCGAACACGCCTTCAGTTCCGGGAACCGGGAAGTAGATGTAGTCGGTCGGCGACGTGAGTCCCGCCTCAGCGAACGCGGCTTCTGCCCAGTCGCCCATCACGTTGAACCCGGCCTGACCGTCGATGATCTGCTGGGTGGCGTCGGGCCAGTCCAAGCCGTCGCGGTCGGTGTTGGTGTAAGTCATCAACGTTTCGAAGTCTTCGAGCGCTGCGGTGACTTCGGGGCCTTCCCAGTCAGTCGAGCCGTCCCACAGTCCGTTGTACGCCTCGGCTCCCAGCGATGACAGCAGCACTGTTTCGAGGAAGTTCACCTGAGTCCACGTGGTGGCAATCGAGAGGGCCGTCTTGCCTGAGTCCTGCACGGCGTCGAGGGCCACGATCCATTCGTCGATGTCGGCGTACTCTGCTTCGGGGTCTAGGCCCGCATCGGCCAACACCGTTGGGTTTGCCCACACCACGTTCGCTCGGTGAATGTTTGACGGCACCGAGTAGATCATGCCGTCTACGGTGAGTCGGTCAATGAGATCTGCCGGGAATGCGTCGGTAAGCCCGAATTCGTCATATAGGTCGGATACATCCTGAATCTGGGCAGCATCGATGTAGTCCTGAAGCTCAGCACCCGCGTGAGCCTGGAACGTATCAGGTGCATCCCCCGCCTGCAGTCGGGACTGAAGCAGGTCTTTTGCAGCCGAGCCGGCTCCACCTGCGACTGCGCCATTGACGAACTCGAGGTCGGGGTTTTGCTCGTTGAAGACGCTCACCAAAGCGTCGAGCCCCGCCTTCTCAGAACCGGCAGCCCACCAGGTGAAGACTTCCACCTCGGGGCCGCTACTGCCGCCACCGTCGTTGCTCTCGTCTGACGGAGTGCTCGAGCAGCCTGCAAGTACCAGTGCGGTCGCTGCCGCTCCTGCACCAAGCGCGATCCATTTCTTGCTACGCATTGTCATATCGTCTTCCTTGCCGATGTGGTGCACGGTTCCCCATGCCTGAGCGCTGCCTTGCGCTCGCTGTGTGATCATCTTCGGGGCCAATAACCCTTGAAGTCAAGACTTGAACTCAACAACTCGAGAACCGTGATCATTGCGTTACTTCTCGAAGTCAACGCGACAACGATGTATCGTACGGGTGTGCAGCACACGCAAGCGGCAACGGGGTCGCAGACATCGTTGCGCGAGGCGAACCGTGCTCGCGTCGTTGCTGCAGTGCAACAGCATGGGTCGTTAACGCAGGTCGAACTGGCAGGGATCACCGGCCTCTCGCCAGCGAGCGTTTCAAATATCGTCACGGAACTTGCCGATGCTGGCGTGCTCGATACCAGTCCCTCGATCCGGTCGGGACGAAGAGCGCGACTAGTCACTCTCGCCCGCTCGATCGGTGTTGTCGCAGGAATAGACGTGGCCGCTCGATCGATGAGCGTCGCGTTAGCCGACACCTCGATGCGAATACTGGCGACTGAAACACTGCCATTGGCGCCCGACCACCGAGCAGACATGAGTTTGCAACGTGCCGCGATGCTCGTGAATGAGCTCGTCGAGTCCGTCGATGCGTCAGTCGATGAGCTACTCGCCGTGGGCGTCGGCGTTCCCGTGCCTGTTGACGTTTCGTCAGGTGTGGTTTCTTCGTCGTCGCTGCTTCGCGGATGGGATGGTGCCGCCGTGGCCGACGTGCTCGCGACGGTGTTGCGAGCACCAGCCGCTGTCGACAATCACGCTAATCTCGGGGCCCTCGCAGAGGCTCGATATGGCGCGGGGGTCGGCCGAGACCCTGTCGTCTACATCAGCGTTTCGCACAGCATCAGCGCTGGCATCGTCGTGGACGGAAAGCTGCTTCACGGCCGCCGAGGCGCCGCCGGGGAGCTCGGACACATGATTGTTGACGAGCGCGGCGATGTCTGCAGATGCGGCAACAGGGGCTGCCTCGAGACTGTTGCGGGTTCGGCAGCGCTTCTCAGAATGTTGAGCGTAAGCCACGGCCATCTCACCCTTGACGATGTGATCGCGCGAGGCCTCGATGGCGACCCTGGATGCCAGCGCGCAATAGCCGACACCGGACGAAGCCTCGGGGCGGCGATCGCGAACGTATGCAACCTAATCGACCCCGATATTGTCGTGATCGGCGGCGATCTCGTCGCATCAGGCGAACTGCTTCTAGCGCCACTGCGAGAAGCAATGCAGCACAACACTCTGACCTCGTCGAGCGGCTACGCAGATGTGGTCGCCGCAGAATTCGGCCGCGAGGCAGAACTGCGCGGCACGCTCGCCGCCGCACTCGACCGTGCGCGGGCGCTCGGTGTGCTGGGGGTCATTTCATGAATCGGGTACAACGGCGAACCTTCGCTGCGATATTCGGCGTTTTCGTGCTTGGCACGCTGGTCGGGTGTGTGAGTAGTCCCGCAGAATCGTCGGCTGGCACGATCGGACTATTGCTGCCGGAAGCAGGTGTATCTCGGTACGAGACGTCAGACCGACCAGTGTTTGAAGAGGTCGTTGCCAAACGATGCCCCGAATGCGATCTGTTGTACGCGAACGCTGGTTCCAGTGCGGCTCGTCAGCAAGAGCAGGCAGAAGCGATGCTTGCACGCGGGGTAGACGTGATCGTGCTCGACGCAGTCGACACCGTCGCCGCAGAAAGCATCGTGGCCGAAGCGTCTCGCCATGGAGCGGATGTCATCGCCTACGACCGGTTCATCGACCACCCCGACGTCGACATTTACGTGTCATTCGACTCAGAGCTGATCGGGAGAATTCAAGCCGACGCCGTCGTCGCGGCCCTCCCGTCGGAAGCTGGCGATCTTCCGGGGATTTTGCTGGTTCATGGGTCACCGACAGACCCGAACGCTGCTGCTTTGCGCGCGGGCGTCCACGACGCGCTCGAAGGCGCAAACGTCGAAATCCTCGGCGAATTTGACGCGCCTGCGTGGAGCTCGACGCAGGCACAAGAGTGGGTCTCGGGACAACTAACGCAGTTTCCGGGCCGAGTCGATGGCATCGTGGCCGCCAACGATGCGCTCGCCGGGGGCGCCATCGCAGCACTGAAAGCCGCAGGCGTCGATCCCGTGCCACCCGTGTCGGGGCAGGATGGTGAACTCTCAGCGATTCAACGAATCGTCGATGGCAACCAGCTGATGACGGTCGCGAAGGCAACCGATGACCAAGCACGCACGGCGGCCGAGATTGCTGTCCGTTTACTCCGCGGTGAGGAGCCGGCCGCTCCCAGCATGATCCTTGGAGTACCGAGCTTTGTACTCGCGCCCACGGCCGTCGAGCAGAGCGATATCGAGCGGGTGATTGTGCAAGGTCGCGTGCACTCAGTCGAAGCCATTTGCACTCCGGACTATGCCGATGCCTGCGTGCGCATAGGACTCATTGACAAGGAGATTCCATGACCGCCGTCGTCTCAATCGAAGGGGTGTCGAAAGATTTCGGCGCCGCGCAGGCGCTCATCGACATCGATCTTCAGATCAACGCTGGCGAGGTGCTCGCGATTGTTGGCGATAATGGCGCAGGAAAGTCGACCCTGATGGGAGTTGCTTCGGGGGCGATCGCACCCTCTGCGGGAGTCCTCCGCGTTGATCAGCGACCGGTGAAGTTCGGCTCCCCTGCCGATGCCCGACGCACCGGAATCGTCGCTTCTCCGCAGGGGCTTTCGCTCTGCGAGAATCTCGATGTCGTCGAGAATCTCTACTTGGGACACGAGAACGTAGCGAAAGGCTTGCTCGACGAAGTCAGCATGGAACGTGGCGCCCGAGTCGTCTTAGACAGCTTGGCGGCGCGCATCCCCGACGTACGCGTGCCTGTTCATGCACTTTCCGGCGGTCAACGTCGCAGCGTCGCAATTGCACGTACGCTTCTCGGCGATCCGCGAGTCATTCTCCTCGACGAACCGACGAACGCGCTCGGCGTTCGCCAGACTGCGCAGATCCTCACACTCATCGGTCGCTTGCGCACGCGTGGCCTTGCGGTGGTGCTTGCAAGTCATTCAATTACTGATGTTCTCGCGGTGGCTGATCGAGTCGCGGTGCTGCGCCTCGGACGACTTGTTGCGGAGTACGACGCCGCGAATACTACCGCGGAGCAATTGCTCGGGGCCATCACGGGTGCGACCGCACCGACGAGTCCGAGCGCAACCGGCACAGGATGGGCGCGAGCATGAACATTGCCGAGTCCTGGCGGAAGATTCGAGACGGCGAACGGCCGCTAGTTCCGATCATTACGGCGCTATTCGTAATCTGGATCATCCTGGGCATCGCCTCGCCCACGTTCTGGACACCTGAGAATTTCGTCAACCTATCGTTGCAATCAGTATCAACGGGCATCATCGCCTTGGGCGTCGTGATCGTACTTTTGATCGGACAGATTGATCTCTCCGTGGGATCGGTAAGCGGCCTTGCCGCCGCAATTGCAGCAGTGGCAGCCACTTCGCTGGGATGGAACCTCGCACTCGCCGTACTTGCCGCCCTGCTCGCGGGCTCAATCATCGGATTCATCTATGGGATACTCATCGCCCGAGTAGGTCTGCCCGGATTCGTGCTGACTTTGGCTGGTCTGTTGATCGCGGTCGGCATTCAGTGGCAGATTCTCGGCGACGCTGGCTCGGTCAACCTGCCGTTCGACTCTTGGCTGGTGCGCTTCAGTCAAACGGCTTTCGTCCCGAGCTGGCTCGCATGGGTCCTCGTCGCAGTGGTGGTAATCGGAATCACCGTCACGCGACTCATCGAACGGCGACAGCGCCTTGCCGCGGAGCTTCCAGCCGAAGCGCCCCTTGCGATCGGACTCAGAGCGATCCTGATCGCGGTGGCACTTGCTGTTCCTATCGCCTATCTCTCGCAAGAGCGCGGAATCGGGTGGAGCGTCGTGCTGTTCATTGGTCTGGTGTGGGGAACGGACATTCTGCTGCGGCGAACTCGATGGGGCAGAGGAATCCGTGCGATCGGCGGAAATCCGCAGGCCGCGCGGTTGGCCGGCGTACGAGTGCAAACGATTGTTGTCAGCGCCTTTGTGGCCTGCTCGACACTCGCTGCGCTGGGGGGCATTCTCGGCGCAGGCCGCCTCGCCGCTGCAAATCAAAGCTCGGGGGGCGGTGAGGTCTTCCTCATCGCGATCGCTGCCGCGATCGTGGGGGGCACAAGCCTCTATGGCGGACGAGGAAGCGCATGGTCAGCCTTCATCGGAATCCTGGTGATCCAATCCATCGCCAACGGATTGACGCTGATCGACCTCGACGCGTCGGCCCGCAACATAGCCACAGGGCTGGTGCTGGTACTCGCGGTGACCATCGACACGTTGTTAAGCAAGCGACGAAGCCCATTCGCAGGATCAACAAACGGGTCTTGACCTGCGTTCGCAGGCGTTCGCACGTGCTTACGCGGCTTCGAAACGTCGAACTTGTCGCTCCAATGAGATGAGGTTCCCGGCTTGCGTCAGATTACTCGTGAGCGAATCGGGTCCAGCACCGCTTCGGCGGCCCATGCGCCAGCATCGGCGATGTCGCTTCGACTCATGCCGAATTCTCGACGGAATGTGACCCACGTCGCCGCCGAGTCCAAGTGAGACAACGCCGCGAGAATCGCCCTACGCTGGCCTACCTCAAGTCCTGGAACTTCGGTATCTATCATGGTCTCCAGCAGCGCGCGGCGCGGGCTGGGCGCCGCGCCGCTGATTCCTCGCATCGTCGTTTCGGCTACTACGTGCGCTAGCTCTGGACGCTGGTCGTATGAATCCATCGCTGCGCGAATTGTCAGAGGCATGTCGAAGATGCTCGGTGCATCGTGCCGTGGAAAGATCTCGCTTTCGATCCACGCCGCCGTCGCGAGAAGCAGGTCTACGCGCGTCGCATAGTTGCGAAAAACTTGAGAGTAGTGAACTGTCGGATGGTATCGCGGGTCCGACGCGCAATGTGGCCGGGTGGGTGGCCTGATGGTGAAGGAGATTCGTTTCCTTGATTCGAAGGCCACTCTTGACGCGATTGATTTCGATGAAGCTGCAATGGCTATTGAGCACAGAGTGCTTGACTCACACCCCTTCCATCGATAGCGTCGCTGGTGCCTGATCAGGGGATTCTCACTCGTGTCGTGCGGGGATTTCCTTTCGTCGTGATGCGTAAGAACGCAACTTTCGGAACCGTGAGAGGGGTGTCTAGTCCTTGGAGATCGCACTTGTGTTGGCACGAATGGCGGCGGGCGGATATTTCGTCTGGTCCGCAAGCACGAAACTAGGCAAGACGCAGAAGTTCTGGTCCGAGATCATGGGCTACAAGCTCACCGGAGCACGCACCTCTGGTGTCCTCGCTAGCGTGATCATCCCAGTTCAGTTCATCGCTGGACTGTACTTCTCAGCGGGCATTTCACCGTTCGCAACCGGAGTCGCCCTCCTAGCCCTACTACTCGTCTTCACGGCGGCAATGTCGGTCTCGCTCGCCCGGAAGACTGGGAACAATTGCGGATGCGGCGGAAAAGAAGAGAAGGTGCGACCCATCCTCATTGTGCGAAACGCGGCCCTTTCCGCTCTCGTCGTAGGCGGAATGTTCTCCTCAACGCCCACTTATCCCGGCGAGCCTGTTGTTTTAGCTGCAGGCGCAATCGTCGCCGCGGTGATCGCCGTTGGATCGTACCGACAATTGGCGCGATGAGAACAGAGAAGAAGGAGTGAACATCGCTTCGAGGAGGCGCTTTCTCAAGAGGGCGTTGACCTGGGGAGCGGCGGCCGGGCTTGGCGGCCTGGGGCTTGTCGAACCCCAAGGGCTGGCGGCGGCGCCGGCTCTCCATTACAAGTTCAATCTGAACGGATCAATCACAGAGGACAGCTACTTGCGGTGGATTCCTTCATGCCTCAATTCTCCCAGCAGCATCCGACATTGCGTCCGGTACCTACTGGCCGAATTGCCGCCACGCGGATGCGAAGACTGAACTTCCTCTCGGCTGCAATGAAGACGCTTCGGGGGCCAGAATTCACTGCATGCCACGCAGCTCCCGGCAGTTCGGGCCTGTCCAGGCACAGTCAGGCGCGGGCCTTTCGTCGGCCGAGGACTTCGATCGGCGCGACGGTGAGCAGCACCAACACGCTCCACACTTCAAACGACGGGATCGCCAAGGCGAGCGCTAGGGCGACGGCCAGGATCAGCGGAGTTATGACGAACGGAAGCATGCGGATTGTGCCCCGTGCTTCCGGGATCTGCAATGTGGGATCGCGCTTGATCAGCCATTGCTGGAGAAGACTGGCCAAAGATGTGACCAGGATCGTGCCGATGTAGAGGGCATGGATGCTGCTGCTGCTCGATGCCGACAGCAGCGCGGTAGGAAACGGCAGGAAGACGATGCTCATCAGCCAGAGGAGGTTCACCCAGAGCATCGGCTGGGTATATCCCGCCACCTTCTCGTACATCCGGTGATGCACCATCCAGAAGCGGCCGATTACGACGAAGCTCAGCGCGAAGACGAGCAGTTGAAGGTAGTGCTCGTCGACATAGTCGGCCAGGTCCGCCCCCTCAAAGTCGGCGACGGACTCGACAAGAGGCAGGATCAGGAGCGTGATTGCGATAGCCACAACAGCATCCGAAAACAAGATCAGGCGCTCAAGGCCGCGAGAGGTGTTCATGCGCCTATCCTTCCGGGTTGAACTGCGTCAAGATCGCATCGACGTAGAGCCGCAGACCTCCAGCCGAGTTCGACAATACTGCCGCGCGCGCCGCAGCGAGTGTTTCAATCGTTGAACCGGTGTGACTGATCGCAAACACAAGATCCCGATCGGTCAGCATCCTGGCCAAAACGTGTGAGGTGTGAACGTCGGTGGGTGCGGCAAACGCAGGTCGATCTCGGTGAACGTCCGAGAGTGGCCTCGAGCGAGGCGGAGCGGATGCGTCGACTTGAGCGGAAGAACCGAACGGCGACGTCGCGATCACTGAACTCTCCCGCTGTCGCGCTGCGGTTGAGGGCGTAGCCAACCACCACATCCGGTGGCGACGGAAGCCCGACGGCGAGCTGAAAGCGCACGTTGAACGGGGAGTAGAAATGGCGGAAAAGGTCCGTGGAAGTGATGTCGGCGCCACGTCTACGTCGCAGAACCGAATGGCGCCGAGCCCGCTCGTCGCGCTTGCTGCAGCAATGAGCGGATGCTCACGAACGTACTTGTCATACTGTGGCTTGAGCTGTTTCGCTCTCGCCCTCTCACTCGGGGGCACGATCTCGTAGCGAAAATCCGAAGCCCCCAACACCATGTCGTTGAAGGATGCACTGTCGCACTCGATCACCGAGCGCAGCGCCTCGAGCGCCTCTGAGAACCCGGCGGGCGGATGCTGCGCGAGTCGCCGGCGACCAGCAGGACCACCCGGGCATCAGAATCGCTGAGCTCCATGCTGTGTCACACTGCTCGCGCGGGTCAGTCGAAAGACGTATTGTCCTGTCGCCTGGGCAGTGAGCAGAATTGATGACATGACATGTTCGCGTGGGCCTCTTCCGCTGACCAGCTGCGTGAGAGCCGCCGTGATCGGCGTTCTCGCGATCGGCGTGCTCACGGCGTGCGCACCCGCAACGGATGAGCCCGCCGCTGTCGAGGTGCCCGCTGAAGAGACAGCAGCGGTGGCCGAGCCACAAGAGCCCGTGGAGGAACCCACCACTGACGTCATCCGCTATGGCGTGGGAGACAGCTTCACGATGGGTGACGAGTTCTTCGGCGTCTTCGACGTCACCTACCGGGGTATCGCCGACATGGGAGTCCTCGACGACGGCTTCGGCGACGACCTGAACTGCTACGCGGTGCTCGTCGAAGCCAGCTTGCAGGAGGTCCCGGTAGACAACCCCGACCCCGAGCTCGGGGGTGCGAACGTCACCCGCGACGTGTTGGACGCAGACGGCGAGATAGTTGCCCCCAACTACTCTTCCAGCTGCTCCGACGGCATCCTGGCCGACAACGGATATCCCATCAAGTTCGATATCGAATGGGCCGCAGGCACTCGCACGGACACCACGCTAGCGAAACTGACGTTCTCCCCCGCGGACATCGACCGCGCCGAGAGCGTCGACATCGACGGCACAGGATCCTTCGTGTTCGACTTCGAGCTCGTCGACACCTGGTAGCACCGCGCGTCAGCGCAACACATGCGAATGAGAGACACGCCTTCTCGGACGCGAGAACGATGCTCGAGGGCATCATCTACCGGTATCGGTGCGGAATTGCGTAGCGTGATCTGCCGGAGGTGTTCGGGCCATGGCAGACCGTGTGGACGTGGCATCACCGTCTTGCGGTCAAGGGAACCTGGGACACGATCGTGCGGGCGCTGATCGCGCAGGCCGATGCCGAGGAGCTGGTCGATTGGTCGGTGTCGGTGGACTCGACGATCGCCAGGGCACATCAGCACGCGACGAATACGACGTGCCCCACAGGGGGCTGGATTGAATTACACGAATCCAGCCGCCGAGCCGCCTGATCACGGGATCGGTCGCTCACGCGGCGGCCTCTCGACGAAGATCCATCAACTCGTAGACGGCAACGGTCTCCGACTGTAACCGTGATCACGTCCGGCCAGGCTGGGGATTCTCCAACGCTGCTACAGATGCTGAAGATGCTCCGCGTGGAGCGCCCGGTCGGCCGGCCACGCACGCGCCCAGATGCGGTCCGGGGCGACAAGGCCTACTCGTCCCGCGCGATCCGGTCGCACCTGCGTGGACGCGGGATCAAGGCTGTGATTCCCGAACCGAGAGACCAGCAGGGTCATCGGAAGCGACGCGGCTCACTTGGCGGCAGGCCCGTCGGCCTCGATGCTGGCGATTACCGGAACCGCAACGTGATCGAGCGCCGTTTCTGCCACACCAAGCAATGGCGAGGCCTCGCGACCCGCTACGACAAACACGCGATCGTCTACCGGGCCGCCGTCCTCATTCACGCCGCTATCGCATGGACGGGCAAACTCGCTCAAGCCTGAGCTGGCACGCCCGACTTCAGCTTTGCCTTGATAGCTGCGAAAGCGCCCGCCCACCCGCTGGTGAATGCCGCGAACATCGCGCTGGCCGCGGCCATCTGAGCACCAGAAGCGTCGGCGGCGGCGAACCCGAACCAGACAATCGCAACGCCCACTCCGACGATCGCGACGACGTTGCGGAGCCGCACCGTCAGCTTTAGCCGCTGAACACTGTGAACGCCCACTTCACGTCCTCGAAGCATCGAATCCATAGTCCAACTACACCACAAGGGTCACGCGCACACATCCCCCTGAAGACGGACCTTGGCTACGGCTCGCTCATTGTCAGACACGCCCTAGCTGAGGGTTCCATCAGCGACGCATTGGCAGTCTCACCATCGACCACCTGAGCGCGTTTTCGCAGAATGTTCGCGATTTGTTCGCAAAAGCAGATTCTATGAAAAAGCTATGGCCCGCGATCCCAGTGTTTACAAGGGAATGCGGGCCATATTAGCTGGCGGAGACGGAGGGATTTGAACCCTCGGTCCCCTTGCGAGGACTCGACCTTAGCAGGGTGAAATTGCGCCCTGACCCGATCAATCAACTGTTGCCGATTCTACCGCAGAATCACGCTAGTTAGTAGACCTAATCAGGCCTTTTACACGGGTCCTTTTCCCGCTCGCGAGGCACTCCACGCACTCTAGACTCGCTGAGAAACAACACTCTCAGGATGCTCGGGGACACCTGGGGGGCACCTGGGCAGATAAACGCAACCATTGCGATCGGTGTCTTGCTCACGCGTGAACTGCCCGGTGTCGTAGCGGGTGTCGTGCCCTTGAGATTCCCGTTCGTCTTGATCGCACGCGATCTGGCTCCCGCGATACTGACGGGCAACACTGCGACCGGAACGCGCGCAAAGGGAGGGGTCGTCTAGATGAGCATTCAGGAGCTGACCACCACCTTGCCACCGAACCTGCAGCATAGTCCTGGGGTCAGGACACCTTCGCCAATCCGTCGGCGGATCCCGTCGTTGATGGTCGGTGGTGACCAAAGGACGCTGCGCACGTTGCGAGCCAGACCAGCGGACAGGTCGCGGCGGGCGAGGCTGCCGGCGCGACCGCTAGCAGGCCGCGTATACCGCTGGGCTCCTCTCGCCTGCGGCGTGGGACTGCAGGGTCTTTGGTTTCAACCCGTTAGGCTCCTCGTTACCGTGCGACACTCGGACCGATGCCACAGGGAAAGCCGCTGTCGGCGCCTGCGGTGATCTCGCAGAGCATTCGGTGTGCTTGAGCCGCCAGGTCGGGGCGCTGGTCCCACAGGTCGGTGGTCTCCTGCGGGTCGGTGTCGATGTCGTAGATGCGGCCAATGGGGTGCTTGGCGTCGTAGACAGTGCCGTCTTCCCGGCTACTGGCAGAGAAGATGGCACGGTTCGCTCCGCCGTCGTCCCTGATCTGTGCCGAGAAGCCGCGACCGGACTCTGTGCAGAAATTCACCTTGTACTGATCTATCCGCAGCGCGAACGCACCTCCCATGCTGTGGTGTACGACGGGCAGACCTCGTGGCCGCGGATCGGAACTGTCTAGTCGCGCGAAGATGTCAACGGCATCTTCTGCCGCGCCGCTCGAAGGCGACAGGCCGGCCGCCGCCAGAATCGTCGGATACAGGTCGGACAGGCAAATGAGATCGTCGCGCACGAGTCCCGCCTCCAAGCCGGCTGGCCAGCGCACAATGAGCGGCTCACGATGTCCACCGTCCCAGATGTCGCCCTTCTGCCCGCGGTACGGGCCATTTGGTCGATGATGGTCCGTGTCCCCATCCTCGGGGAAAATCATCGGCGCACCGTTGTCGCTGGTGATGATCACGATCGTGTCGTCGGCGATGCCGAGCTCCGCGAGCGTGTCGTCGATCTCCCCCACCATCCAGTCCACGAGACAGACCGCGTCTCCACGCATCCCCGCCTGTGACAGTCCATGAAAACGTGCCGGTGGAACGCACGGACGGTGCGGCGCAGCTGTGGAGAGGAACAGGAAGAACGGCTCCTCCTCGCCAGCACACTCTTTCATCCAATCCACTGCCTCCGACGTGAATCGGAGGTCCGCCTCGTCATCACGCCACCCATCCACCTTCAACCCAGGGTTCTGGCCGGCCATGTAGATGTCCCGCGGCAAGGTGGGCACACCGACCGTGCGGTCCTGCGACAAGAATGCCGAGGGTGGCATGTTCAACGACCCCGCGATACCGAAGAACCGATCGAAGCCGAGGTCGCACGGACCCCCTGCGAAGGGTTGCGCATGATCGATGTCCTCGACGGGATACTGATCAGGACGGTCGAGTATATCGAGATCGGCCTGCTCGCCGAACGCGGTCACCCGCGTGCCGTCGGTGCGCGTCCAATCCAGGCCCAGGTGCCATTTCCCGAAGACCCCGGTCGAATAGCCGCTCGCCTGCAGTTCAGAAGCAATGGTGGGACGACTGGTTTCGATGATCGCCGGCGCGTAGCTATGCAGCACGTGCTGCTTCATCGGACTGCGCCACGCGTAGCGCCCGGTCAGGATCGAATAGCGGCTAGGGGAGCAAACCGCAGAGGACGAGTGCGCGTCAGTGAATCGCACCCCCGCGCTTGCCACCGCGTCCATACGCGGCGTCGAGATCGCGCTCGCGCCATAGCAACCGAGGTCCCCCCAGCCCATATCGTCGGCGAGAATCAGAACGATATTGGGCTGCGCATTTCGTCGCGCATGGCGGTCCGTGGTCATGCAATTCATTCAACTTCCTATCTACTGATCTGTGGGCGCTAGCCGGGGCGTCTGTGGGCGACGATCGAAAAGGTATCCGCGACCAGCCGCTAGTTGTTCGCCTCAGTCCGTCGCTCATCCTTTCTCCGCGCCGGCCAACTGACCCGACGTCAGAAAGCGCTGAGCGAAGAGGAAGACGAGCAGAATGGGTCCGACAGTGATAAGCCCCGCCAGCGCCGCCTCGGGGGCGTGGATCGGCAAAGTGGATTGTCCCAGTGACACATTGATCGCACCGGTCGACTCCAGCAAGTTCTTCAGTCGGATCTGCAGCGTGAAGGTTCGATCATCTGCAAGCATGACAAAAGGCAAAAAGAAGGCGGACCACGCGGATTCAGCGACGGCCGGGTGTCCGTTCGACTACGTTCAGCGACGTCGAGAGGTACTCAAGTGTTCGCGAATTCCTCGCACGTACCTGGCGTCGTTCGCTTCGTCCCATCACAACCACACTCCTGAGCGTGCCACCTCTACCTGGCCCATCAACGTGCTCGAAAGGCTCATTGTCAGCGAACCCCTGCAACGCGATAAATGTCGTCGATCACTCGCATTGTCCGCACAGAGTCTTCGATTTCTGTCGCGAGCGACTCGCCCGTGCGAAACGCATCGAGCACCGCGGCTAGTTGGTGATCGTACGTTTCCTGTCCGGCGACAGTCGACGTGTAGTCGAGACCGTCGCGCGTGACAACAATGGAATGACCTGCAGAAGGGAACACAAGATTGTCGACATGCAATGTCGCCTTCGAGCCCACAATATGCAGGAACGCGCCGAACTCGATGCCTGGGGCCATGCTTGCGCCCAGGCTTGCTTCAATCCCATCGCCGAAGTCCAGCCGGGCGACTATCGACAGGTCCGCGCCCAATGGGTTCAATTCTGCGCTCGCCTCCAACACTGCTGGCTCGCCGAACAGCGACCGAAGCCAATGAAGGGGATAGCACCCGAGGTCCATCAGTGCCCCACCGCCTAGTTCTGGCGCATGGCGGATCGATGAGCGATCAAACGGAATCTCCGCGTTGAACTCGGCGGTGACGGCATCGATGGAGCCGAGTTCGCCGGACGCAACGAATTCGCGTACCCACTGAAACAGCGGGTGGTAGTAGTCGTGAAACGCTTCGACGACGCGGCGCCCGGTGCGCTCCACCGCTTGGGCGACGTCACCTGCCTCGACGGCGTTCATCGCGAAGGGCTTTTCGCACAGCACGTTCTTGCCCGCTTCCAACGCAGCGATTGTCCAACGCGCATGTTCCGAGGGTGGCAGCGCGATATAAACCAGATCGACTTCAGCGTCGTCGATCAAGGTCTGGTAGTCCGCATGCACCCGGGCGATGCCGTGGCGCTGCGCGTACTCTGAAGCTTCGCTCCGAGAGGCTACCGCCACGATCAATGCATCGGTGCGTCGCTTGGACGGGGCGATGATCGCGCGCGGTGCGATTCCCGAAGCGCCCAACAGCCCAACTCGCATCACCGCAACTGATCCATCGACAGCCGTCTCATTGTTCACAGAGCGATTCCCTTCGGCGGCCCGAACTCTTGCCAGGCCGACTCCCAGCCGACACCTATCGCGCTACTCGCCCGCACAAATCCGTCCGAGCCTACAACGCTTTCCCGTACAACTTGGCGATGCGGAACGAGCGACTCGTAGTAGGTCGTGTTGGGGATCGCCATGCACAAATGTGTGTTCACCAAGCCGCCGCCATGAACCTCTGCCCGAAGCAAGAACGAATCTGCGAGATGCGCGATGCGCATCGCCCCTGTCACTCCTCCTTTGAGCGCCGAACTCGTACGAACGGCTGTTGCGCATCCGGACGCAATGAAGTCGGCCGTGTTCATATGTGCACCGGCGCTGGTTTCTGCGATGAGCAGAGGAATCTCCACACGGCGTGCGAGCGCGGCATAGGCCGAAACGCTGAACTCGCGCATCGGCTCCTCGTACCAGAGGTAGCCTTCATCAGCTAGCGCCCGGCCTAGATAGACGGCGTCAGCCAAGTCGAATCCGGCGGAGCCGTCATACATGAGATCCATGTCGTCTCCCATGCGTGACCGAAGCGCCGCCGCGAGCGCAGCATCCTTTCGAGCGTGCCCCCAAGCATGGAGCTTGATCGCGGAGTACCCGAGCTCCCGGCATTGGTCTGCGACGTCCATGTACTCCGCAATGTCGCCAAACGTTGCTGTTGACGCGTATGCCGGTATCGCTTCTCGAAACGATCCCAGAAGTTTGTAAAGCGGTACTCGCGCCGCTTTCGCCCCGATATCCCATAGGGCGATGTCTACCGTTCCCATCAGGTGCAGCGGGATGTGTTCGATGCGGTCGATTTCCCACACCCGCCGCCATAGGTACTCTCGCGCCAGCGCATCATGGCCGATCAGTTCTGCACGCAAACGTCGATCGACGATGTCGTTCAAGATCACCCCTCGCTGGGCGAAGGCATACCCGCGTAGTCCTGACTCAGTGGTAAGCACAAGCCAGGCACCGACCCCCGCTGGATCCGAACCGGGCAGCCCGTCCCGCCATAGGAACGACGGTGAAACGCCAGGAGACTGCACCATCACCACCTCTACGGAAGCGATGCGATCGACTGACGAGCCTTCTTCTGCAGCTTCAACCACGAAGCCCTCCCCCCATTAGATCTGCGCTGCGGAGCACGGTCCGCTGAGCCACGATCAAGACGATCATGACGGGGGCCATCGAAATGATGGTTGCGAGGATCAGTTCGGGCAAGCCGACATCGGCAGCCTGGGCGGACAACGGATTGAGCTGCGGAACGTTGCTCGCCAGTGTCGCAAGCCCGACGGGTAGCGGTTGCTGTGGACCTCCCAGCATGACGAATGGAAGGAAATACTCAGTCCAGTTGCGCATGAAGGCGAAGAAGGCGATCAGGACGACGATGGGCTTGGCCAGTGGCACCGCGACTCTCAGGAACACCTGAAATTCGCTGCACCCGTCAAGTCGCGCGGCCGAATAGATGTCTTTGTCCACCGTCGTACTGAAGTAGATGAACGACATGTAGATGCCGAAGGGAAAGACGCCCAGGGGCAAGATGACCGACAGTGGATGCCCGACGAGTCCGAGCGTCGTCATCTCAAGGAATAGCGGTAGCACGAGCGCTGAAGCCGGCACAAGCATGAGCAGCAAGCTGACCATCAGTATTGCTTTACGCCCGGGAAACTCTCGCGTTCCGAGCGCATAGCCTGCCGGCACCGTCGTGATGACCGCCAGGAAGATACCGCCGACCGTGAGCAGAACCGAGTTTCCGATCCAATCCACGACGACGCCGCCGTCGTAGCCTTGCAGGTTTGCCCACGCGGTCGAGATATTCCCGAAACTGCCGAACGAAAACGGGAAATCGTTTTGCAGCTGCGCGTTGGACTTGGTGACCGCAAGCAGCAACCAGATGATCGGAATCAACGAGAAGGCTGCCCATGCAAGCAGCACGAACCATGCGACGGTGCGAGCTGTCGCCGGTCCGAACGGTGACTTACCCCCCGTATTCAGTTCAGGGGGTGGGGTCCGGATGGACTCCGTTTTCATTGCATATGTCATGTCAGATCTCCACCCGGAACATGTCAGTCTTTCGCAGCACAACAGCAGCAAGAATTCCGGCGATGGCAAGCAGCTGAACGGACAATGCCGCGGCTGCGGGGAAGTTTCCGTAGGTATAGGCGAACGTGTAGGTCAGCTGCAGTGGCGAGAAGTCATCACCGATGGCTCCGCCTGTCGCGCTGGAGAGAATCTGCGGCTCCACGAAGAGCTGCGTCGCCGCGGCGATATTGAGGATCAGTGTGTAGCCGATCCACTTTCTAAGCATCGGAAGCTTGATCTGCATGGCCGTAGTCCATGAACCGGCGCCATCGATTCGTGCAGCTTCCAGGATCTCCGCAGGGATGGATGTGAGCGCCGCATACATAAGCAGGATGGCATTCGCCGAGGTCCATACGGCGATCATCGCCAGCACTGGGGGCACAGCGGCTGGAGTGAGCACCTGGAAAATGTTCTCGAGACCGAACGCGTTCATGAGTCCCCCAACGGGACTTGTCGCCGGGTTCAGCATGAAGATCCACACCACGACTCCGGCCGCCCCGACGAGGGCTTGCGGCAGGTAATACGCGAACCGGAATCCGGAGCCCGCGCGCGCCGATCGCCCCTGAAGGAGCAGCGCGATGCCGATCGAGACGATCATCGACGGCGCGATGAAGAAGAATGCGTAGATGCCGATATTCACGAACGCATCGACATAGCGGAAGTCCTGAAATGTCTGCACATAGGCGTCGAATCCCGCGAACCCACCATTCGGTCCGCTGAACGAGATAACGACGGCATAAATCGCCGGCACGAGCCCGAATCCGATCACCAGCAAGAGATACGGCGAGAGGAACAGGTAGGACGTGAGGATCATGCCTCGCGACGCACCGCCTGGGGCTCGCCCGCCACGCCCCGCGGAAGCGGCGTGCGTCTGACCCTCGGCTTCCGGCCCCGCGCTTGCCGCTACGGCAAGCGCGGGGCTTTGTGGGGTCGACATCATTCGACTTCCCAACCAGCTGCCTCGAGGTTCTGAACCAGTCGCGTCTCCCACTCCGGGACAGTTTCGGTCATCGTCTGCCCTGTTCCGAGCGCAGCCGGAACTACCGAACGGTAGGTCTCAGAATTGGCTTGCTTGTAGGTCAGTCCCGTCCAGATGCCATCAACAGCAGTGGCTAGCACCTCGTCGAGCGGCGTATCTACTTCGGTGAACGTGCCATCCTCGATGTTGCGGTCAAGCCAAGCGCCTTGCATCGGCTCGTACGATGGCAACGTTGTCGAGGCCTCGGTGGCGAGGAACGGACCCGTTGTGACCCAGGTCACCAAGTCCGCCGCCGCCTGCTGGTATTCACTGTGGTTCGACACTACGTACGCGCGACCGCCGATGTCGCCGGTGTGAGCTTCGGCGTCAGCCTCCCACTTAGGCGGAGCTGCGAACGAGAGAGTGCCAGGAGCAGCGTCGAATGAGTTGGCGTAAACGTTCTGTCCGTACCAGATCGGTCCCATCATCATCAGAACCTTCTCAGGAGTGCCGTAGTCCTGGGCGAACTGGGGATCAACAACGGCTGTCCGGGCAAACGCATCGACCTCGAGCATGCTGTCGATCATTTCGGTCACGCGCGTGCAGTTCGGATCGCTCAGATCGACCGTGACGGTGTCCACACCCGTGAACTCCGGACCGGGGCACTCCGCTGCCGCGTAGTAGGTCAAGTCGTCCCAAGGGTTACTGGCACTGCCGACGACGTAGCCAGGGTGCTCTTCAACCAGCTTCTCACCAGTGGCCTGGAATTCTTCCCAGGTCGTTGGGATGGAGTATCCGAACTCGTCCATCAAGTTCGGGTTGTACCAGAGCACGCCCGGCGCGAAGTCGCCTCTCAGACAAATTAGTTCGTTCCCGACGGTGCACGGATCAAGTGTCCCCTGCGAAAAGTCCGCGACGATTTCTGGGTCGACAAGCGACGTGAGATCGAGCGCGAAGTCATACGGGTCACCGGCCAGCGAACTTGCTGCAGATGCAGCCGTGGCGAGAACGTCGGGCCACCCCTGTCCCGAAGTGTTGGCAAGAAGAATCTTTGATGCCAGTTCATCGGGCGAGCTATCGAGGGTCTCAATTTCAAGAGTCACCTCGGGGTGTGCCTCTTGGTACGCCTCGAATAGCGGGAGGCGGATCGCATCGGTCCAGACGACGAGTGTGGCGTCTCCCTCAGCCTGGTCAACGGTTTCGGTCGACGTTCCCCCGACTGCGCAGCCGCTCAGCAGCGCGCCGACCGCTGTCGCGCTCAGCGTGGCGATCGCGACCTTTCGCCAGGTCTTGTTGGATTGCAATTTCTTCATGGCAGTTCCTCTTCGTTGATATCTGCAGGAATGACCCCAACGCTGGGATCGGTGTGATGTGTTGTCGTGGGTGTTGAGAGTCTGGTCAGGATTGGTGGAAACGTTTAAGTCGGCATGAAAATCGCCTCGACCTCCGGCCTGTTGACCTCGAGAAACCACGTTTCAAGTTGCGCACGCATCGCTTCAACGCGACCCGGCTCCTCCTGAGCGAGATCGTTGAGTTCTAAAGGATCTATCGCCAGGTTGTAAAGCTCGGGGCACACCTCACCAGGCTGCACCCGCGGCATCGGTGGCAACGGGCCGGTGCGGATCTGGGAAAACTGCTCGGGCTCGTACCTCAGAGCACGATCCATCTCAAGGTCGTCCGGTGTCACATGCATTGCCGCCGTGATCTCGGGCAGTACCAGCTTCCAGTGCCCGTCACGCATCGCCGCGTTGCACACTCCAACTGGTCGATATCGATTCCATTGCCAGAAACGTTGTTCAGCAACTGCACCCGCGTCGCCACGCAGAATGGGCAACACGTTCTCACCGTCACGAGCGAGATCGGCATTCACGGTCGACGTCTCTGTAGCCGCAAGGATCGTCGGGTACCAGTCTGTGAAGTGCACCATGTCATCGACACGGCGCCCACCTTCGATTCCGTTGGGCCAACGAACAAT
Source organism: Microbacterium sp. NPDC076911 (assembly GCF_040687125.1). Classification (NCBI taxonomy): domain Bacteria; kingdom Bacillati; phylum Actinomycetota; class Actinomycetes; order Micrococcales; family Microbacteriaceae; genus Microbacterium; species Microbacterium sp. NPDC076911. The sequence goes on along the minus strand of NZ_JBFBMP010000008.1, from coordinate 17,965 downwards.
ACCGGGCACACGAATCCCACCTTCGTAGGTATGTCCTTTCGAGCCGCGAAATCCGCAGTTGAAGCGGTCGGTTGCTTGTGGCCCATGCCCCCGCATTTGCGGCCCGTTGTCGCTCGTGAACATGACCAGCGTGTTGTCGCGCAGGCCGAGTCGATCAAGCTCCGCCAGAACGCGAACGATTCCAGCATCCATCGCCTCGACCATCGCGTACAACGTGGCGACGGCAGGGTTGTTGCCACGTTCTAGGTGCTTTTTATCTGTACCTTCGGGGGCCTGAAACGGTGCGTGCGGTGCGTTGTAGGCCAAATGCAAGTAAAACGGTTCGTCGCTGTGCGCCTGAAGAAAGTCGACTGCCTCATCTGTCCACACATCCGTGAGGTAGCGGCCGTCAGTGCGCACCGCTGTGCCATTCTTCTGAATGGTCCAGTCCCAGTAGTCCATCCAGCCGCCTTGGAAACCAACGAACTCACTGAATCCTCGATTCGTCGGGTGGTATTGATCATCGAGAGCACCGCTATGCCACTTTCCGACGAGCCCAGTCGCGTAACCGGACGCTCGAAGGCAGTCTGCGAGAGTGTCCTCATCTAGCGCGATTCTGTCCAGTCCGCGACCGTCAAGAGTGTCAATGGCACCGGTTCGATGCGAGTATCGTCCGGTGAGCAACGCAGCCCGAGCCGGTGCGCAGACCGGCGATGCCGAATAGTGCTGGCTCAGTTCGACACCCTCCCGGAACAAGCTGTCCAATCCGGGAGTCTCTGTCATTCCGAAGTTGAAGCAGCCGATGTCGCCAAACCCAAGGTCATCGGCCACGATCTGCAGGATGTTTGGACGACTCATAGCGGCGCTACCTCTCGTGCACCCGTGAGCTCGATTACTGACAGAACCGCATCGGGCTCGATCCCGGTCAGGCCCAAAACGGCGCCGCCTGAAGAATCATGCACCCCGAGCGAGGTGGCGCCCGCATCTGTCAGCAGCCGGGCAGATTCGACCGAGACACCCGCCGGCAGCACCAGATCGCCCTGCACAGGCCAATTCTCCACGAGTAGGTAAACGTGATCGCTCGAAGCAGTGCTCCAACCCCACTCGAGTGCACGGAATGGACCGCGACGTGTTTCATAGATGGACGCACCACAGCGCTGCAACCAGCCTCCGATCGCCTCGAGCTCAGCGACCTGAGCCGAAGGTACGGCACCGTGGCTATCGGGCCCCACGTTCAGAAGCACGTTTCCGCCGCGAGAGACGGCCTTCGCGATCGTCACGGCAATCTCGTGGGCGCTCTTCCACTCGGTATTGTCGGTGAACCCCCACGTGCCGTTGCCGGTGACTGGGGTTTCCCAGTCACCCGATGGTTCGTCGGGCATCTCGTTGTCTCGCGTTTGACCGTAGTCCCCCAGTCCGTTGCCGACGCGTCCGTTGACGAGACAGTAGGGCTGCAGCTTGTGTACGTGCTCGACGAGATCGCGGCTCTGCTGCGCAGTGATCCCTTGGGGCGTATCGAACCAGATCAGCGAGATCTCACCGTAGCCAGTGAGTAGCTCCGTCAGCTGGGGCTTTACATACTCCTGCAGATAACCCTCGAAGTCTTTTGTTTCGGGATCGAAATCCCAGTCGTTGCCCGCGGCATCCGGATGCGTCCAATCCTGCGTCTGTGAGTAATACAGACCAAACTTGATGCCGCGCTCACGACACGCCTGCGAGATCTCCCCGACGATGTCACGCCCGAGGGGCGCATCAGCCGTTGAACTAAAACTTGTCAGTTCGGTTGGCCACAAGCAGAAGCCATCGTGATGCTTCGCAGTCAGAACCAGGTAACGCTGCCCCGCGCGCACGGCCAGATCGACGAGCTCGGTGGCGTCGAAATCGTTCGGGTCGAAAGAAGCGGCGAGTTGCTTGTACTCTTCGGCGGGAATCTTCAAGTCGTGCATGATCCACTCCCCCATGTGAGGTGTGGGTTTTCCATTCCAGTACCCGGCGGGGATCGCATACACACCCCAGTGCACGAACATCCCGAACCGGGCCTCGCGGAACCACTTCAGGGCTGGATTGCTCTTTGAGTGCGGATCCTGCGCGAAGGTGATCTGTCCAGCATCCGGGATATCGGCCATAGGGGCGTCCTCACTTTGGGGGAGATTAGTCGTGGTCAAGATTTCGGCATTCACATTGCTCTTCATCACAAATTCACGCTCCAAACGGCGCAAAGTGTGCGTCGCTGGTGGGCGCCAGGTCAGACGCGGAAAAGTACAGCGGTACCGGACGAGCATCTTCTGTGTTGATCGACCAGTCCAGCAGCTCGCGCCGCATGTCTGCGATGACATCTGAGAAGTCGGGGTCGGCAGCCAGATTGTGCAACTCAAGCGGGTCCACTGCCAGGTCGTATAGCTCGTCGAGCGGGTCGAGCGGGTCGTAGATGTACTTCCACCGACTCGTGCGCACCATCTTTGAGCGACCTTCAGCCTCTGCCGCACGCAAAAGCGGGCGAAGCGTGACGGGCGTCGCCCCTGCCGCATCAACGCCGGTCTGGTAAGTCATCGGTGTGGCCCCAGCACCGTACTCGGCGAAGACCGCGCTCCGCGGCTGCGTTGCGAGCTCGAGTCCTGGCAGATTTCGCCCTCTGCTCTCTTCGATCGTTTCCATCCCTGCCAAGCGAGCAAGCGTGGGCATCACGTCGATCAGGCTCACAGGGTGATCAACGACAGTCCCGGCACCGGCCGCGCCTGGAACGCTGACAAGCAAAGGAATTCGCGTGAGCGCATCGACAAGGGAATTGCATTTCACCATCAGTCCTCGCTCACCACCGAAATCACCGTGGTCCGATACGAAGACGACGATCGTGTCGCGATGCCGCCCGAACTGCTCGAGGGTGTCGAGAACACGCCCCACACACGAATCAACGAAGCTGATCATGGCGTAGTACATCGCGACTGCCTCGCGCAACGCGCGGTCATCGATACCCGTGAAGCCGCACAACTCACGATAGAGCCGTCGACGCACTGGCTCGTCGACTGCTTCTGTCGCTTCCCAGGCGGGGATCTGAATCTCGTCCGGGTCATACATCGAGGCGAACGGTTCGGGAGCGTGATACGGCTCATGCGGCTCGGGCAACGACATCCAGAGCAAGAACGGCTCCGTCGTGGACTCGATGAATCGGCAGGACTCTTCAGTCACACGCGCTGCCGGGCAGTCGTCGGCTGAAAGGGGAGCTGTTCGCGCTTCCCAGAGCTGGGAATAGTTCGCGTCACTCATCCACCGCCGGAACCTTTTGTCACGTTCATCGCCGCCGTCGGTGCGGCCGGTATGACTGAAGTCTTTGTAGACGTCGAATAGTCCAAGGTCATCTGCGCCGAAGCAATGATTCTTGCCAAGTAGCGCAAGGTTGTAGCCAGCGCGATGGAACGCGCGCAGATAGTTGTCTCGGTCGCGCGGTGCCGTCAGTTCGTTTGTCCGCACACCGTGATTGTGCGGATATGTACCCGTCCATAGCGATACTCGGGAGGGGGTGCAGAGGGGGTGCGGCGTGAACGCCAGATCATACAGAACCCCTTGATCAGCCAGACGATCGAGTGACGGCGCGAGCACATCAGGGTTGCCATACTGAGGCAGCGCTGTCGCCTTGAGCTGATCGGCCATGATCACGACCACATTCGGTCTCGACATGATCAGCTCACCTCCGAAGTGCACGCGTCGTTGGCAGCAAATGCGGGCGTGATGTCAAGGTCGTCGTCGATGCTGAGCTGCCAACGTTCGATCTCGTGCCGTAGCTCGTTAATCAGTTCGGTGTGCGCAACTTCGCCGCTGAGGTCGTCTGTTTCCCACGGATCGGCTGTCAGGTCGAACAGCTGAAAAAGAGACTGCTCGGGGTAGGCAATGAGCTTGTGCGAGCGCGTGCGGACCATCCGCTGGAAGTGCCGATACGCACCGAAAATGCTGGTGTAAACCGAGTCGGCCGCACCGGACATGAGTGGGAGCAGCGACGGAAACTCCACCGACTGCGGCGAGGGAAGCTCGAGCAAATCGCAGACTGTCGCGAAAATGCTGCTCTGATACACGAGAGCATCGAGGGTCTCGCCAGACGGAATGCCCGCACCCGCAAAGATGAGGGGCACCCTGACGGAATGGTCGTACTGATTCTGTTTTCCCATCAGCCCGTGTTCGCCGACCGCGAGGCCGTGGTCGCTTGAGAACACGATGATGGTGTCATCTGTGAGCCCCCGCGCATCCACCTCTTCGAGGACTCGACCGATCTGCTGGTCGGCGTGGGTGAGAATCGCGTAATACTCGGAGCGGTGCAACCGGACTGCCTCTTCAGTCCGCGGAAAGGGCGCAAGTTGCTCGTCCCGAATCAGCGCGTCGCCCTGATCAAATGGATGCTGCGGTTGAAAGTTCGGCGGAACTTCGATGTCGTCGATGGGATAGAGGTCAAGGAACTCCGGATAGGTCTGCCGCGGGTCGTGTGGCGCGTGATACGCCAGGTGCAAGAAGAATGGCTGGTCCTCCGTTGCTGCACGCTCAATGAAATCGACGGCTGCGTTCGTCCATAGTTCACTGCTGTGCACGACCACGCCGTCGTCCTGCATCCAATGGCGCCCTTGACTGGTGTCGTCAGGTCGCCACGAGTTACGCTCTGAAGGCCTTCTGTAAGCGGGGTTATCCGGGCTGAATCCGTCGGCGTTGATGCCTCCGACCCACGGTCCCACTTGGCTGTAGCTTCGATCGAGTGAGTTCCGACCGTTGTGCCATTTGCCGGTGAAGAACGTCAGGTAACCACACTGGCCGAGATACTGACCAAGCAGCGAAGACTCTTCGAGCCGATCGTGCGCGTGAAAGAGGCTCATCCCGGTGATCAGCATTGCCCGCGATGCCACGCACACCGCGGGCACCCATGAGCCCTGATTGAACGCGTGCGTGAAGGTGGTTCCGCGGCTGACGAGGGCATCGAGATGCGGCGTATAGATTTCTGGATTGTTGAACGATCCGATCGTCCGGAACGCTTGATCATCCATGAAGATCAAGACAACGTTGGGCTTGCGCACGTTCGACTGCCTCGCACCGTTGGGCATCAGGATCAGTCCTCTCGCAGCGAGCGTCATCGCGCCTGCCGGGTTGATTGCGACAATCTTTGTCTCCAGTAGGTTGCCTAATCTCAACCGATAGATCAATCCCACTCAACTTCTAATTCGATAAGATCTATTTATGGATCTTCGACAGATGCGAGCCTTCGTAGCACTCGCAGACAATCTGCACTTCGGTAGAGCGGCCGAGTCTCTAGGTGTTTCGCAACCCGCTCTGAGCCAGTTGCTGTCGAAGCTCGAGGCCGAGATGGGTGCCGAACTTGTCGTGCGCACGAGCCGCGAGGTGAGCCTTTCCCCCGTCGGCGAGTTGTTCTTGGAAGGTTGCCGCCGGACGCTCTCAGAGGCTCTACGCGCTGAAGAGATCGTGCGTGACGCGCCCCTAGGAATCAACGCTCATCTGGTGATCGGCACGCTGGGCGCGGGGGCCAACGGCCCGTTGCCCGAGATGATCTCAGGTTTCCGCGCAACCGCCCACGGACTCGTGGTGGAACTGCACCATCACTCCAACAGTGCCACCCTTGAGCGAGAGATTCTCGCCGGCTCCCTCGACCTCGGAGTTGTTCGATCGATAAGCAATGAGCAACTCGTCGCCTCTCGCAGGTTGTTGGATGAACAGTTCGTCGTCTACTTGGCTGACACCCACCCACTCGCGGCCCGCCAGTTTGTTCGTCTTCACGAACTGGCAGCGGAAGACTTCATTCTCTGGCCGCGCTACCACGGCCCCTCTTATTACGACCTCATCATCTCCGGGTGCCAGCGGGCTGGCTTTACCCCCCGCATCACCGGCTACGGAACCTCGCTTGAGTCACAGTTGGCTCTCGTGGCCGCCGGAATTGGTATCACGCTTCAGGCCGAAAGCAACAGCTCGATCATTCGTGCCGGAGTGCGCTGCATCCCTCTTGCCGCCGATCTCGATGCGACACTCTGGCTCGCGTACCGCCGCTGGCACAGGCCGCCCATCGTCGATCGCTTCCTTGCGGATTCACCAACTGTTGAACAGCGAATCCACCAGTGGGGCAGCCACGCGTCAACTCAGGGCGCGAGGTTTGATCCGCCCAGCCAGTAGCGGCGCGAACACGCCTGGCGCACGTCTGAAGGACGCGAAACGCAACCGAGCTTACGTCGGCAACATTGCAAGCCTGGATGTACTGAGTTGCGGGCAATCGCTGCGCCCGATGACAACACCACCCGCGCCGCACGCGGCGCCGCACGCGGCCCCGACCTGGCGATCGGCGTGGCAATCGATTCTTCGGTTTGACCGGTCGCTGCGCCAGTGCCTACCAGCAGCGCTCGCCCGCCACTCAGCCGGAGGGGCGACACACCTCCGCTCGGCTGAGTTCGCTGGAGGGAGCCCAAAACGCGGGTCAGCCGTGGAACTACTGACCTGAATGCCGCTCCAACGCGGAAACCGGCAGGTTGCTTACGACTGGAAACCTCGCTATTGCTCGCAAATCAACTATCTGTGAAAACATCACAGACCTCTGACCGGGGGTTTTTCGGCGGAGACGGAGGGATTTGAACCCCGCCTCTACGGCTGTACGGGCGCACGTTCACGTGCACTCGCGCATGTTTACGCGGATTTGGCGAGGGCCAAGTGTTCGTTCGACTACGTTCAGCGACGCTGGCACGCGTTGAAGTGTTCGCGAATTCTTCGCAAGCGTTCAGTGCGTACGAATGAGATTCGCTATCCGGATTCGCTATCCAGCTGTCCGATTCCAATGAACCCAGGTGCGATAGAACTACATGCCCGGTTGCTGCGGCAGTCGTCGCCTGGCGCGCTCTTCGTCGGCTTTAAGGATGCCGTTCTTGACGGCCGTGCGCATGATCAATTATCCAATCCAGATAGTGAGCGCCAGCGTTCCGCAGTACAACACGATGAAGAAGAGGATTGCGCCGATTCCCAGACCAGCGTACATCCCCGAGTAATCATTGTTCATTCTTGTTCCTTCCCCTCAATTGGGCGAAGCCTACTGCTTCAGCAATCCACCGGTCAGGGGCCTCCGACCTGCTGGAAGAATCGCAGCATGCACGGAACCCGAATCGTCCGGTGGGAGAAGGCCATGGAGTGGCCACTCACCATCGCCGCTATCCTCTTCTTCATCGCCTACGCCTTCGATATCACCGCAGACCTTCGTGGTGCGAGTGGCGTGATCGCAAACGTCGTGATTTGGATCGCATGGGCCATGTTCGCCGTCGACTACATCGTGCGCATCACACTCGCCCAGAACAAATGGCGATGGTTCTACCACCACCTCCTCGACCTTGCCATCGTCGTCTTGCCGATGCTGCGACCGCTTCGCCTGATGCGGTTCCTGACTGTGCTCGCAATGATCCAACGTGGCGCGGGCAACCTGCTTCGCGGACAAGTCGTGATCTACACATTCGGAGCAACCGCACTAGCAGTTCTCGTGGCTGCCCTCGCAATGCTTGACGCCGAACAATCCGAGGGGACGATCACCACATTCGGTGATTCGCTCTGGTGGGCTTTCGTCACCATCACCACCGTTGGCTATGGTGACTACTACCCAGTAACCACGACCGGGAGACTCATCGCAGTCGGACTCATGATCGGTGGCATCGCCCTCATCGGTGTCGTCACCGCGACCCTTGCGTCCTGGATCGTTGAACGCGTCAGCGACCAAAATATGACGATGGCCGCACCGCCGGCAACTGAAGCCCACGTCGAAGCATTGAGTCGCGAAGTTGCTGAGCTCAAAGATATGATCCGCGCGCTACAGCCGACCCCGCGGCCGTCAAGCCTCGAAGCCAGCTAATCATCGTTGAGGCGATTCACCAGCGACGTGAAGGCCGATCTCAGGCGGACAGCCTGAGATCGTGATGCGCAACAACATGATCTGGCGTGTTCCCCTCGACCAACGAGGCCAAGTCGTCGAGCGCGGAGTCCGCGAGCCGGCGCACTTCTGTCCCTAGCGAGCCCGCAACGTGCGGCGTTATCGCCACGTTCGGCAGCCTGTAAAGTTCCGAATCCGCGGGCAAAGGCTCGGGATCGGTCACGTCTAAGATCGCATCAAGACGCCCTGTTCGACATTCGAACAACAGCGCATCGTGGTCTATCAAAGCACCACGAGCCGTATTGATGAGCGTGGCACCGTCAGGCAAGGCTGCCAGTTCAGTAGCTCCGATCATCTGATAGGTCGAGGCTAGCGAGGGCGCGTGCACGGTGAGCACATCGACCCGCGGGAGCATCTCACTAAGCGGCATCAACACTGCGCCCGCGGCTGCTACTTCAGCCGGATCGACCATCGGATCGGCCACCAGCACTTGCACATTCTCAAGCTGTTGAAGCATACTCACCACGCGCCGTCCGATGCGCGAGAATCCAACGACGCCTACGGTGCGTCCAAGGGAGCCGTAGCTCGACTCATTGCGAAGCTCCGCCCACCTGCCTTTCATCTCGGCAGGTTGTTGCATATGTGTGAAGACCCTTTTGAAAGCGAGTATCACTGAGGCAAAGGTGAATTCTGCAACTGGTATCGCATTCGCATCTGCCGCTGTTGTAACGAGAACCCTTCGCTCCCACAGGTCGTCGGACACTAGCCCCTGCACCGTACCTGCAGCGTGCAAAACTGCACGCAAACGTGGCATTTTGTCAAGCATCGCTTTGTCCAGCCGCGGCGCTCCCCACGACGTGATCAACACCTCCGTGTCGTCAATCGACGACGTGTCGTCAGGATCAAGCAACAGTGGTTCAGCCACACACGCGAGCTCAGCCAATCGCGCCAACCTGGGTGAATCGAACAGCATCGCAAAAACGTCAGGCGACATCGATGCGCGCACGACGGGCCTCATGCGCGTGCCACCGTGTGCACGGCGACATCGTCAAGCACAGGGCGCAGCACAAAGCGCGAATTTGCCCAGACAAGGTAGAGGGCGGGCGCTGCGGTTAACCCGAGAGCCAGCGCAGGTGCATGGGTGAACAGCGCCACCTGCGCTACCAGAACTACTAGCGACGCCGCAGTCAAATACCAACGTCGCACCGCGAAGTAGATGCTTGCGCGAAGCAGGTCACGCACTCTCGCGGTGGGCACTTCCGCTAAACCCGCGAGAGCAAGTAGCGTCGCACCGACAGACAGCACCACCAGCACCGCCAAGAGAGGGATCAACAACACACCTACCTCCAGCGCGCTAAGCGCACGTACGTCAACGAGAAGCACCACAAGCGCGAGAGTACCCAGTACGCCCACCCCGCTTGCTTTTGGCCAGGACCGTCGCCAACCCGAGACGAAAGCTCGCAGAGGCCCGTGGCCGCCGCGCTCATGCTCAGCGAAGACATGGAAAGCGCCGACTATCGCCGGCCCGCACAGCGGCGCCAACGCCGCAAGGTATGGCCACGATGAAGCCGGGTCAGTCAGCATCAACAGTCCTATAAGTGGCAGACAAGACAAGACCAGCAATACATTCGCGATCAGACCGACAGCGACCACGGCGAATACCGTCGAGAACATATCGTGTGAAACCCGCAAGGCGTTCAACCCTTCATCCCGCTCGTAGCGATGCCCTCGACAAAGAATCTCTGGCCTAGTAAGAAGATGATCGCAATCGGTATCACCGAAATTGTCAGCCCCGCGAACAACAGTGCGTAGTCGGTGTCGTAAAGGTTGCTCACAAAGCTCTTGAGGCCTAGTTGCAGAGTCCACAGATCGGGGTTTCGCAAGTAGATCAGAGGGCCGAGGTAGTCGTTCCATGTGTTGACGAACGTCAACAATGACAACGAAGCGATCGCCGGGATTGACAGCGGCAACATGATCTTCCGATAAATGCCGTATTCGCTCATGCCGTCGATTCGCGCGGCTTCAGAGAGCTCTTCCGGGATGGTCTCGTAGAACTGTTTCATCAGAAATACGCCGAATGCGCTGAACGTCTGCAGCAGAATGATCGCCCAAAGGGTGTTGGCTACCTTCAAATTGGAAAGCAGAATGAACTGGGGGATCATGTAGCTCTGCCACGGCACGGCGATCGTCGCAACGTAGAGGAGGAATAGCGCGTTGCGACCGGGGAAGCGCATTCGAGCAAAGCCATACGCAGCGAATGAGCCGGTGAGTACCTGCAAAAATGTCACCGAGACCGACAGGACGAGAGTGTTACGCGTCCACGTGAGGATATTCGACTCGGTCCAGATGTCGAGATAGTTGCTCCACACGAATGTGTCAGGAATCCAGACGATCGGCACCGCAAAGACTTCGTTGCTGGGTTTGAGCGAACTCATCAGCATCCAGAAGAATGGCATAAGAAGCACCACGGCCGCGAGAACCATCGCGGCATAGCCGGCGCCGCGACCGATTGCGCGCCAAGGAGATGCACCGGCCGTCGGCCGAGCCCTCGGAGCAGGATCAGACAGCTTGCGCAGGCCGCGTCGCACGGGCGCGATAAGGGTTTCGGTGGCCATCAGACGGACCTCCGTTTGTTCCAGACGAATTGGATGGCCGTCACTGATATGCAAAGGAAAAAGAGTGCGACTGAGGCTGCGGAAGCGTAGCCGAACTGGCTCTCTCCGAAACCCTTGTCATAGATGAACTGGGAGAGAACTAGCGTCGCGCGACCCGGTCCGCCATCGGTCATGACGAGGATGAGATCGAAGATCTTGAGTGAATTGATCGTCAAGATCACGATCACGAAAAACATCGTCGGGCGCAAACAGGGCAGTGTGACGTTGATGAATCGCTGCATAGCGTTGGCACCATCCATTCGTGCTGCCTCATGCAACTCACGTGGCACCGTTTGCAGCCCCGCCAGAAACAGGATCATGTAATAGCCCATATCGCGCCATGTGCTGACAATGACTACCGCAGGCATTGCCCACTCCGGAGAGGTGAGCCAGCCAGGGGGGTTAGCGATCCCAATGGCCCGCAGCATTTCATTGATCGGGCCATATTCCGGGCTGAAGAGCAGATTCCAGACGACCGCGATCGCAACAATCGAGGTGATGTACGGAAAGAACGCAGCGGTACGAAAGAACGCGACGCCTCGAAGCTTGTTGTTTAGCAGCAGCGCCAAACCCAACGAGACAATGATGGTCAACGGAATATGCATCACCGCGTAGTAGATGGTGTTCCACAAAGCGATCTGGAAACTGCCATCGCCGAGCAAGCGTTTGAAGTTGTCGAGTCCTACCCACTCCGCGCCGCCGAAGATATTCCAGTCGGTGAACGACATGTAAAACATGGTGACGACAGGAACGAGGGTCAGTGCAGCGAAGCCGATGAAATTCGGCAAGATGAATGACCACGCAATGAGGTTGTTTCGGCGGCGCATTGCTTTGCGCTTCGAGCTCGGCAAACCGGGCGACAGCGCTGGCGGGTCGTCCGAGCGAACGGTGGTGATCGTCATGTGGCAGACCTCCTGGTCAAGAAAAAGAGAATGAACGGCCCGCCCCTGGCGCAGGGCCGGGCCGTTCATCGGTGGCTAATGTCAGCCGAGGTCAACCTCGTTCGCCACTCGACTCTCTGCCTCAGCGATTGCAGCATCCACTGACTGCGAACCGCTCATAATCGCCGTGTGCATGTCGTAGAGAATCCCTTGCACGGCAGCAGTGTTAGATGTTGCGGGGTTCTCAAGCGCCGTGTCGTGCGTAGAAAACGCGAAGACAGACAAGTCATCGGCAGGAACGCCATCAACGGAGAAGTAGGTTTCGACAACCTCTTCAGACAACAGCGCAGGGGTGATACCGATCTGCGCAAGTTCGATTGCGCCCGCCTCGCTCGCGGCGTATTCGACGAAGTCTTTCGCCGCTTGGACCTTCGCATCAGGAGTGTTGGCGTTGATCGCAAATCCAGTGGGATCTCCGAAGCTGAGTGGAACTGCGTCGAGTCCTGTCGTCGAGCTGTCGTACTGGGGGACGGGCGCGATGCCCCACTCGAAGTCGTCTGCTTCACCCGCCGCCTGCTGGGACACGAGAGTCGCCACAAACCAACTTCCCATCGGAAGCATCGCCGCCTGCTGAGTACCAAATTGCCCCTGGTATGTGAGCTGGTTCGCCGTGGATGTGTTGAAGTCGGCCTGATAGCCAGCGTCTTGTAGTGCAAGTGCCCGCTCGTAGTACGGCGCAAAGTACTTGTAGTCGCCCGAAAGGATGTCTGCCCCCGGGGTCTGCGAATTTGCAAAGCCCTGAACCGTCGACTGCCAGCGGTGCAAGTAGGTGCCGTCAGCTCCATCAAGGCCTTCCGACAACTCAGCTGCTGCCTCGTCGTAGTCGTCCCAGGTCCATGTGCCATCGGGGTAGTCAACGCCTGCCTCATCGAAGAGGTCCTTGTTGTAAAAGAGTAGGAACGAATCTTGCCGATAAGGAACCCCGTATGTCGAACCGTCAATTTCATACGCCTCGGTGCCGTTGATCCCCTCGGGCATCTCGACGTCGGAAAGGTCCATCAGCTGACCGCCCTCTTGGTACGTGGAAACGTAAGCGACGCCCTTCTGAGTGATGATGTCTGGCCCAACCCCCGCTGCGAGATCGGCGGTGATGAGGGTGTCATACTCCGCGGAGTCATATTCCTTCAGATCAACCGTCACCTCTGGGTGCAGTTCCTCAAAGCCATCCGCGAGCGCCTGAAACTCCGGGGTTGTCGCGAGCGTCCAGCCAGAGACCGAGAGTGTGACATCCCCTGACTCTCCATCTGTCGAAGCCGGCTCACCGCTGCAGCCGACGAGGGTGAGGGCACTGACGGCGAGAACTCCGCCAATAACTGCGATTCTTTTGTTCATTGATTGCTGCTCCTTTGCACTGGGGTCGAGTAAAAACCCGACGCTCTCCTACCGGTCGCCATCGTTGGTCGCTCGGAAATCTTTCAAATCTGTGCACGAATGATGGCCATCAGGCCACTCGATACGCACGACGTCCTCGTCAAGCTCGACGTCAACGTCTCGTTTCGCTTCAGCAGCCGTGAGCGTAAGGGTCGCGACCTGCCAGGCGCCGACGGTGAGGGGCGCTCGCACCACGGGCACTACCGACGTGTTACCCAATGGGCTGGCGTTGTCGCGTACCTCTAGCTGCGCCACGGCGTTCGAATCAGCGTTAATCGCGCTGACGAGTGAACCGCAGCGCGCAGACGCCGATCCATCAGCAGCGACAGATTCGACGGCGTCCCCGCTGATTGCCCACCCACCGACGCGGACGAAGAGTGTCGCCGCGTCAACTGAAGCCTCCAGCGCACCGACGCGCCAGATGCGCACCTCCCAAGGCCCCCTCACGATCGAGCACACCGTAAGCTGCGCGACAATTTCAACCTCACCGGCCCACCCAGCACCATGGCGCACGGGCTCAGCGTCAGTGTTCACCCAATGCGCTCGACTTGTCGACGCGGCAACACCCACTCCACCAGAAACCTCAGCACCAAGGCTTCGGATCGCGGCCCTGTGAGTTACTCGCCCCGCCGCGTCTACGAGCGCGACAGACTGTTCTAACGGCTGCGTCCACGCCAGTTCGTCGAGAAGTGGAGCGGTCGCGGTGGAGTAGCCAATCCGTGCATAGAGAGGTGAGTCAGCCACGTACGTGTTAGGCAGCGCATGATCGGTCCCATGATTGATGACGCGCACAATCCCATCACCAGTGGTCGCAGAAACGAGCCAGTTCGGCGACTCGATCACACGCAGGTCGTCACGCACCTCTACCGGAAGCGGCACGTCGGGTGCCCCCCAGACCGGGTGGTCAGCAGGCAACATGATGCCCACGAGACCCTTTGCCGCCCAATACGGCGAGCCGGGGCCCGAGTACGACTGCGCAAGCGGACGCCAGGGGCCGTGCCAACCCATCGTGAGCACATCATCATCCAACGCCCCGCGGTCCAGAAAGTGTCGCACCGTTGCCTCTGCTGCGTGACGCAACTGCCCCGGCGACGAAGACGGTACGCCCGCAATCACCCCTGCCCAAAATGGCGCTGCCGCCGCAAAACGATATATGAGGCTGCGCCCTTGAACTAGCGGCGAGCCGTCGCCTCCAACTAAGACGAGCGCATCGGTCAGAAAGCGATCCAGCTCAGCTCGGTGTGCTTCAGGTCGGTCTCCCACAAGGTCGGATGCGCCGACCATTCGAGCCCACAAAACGGGATAGAGGTGAAGCGCCCACCCCACGTAGTGGTCGTACGCACTTTGGTCCCCATCGGAATACCAGCCGTTCTCGCGACGGAAAGAGTCATAGAGCGCAAGGTCGGTAGCGATGTCGTCCGCGGACCACGGCCCCCCGACCGATCGCAGAAAGGTTTGCACAACGATGCGAAACCACAACCAATTATTGCGCGGATAGGTATCGTCTCCAACCGCGGGAGAGAGGTACTGCACCAGGCGTTGCTGCGTGACCGAATCCAGCTCATCCCAGATCCACGGACGCGTCATATCGAGCATCAGAGCAAGCGATGCCGCTTCAACTTTTGCCTGACCGTGTTCCTCAAGTCGAACCCACCTATCTGGGGCCGTCGGGTCTACGCCAGCCGTGACTCCGCGACGCATGAACGCGATGAGGTCGTCCAGGCCTTCGCCTCGTTCACCAGCGATGCGAAATCCGGCGATGAGACCCGTCCGCGCGAATCCTTCGAGGCCGTCGATGGCGTGCCCATATCCGCCTTCAGCACCGGGAAACTCGATCCGCGCGCCATTGACGCTGGCGTGTCGATGAGCAGCGGCGAGAAGCCGATCAGCAATCCCGGCCCAGTCAGCTCTACTCCAGGTGGCGGTAGACGCGTTCGCAATCTGATGCATGAAGATTCTCCTTTGAAACCAAGCACCGGAGTGCACAGATGGAGCGTAGCAACGACTTTCGATAGTTAGCAAACTTTTTCAATCAAGTACGATCGTTTATGATCGAATAACGGGAGTGTGGGTTCAGAAATCGTTGCCATGAGCTTCTATCACCTCCCAATGCCGACTGGGCAGCCGGAACGCGGCGCCGTAAGTCAGTAATCGCTTTAACATTGGCGGCAACGGCCACCTGGCAGAGACAAGCAGATCGGCGGGCAATTTCGATGAGCGAATACGCGGGCGTGGCATTGGCCCCAACTCGGCATGCGCGAATTCTGGCGGCGCTCGCCGAGCATGGAACCATCAGAAGCTCCGAGCTGATTGCAGAGCTCGGCGTCACCCCCGTCACGCTGAGGCGCGATCTTGCACAGCTCGAACTCGACGGCAAACTCACACGTGTTCATGGCGGCGCCGTGCCCACAGAGGGCAGCTTTTTGACGACTCAACGAAGCGAGCGTGAAGCGTTCAACGACAACCACTCGATCGCAGTTCTTGTTCCGACGCTCGACTACTACTGGCCGTCAATTATCGACGGCATCGAGAGTGAAGCACGTCGGCATGGGCTGAACGTTCAGGTGCGCACCGCGTCGTACGAAACTCAAGATGAACGCCCCATACTCGAACGAATCTTGCGCAATGATCGACCTGCTGGTCTCATCGTCGCATTCAACGCCGGCACAGAACATTCAGCCGACGTCGTGAAATGGTTGCGGCAATGTGGTGTTCCTTCCGTGCTTGCCGAAAGGGAGGCGAGCTACCCACCGGGTGGAGCGCCGGTAGAGGGAGCGGGAAGCGACCACGCTCTAGGAGGGTTTCTGGCAGCGCAACACCTCGCCGAGCTCGGGCACCGAAAAGTCGGTCTGGTGGTCGCCCGGCAATCTCCGACTTCACGCAAAATAGCCACCGGTTGGTACGCCGCCTGCCGCGATCTGGGACTCGCCCCCACCCAGCACTTCGAAACACTGCTTCCTCGCCGAAATACGAAAGAGTTCTCTGTCGCAGTGAACGCCACCCTCGACCGTGCTCTCGAACTCGGCATGACGGCACTCTTGGTGCATTCGGACCCAGAGGCAATGGCATTTGTCGACATGGCGCTCAATCGCGGACTGGCTGTGCCAGGAGATCTATCACTCATGTCGTACGACGATGAGGTTGCCGAGCGCTTCACGCCAGCTTTGACAGCAGTTCGCCCCCCACGCGAGGCGGTCGGAGCCGCGGCTCTCGACTTGCTGGTTCGGCGCATAGCCGAACCAGATCGGCCCGTGCACCGCGTGTCGCTGAACCCGTCGTTGAGTCTCCGCTCAACAACCGCTCCCCCGCAGGCTCCCGAGGCGGAGCGATAAACGCAGGTGCGCTGATCGGCCACCAGCCTGAGTCCTCAAGCGTGATCTGACGTTCGAGCGACGGACGTGCATTTGCAAACAAAAATCTTCGCAAATTGCTCCGAGCAGAATATCGCGGTAAGGCGGCCGGTCTTGACGACCGCCCAGAACGTCGGCGCCCTGCGAAATCTGCGCGGCACCTCCCCCGCTGTCGCTACCCAGCGGCTAGTGCGATTTGACCACCGGGGAGCGGTCAGCGAGCCTTAGCCAGGTTTCGACCACAGTGTCGGGATTCAGCGACTGAAGCGCCCTGGGTTTGATGGAGACTCGCGCTATTTGATTCCCACCAACTGATCGCGGTCGGTTTGGACAGCATAGAACGCGTGCTCGAACTCGGCGGGTGGGATGTCACCGAGGTAGCCGTGGAGACGCTCGGTGTTGTGCCAGTGCACCCATCGGAGGGTCGCGAGCTCGAGGTCCTCGACGCTCTTCCACGGTCCCGGGCGTGCGGGTCCGCGGACGAGTTCAGTCTTGTAGTAGCCGTTGACGGTCTCGGCGAGAGCATTGTCATAGCTGTCGCCGACGGTCCCGATCGATGGGGTGGCGCCGATCTCGGCGAGGCGTTCGCCGTAGCGAATGGACGTGAATTGAGATCCCGCATCGCTGTGACAGCGCAGATTCTCGTGGTGGCGGCCCCTGGACCAGCGGGCCATCTCGATCGCGTCGAAGACCATTTCGGTGCGCATGTGTGACGCGCACCGCCATCCGACGATCATCCGGGAGTACGCGTCGATGATGAAGCAGACGTATGCGACGCCCGACCACGTCGGCACGAACGTCAGATCTGTGACCCAGAACCGGTTCGGGGCAGTCG
Source organism: Microbacterium sp. NPDC076911 (assembly GCF_040687125.1). NCBI lineage: Bacteria > Bacillati > Actinomycetota > Actinomycetes > Micrococcales > Microbacteriaceae > Microbacterium > Microbacterium sp. NPDC076911. The sequence goes on along the minus strand of NZ_JBFBMP010000008.1, from coordinate 953 downwards.
CAGTGAACTCCCGCTTCACCAGGTCCGGGTGCCGCACGGCCGTGGGATCGGGGCGAGTTGTCTTCACTCGTTTGCTTCGGGTCGCGCCTTCGATGCCGGCACCACGCATGAGCCGGCCGATCTGGTCCCGGCCGATGTCGATCCCGTTGCGGCGGGCGGTCTTCCAGAGTTTGCGGACCCCGTAGACGCAGTAGTTCGTCTTCCAGAGCGTCACCAGTTCCGGGATGAGGGCCGCGTCGTTCACGGCCCGCGCTGACGGGGCGCGGTCCTTCGCGGCGTAATACGTGCTCGGAGCCACCTGCAACAGGGTGCAGATGGGCTCGACTCCGAGCGGGCGACCTTCGACGACGTCGTTCTTGTTCGCGTCGATGAACGCGACTACTTCCGGTGTTGGCGGTCGAGCTCCGCCCCGAAGAAAGACGCGGCCCTCTTCAGAATTTCGTTCGCCCGCCGCAACTCACGCACTTCCTGCTCGAGCTCTCGCACTCGGTGAGCCTCCGCGGTGCTCACCCCGACGACGTGACCGTCGTCAACGTCGGCTTGCTTGACCCACATCCGCACGGACTCGACCCCGTAGCCGAGTTGCGATGCGACCCGATGGACCGTTCCGTGCTCGGTCCCGAGCTCCGCACGCAGAGTCCGCACCATCCGAACCGCTGCGGCCTTCTCCTCCGGCGAATACCGCCGTCCCGTCGGCTTCCCAGATCCCTGATTCGACACCATGACTCCATCCTCGTTTCCAAGGTCAGGAGCCTCCATCAAACCCAGGGCGCTTCAGTCCTCGGCAAATCATCAACTCTGTACCGCACACGCTGCGCTGGCATTCATGACGTTCCCGAGAGTCCTATTCGGATCCTCGGGTCTGCTGAAGGTTTGGTTGACTCCTGTCCGCTTCCCGCGAGGGTGGCGAGATCGGAATAATTGATCATGATGAGGTATTCGGAAGAGTTCAA
>NZ_JBFBMP010000007.1:13809-160485 GCF_040687125.1 Microbacterium sp. NPDC076911 | reverse complement strand
GGCGAAGCTGCGTGAGGTAGGCAACGAGAATTCCCACCACGAGGGCGGCTTCGAGGCCTTCACGCAAACCGATCAGGAATGTAGCGAGCACAGTGTTCCGGTTCGAATAGACGGGGCGAGATTTGGTGAGGTAAGGCTTACCTCACCAAATTAGCGCTCGATGCGCCTAGCGCAAAATCCCGCATCCCGGCGATCTGTGCGGCCACCATTGTGCTCGTGCTGTAGACCAAAGCGACGTGCTGGAGTTGGAACGGCGAGAAACTGCAGTTGGGGAACCTGTACCCCGGCAAAAGTCGTGAGCCGGCGACGGGCAAACCCGAGGCGCTCATATGCCGCGACCGCGGTGACGTTTGTTGCCGCAGCGTGCATGAGTGCACGATCGCCGCGCTGTTGGATGTGAAAGGCAACATCCAGCACGAGCCGTGATGCCAGCCCTTGTCGTCGGTATGCGTCGTCGGTCGATACCGCGCTGATCTCGGTCCACCCCGGCAGTCGCAGACGTTCTCCCGCCATCGCCACTAGTCGGCCTTCGCGACGGATTCCGATGTAGCGACCGAGTTCATGAGTGCGAGGCAGAAAAGGGCCAGGTCTGTTCCGTTCAATAAGAGCAAGCATCTCGGGCACATCAGCCTCGCCGAGGAGGTGAACTTCTGGGTCTGCAACCGGGTGGAGAGCTTCGGTCTCGACGAGCTGCACACCGTCGCCTCGCCACAATTCCTCCCAGCCGTCTGGAAACTCCGGAATGTCACCAGACAGACCGATCTGGGCTCCGGGCCCGACCAGGTCGCTGAGAGAAGTCCATACCTGCGCGTCATCCCAGGTGCGTACCGCGACGAACGGGGCGACGTCCGGGTGGTAGCGACGCGCGAGATCATCGCCTTCGGCAAAGCGCGCGTGTGGGCCCACAAGGGCGTGCCAGGCAGCGTTGTCAAGGATGGTGGCTTCGTGATGAGGGGACAGCGACTCGTTCACTTCTTGGCTTCTCCGATAGCTCTCTCTGCTCGCTGGGTGGTTGCGTCAAGCGCGCGATCATCCCGGCGGGCCACAAGTGCAACGGCGCCTGGTGACTGATCATTCCGCGTTGGGCGATCAATCTCTGTGATCGCTCGATAAGCAGTGTGCCTAGGGTCTAGGGTTGCGCCAGCTCACGCGCTGTCAGGGCGCGGTTCGCAGATGACGACTGGAATCTCACGGGTCGTCTTCGTTTGGTACCCGGCGTAGCCGCGGTAGCTGCGAGTGATCTTCGGCCAAAGCTCTGCGCGCTCGTCGGGCGTCGCGGTGCGCGCGGTCATCGGGATCGTGCGCCCGTGCACGCTGACTTCCACCTCGGGATTCGCGACGAGGTTTAGGTACCAGGCAGGGTGCCGAGAGTCGCCGCCTTTGGAGGCGACGATCACGTATCGGTCGTCATCATGAATGGGCGCGGTGAGCATGACGGTACGCGGGGATCCAGATGTGCGCCCGATGGTCGTCAGCTCGATCACGGGCATCGAGCCCATCGTCGAGCCAAGCCGTCCTCCCGAGACGGCGAGAATCGCGCGGTGAACGCGATTCACCATTCGGTGGCCGAAGTCCTTGAGCGCTGTCGCGATAGTCATGCTCGAAGCCTAGGGGCGGCGCGGGGTCATAGTGACACGATAGAAGCATGACCACGGCCAATCTTACTCGGGCTGAGACGGCGGCGCGATCCGCTGTTATCACTGCCCGTAGCATCCATGTTGAAATCGACGTGACCGGCGCGACCAACCCAGACCGTGCAGACTTTCCGGTCACGACCACTCTCGAGTTCGATGCTTTGACCGACCAGACATGGGTCGACTTCATCGGCGACATTGTCAGCGCCGTAAGCATCAACGGGACGGAGGTTGCCGTCAACTACGACGGCGCGCGGGTCGCGCTGGCGGGCCTTGCATCGACGAACACGGTGGTTATCGTTGCGAAGGGTGCGTACAGCCGATCGGGCGAGGGGCTGCATAGATTCGTTGACCCCGTTGACGGTGAGACCTATCTCTACACGCACTACGAGCCCGCAGACTCTCGTCGCGTGATGGCCTGCTTCGAGCAGCCCGATATGAAGTCTCGCTACACCTTCGAGGTGACCGCACCACTGGGGTGGCAGGTGCTGTCGAATCAGGATGCTGCCTCAACCGTCACCACTGAGTCGGCACAGACCGTGCGCTTCGCGCAGACGCTCCCGCTGTCGAGCTACATCACCTGCATTGCGGCCGGTCCTTATCATCGCGTCGATTCCACCTGGGCTCGAGGTGACCGCACCGTGCCGCTCGGAGTGCTGTGCCGTGCCTCGCTTGCCGATCACCTCGAATCTGACGAGATTCTTGAGGTCACCCGTCAGGGGATGGACTTCTTTGACGACGCGTTTGCCTATCCCTACCCGTGGGGAAAGTATGACCAGATCTTCGTGCCCGAGTACAACATCGGCGCTATGGAGAACCCGGGGTTGGTGACGTTCACCGAGGCATATGTTTTTCGCGGAGCATCCACCCAGGCGCAACAGGCCGCTCGCGCGAACACGATTCTTCACGAGATGGCACACATGTGGTTCGGCGACCTCGTGACGATGCGCTGGTGGGACGACCTCTGGCTCAAAGAGTCGTTCGCCGACTACATGGGCGCACATGCATCTGCTGTGGCCACCAAATACACCGACGCGTGGGTGGCGTTTGCAAATCGGCGCAAGGCATGGGCGTACACGCAGGATCAACTGCCAACCACTCATCCGATCGTGGCTGACATCACCGATCTAGAAGCAGCCAAGCTGAATTTCGACGGCATCACTTATGCGAAGGGCGCCTCGGTTCTCAAGCAGCTGGTCGCGTTCGTGGGCGAAGAGGCGTTCTTCAGCGGCGCCCGCCAATACTTTGCACGGCACGCCTTCGAAAACACGACCCTCGACGATCTTTTGGTCGAACTGGAGCAGACATCTGGCCGCGAGTTGCGTAGCTGGTCTCGCGCGTGGCTCGAAACCAGCGGCGTCACTACCCTCTGGCTCGAGCACAAAACTGATTCGCAGGTAGTGCTGCACCAGAGCGAACCGCGCCCGCACCGCCTGCAGGTCGGTCTCTACGACTTGGCGGCGGGCCGTCTCGCGCTGCGAGAACGAGTCGCGCTCGACATTGACAGCGCGCACACCGAAGTATCGCTCGATCCCGCTGATCTCACGCTGATCAACGATGGTGACCTGACCTACGCCAAGGTGCGTCTCGATGACCGCTCGCTTGACGCTGTCGAGGCTGCGCTCTCGACGATGGAGGATGCGCTTGCTCGGGGCCTGGTGTGGTCAGCGCTGTGGAATGCCACTCGCGATGGTGAGTTGCGCGCAGAGCGGTATCTGCGCATCGCGCGCGCTCATGCGCCGGCCGAAACCAATCTCAGTCTGCTGTCGGGAGTTGTGGCCAACGCCGCCGTTGCGTCGAGTCTTTACCAGCCCGCTGGCGTGCGTGCGAGTGTCGAAGAAATGTGGTTGAACACGGCATGGGATGCGCTGATGGCCGCGGATGCAGGCAGCGGTGCGCAATTGGTATGGGCACGCGCTGTGGCAGATGCGGCGTCTCGTGACAACTCGCGCGCAAGCGATATTCGAGCGATATTGACGGATGCTGCGGGCGTACCCGAAGGGCTCAAGCTCGACGTTGATTTGCGATGGATGCTACTCGGCGCCCTCGCCGCCACGGGAGATGCCGACGAGGCGGACGCTCGCCGCGAACGTGAAGCAGACGACACGGCAAGCGGGCGAACACAGTTCCTGAGGGTGCTCGCCTCGCGCCCGACAGTCGCGGTGCGCGCGGCGGCATGGGCGGGTGCGTGGGAGGACCACACGCTCACCAACGACCACCTTGACGCGACGATCCGTGGCTTCACGGCAGGAGATCACCGTGACCTCACTGCGCCCTACGACAGCGACTACTTCTCGCGAATCGGCGAGGTGTGGCAGACACGCAGCATCGAGATCGCGCGGCGTTTGGTTGTGGGGCTGTTTCCTGCAACCGAGACGCTAGAGCTCGTCGATGGTTGGCTCGCGGCTCACCACGGTGCCCCCGCGGCACTGCGCCGCCTTGTCGTCGAGCAACGGGATCACCGTTCCCGCGCGCTTCGGGTTCAGGCACTCAACCAGGTGATCTAGTCCAGCGGGCTGACGAGTTCTACGTCGAATGTGAAGTGGTCGATATCTGCATCGACCACAGCCTCGGCCTGCTCGCTTTCGTGGGATCACGCAACGGCGACAGAGGTGCGCTGCTGGGGGTTAGCGGGCTTCGCGGCCCGGTTGTCGAGGACAGAAATTCTCGTGCATGACGAAAAGGCTTGAATAATCTCATGTTGTGTGCTTAATTAAGTCCTGAACAAAGGGGTTGATATGCCACGCACTTCATTCGGGGGAACCGACGTCACGCGGTCAGCAGTGCTTGCGCACCTCGGCGCGAGTGGTCCCGCCTCTCGTGCCGATCTCGCCCGTGTCGTCGGCGTTTCACCCGCCCTAATGACCGCGATTTCGAAGCGCCTTATCGAAGATGGTCTCGTCGTCGAGCTAGATACTGCGCCCTCTCTCGGCGGCCGACCGGCCCGCCAACTCGGGTTAACGTCAAATGTTGCTCGCGCTATCGGCGTCAAGATTTCAGCAGACCATGTGGCTTTTGTAGAGGTCGGCATCGACGGAGCGGTGCGGCGCTCCGCAAGCGAACCGTTTACCGCTGCAGAAGCGACCATGCTTTCTGAACTGACGGTGCTCTTGCGCCGCTTTATTGATGGCGGTGGCGAAGTGCCGTTGCTTGGCATCGGCATCGGTGTTCCCGGCTCGGTCGACAGTCAGGGGAGCGGGGTCGTGGACTCGGTGCAGCTGGCGTGGCACCAGGCTGATCTTGGCGCGTGGATGCGGCGCGCGTTCCAGCTTCCGGTTCTCGTGGAGAACAACGTCAACGCGCTCGCCGTTGCCGAGCGACTATTCGGCGTCGGCGCACTTCATCGCGACTTTCTCGTTGTGACGATTGGAACGGGCATCGGTGCGGGGATCGTGCTTGATGGCGCGGTCGTGCGCGGTGCGAAGGGGGGCGCTGGCGAATTTGGGCATACGCCGGTCGCAGAAACCGGCCCCGAATGCACCTGCGGCAACGTCGGGTGCCTCGAATCCTTCATCGGTGAAGCAGCGCTCGTTCGTACGGCACGGTCGCGGGGCATCATTCCCGAGTCGGGAGGCTCAGCCACGCTCAAACAACTAGCCGATGGCGGTGATGCCGCTGCGGCGGCGATTTTCAGCGAGGCGGGTCATCTGCTCGGGCGGGCCCTCGCGGGCATCGTCAACCTGCTCGACCCCGAGGCGGTCGTGATCCTTGGCGAGGGGACCACCTCGTGGTCGCACTGGTCGTTCGGGTTCGAGCCCGCCTTGCGCGCGAGCTTGATGCCTGGGCGACGAGGTATTGGCATCAGCGTCGAGACCTGGCAAGACGCAAGTTGGGCCCAAGGCGCGGCCGCGCTCGTGCTCGCGACCCCGTTTGACGTTGACGGGGTCGCCGGTGACCAAGGTCGGCTCGTCCGTGAACGACTTGAGCGGCGCGACGCCGAAGGACAAACGCCGTGACGGCGACTCTGGGGGCGCAGTACTCTGCGTCTGACGTGTTGCGGCAAGAGCCCAAGGTTCGGGTCAGACGCCGGCGCAGCACCACGTGGGTTGCAGTGGCATTCCTTGCCCCGAGCGCAATCCCCATCCTGCTCTTCGTGCTCGTTCCAATGATCTCGGCCGGTTGGATCAGCCTTACCAAGTGGAACCTCATCTCACCGGCAACCTTCGTCGGCCTCGACAACTACGTAGCACTGCTCAGCGATTCGCGCACCGCCGAGGTGTTCCTCCACACGCTGTATTACATCGTCGGATATCTCCCGGTTGTCTACCTCGGCGGCCTGGCGATCGCGCTGGCCCTGAACACAGCGCTCAAGGGTCGCACGCTATTGCGCGGCGTCTACTTTCTCCCGGTCGTGACCAGCTGGATCGCCGCTGCACTCGTGTGGCGCTGGCTGCTCAACCCGAGCAACGGTGTCGTGAACAGCATCCTCAGTGTCTTTGGCATCGATGGGCCTGGCTGGTGGACAGATCCCGCGTGGGCGATGCCGTCGGTGATTCTCGCGTCGGTCTGGAAAGACCTGGGCTTTGTCATGGTCATTCTGCTCGCTGGGCTCCAGACGATTCCGACAGAGCTCTACGATGCATCGAAGGTCGACGGGGCCGGATGGTGGTCGCGTCTACGCAACATAACCTTGCCACTGTTGTCGCCGTCAACATTCTTCGTCGTTGTTATTTCCCTCATCAACGGGTTTCAGGTTTTCGATCAGGTCTATGCCATGACCGGCGGCGGTCCGAATGGTGCAACCACTGTCGTGGTGCAGCAGATCTATGACCTGACCTTCCGGTACGGGGCCGCCGGCGAAGCTTCGGCCCTTTCGTGGATGCTGTTCATCGTGATCCTGGCGATCACTGCGGTCCAAATTCGCGGGCAACGAAAGTGGGTCAACTATGGCTGACCTCGCTGTGGCCACGCGCCGTGCTGCACAACGTGCCGCAACGACAAAAACACGCCTGGGCATGATTACGCTGTTCGTCGTCGTGGCGCTCGGCGCCATCGCCATGATCTTTCCTTTCGCATGGACGGTCGCTACCTCGATCACGCCGGGCGCGAGTTTGACTCTCACCCCGAGCCTGATTCCTGACGATCCCTCGCTCGAGGCATACCAGCGTCTGTTCACCGAGCGGCCGTTTCTTCGCAACATTGGCAACAGTGTCGTGTTGGCGCTCGCTACGACCATCCTCCAACTATTCACAAGCGCGACAGCGGCCTACGCGTTCAGCCGGCTCGCGTTTCGAGGACGAACTGTCGTTTTTGCTATCTACCTGTCGACGATGATGATTCCGCTGCAGGTGCTGATCGTTCCGTTGTTTGCGCAGCTTCGTGAATTCGGTCTCGTGAACACCTATTTGGGAGCACTGCTGCCCAGTTTTGCGAGCGCATTTGGGATCTTTCTGCTGCGCGAGGCAATCAACCAAGTGCCGCGTGAACTCGACGAAGCGGCGACGATCGACGGTGCAGGTCACTTTCGCATCTTCTGGACGGTCGTCCTCCCTAACATTCGCCCCGCGCTCGCGACACTGGCCGTCTTCGCGTTCATGGGCAGTTGGAACAGTTTCCTCTGGCCGCTCGTGGTGCTGCGGGCACCTGAGATGCAGACGCTGCCGGTAGCGCTCGCCAGTCTCCAGGGGCAATACACGACCTCATGGGACGTGGTCATGGCTGGTTCTGTGATCAGCATCCTTCCCATGCTCGCCATCTATTTGTTCGCCCAGCGCTACATCGTGCAGGGCGTCGCAAGCTCCGGAATCAAATGATCCGGATCACCCTGAGTGCACCACCTGATCAAAGGAGAACAGCAATGAAGCATTCGCTCGTAGCGATCGCCATCCTGGGCGCCACGTCGATCGCGCTCGCTGGCTGCAGCGGAACCGACACGACGGCGTCGGATGACGGTGAAGACATCACTATCACCTACACCAACTTCATCTCGAATGATGGAAACGAAGACAACCTCGCAACGATTGTCGAGGCGTTCGAATCCGAGAACCCGGGGGTCACGGTTGACGTGACGACGTTGCCCTACGGCGACTACGGCACTGCGCTGCAGACTGACCTCGCAGCGGGCACCGTGTCAGACGTGTTCGACATCGAGTTTGCTAACTACGCCAGTTATCAAGCCAACGGGGTGCTCGCACCGCTCGAGGTCACCGACCCCGCGGCATATCGTCAGACGTTGCTCGACGCGTATCAGACCGACGGCACGCAGTATGCATTGCCCAGCTCGTTCTCAACCGTTGTGATGTTCTACAACGCCGACCTTTTCGATGCCGCAGGTCTCGACTATCCAACGAATGACTGGACGTGGGCCGACGAAGAAGCCGCGGCAGTCGCTCTGACGGATGAAGCTGCTGGCGTCTGGGGCGACCATCAGCCGGTCAGCTTCTACGAGTACTACAAGGTGCTGGCACAGAACGGCGGAGAGTTCCTCAATGCCGACGGCACCGCGGTTGCGTTCAATACACCAGAAGGAATTGAAGCCGCGCAGTGGCTGGTCGGAAAGTCAGGCACAGTGATGCCGACTATCGAGCAGGGGCAGGGGACGGCCGACTTCGACACGAACCTGTTCGCCGAAGGCAAGCTCGGCATGATGCACACCGGTATCTGGATCTTTGGCGCGGTTGCCGACGTCCCGTTCGGGTGGGATATCGCTGTCGAACCAGGCAATACGCAACAGGCAAGCGCGGTGTTCTCCAACGCGGTTGGTGTCTCGGCCGCGAGTGAAAACGTGGAGGCCGCGAACAAGTGGGCCGAGTTCCTCACCTCATCGTCGACCATGGTCGAAGTTCGGTTGGACTCGGGTTGGGAGCTTCCGCCGATCTCGGATGAGGCAGAACTCGCGACCTACCTCGACAAGACCGATCCGGCGAACCGTCAAGCTGTGTTCGACTCGCTCGACGGCATCGCTTTGCCTCCTGTCGTGGCCGAGGGGCAAGCCGAAATGCAAGACATCATTACGCAAGAACTCGTAGAGGCCCAGTCGGGGCGCAAAACCGTCGAAGACGCGCTGGCCGACGCAGAGTCGCGCATCAACGACGTCATCGGCGGCTGACCACACCCATCGTGCGGGTAGCGACCATCTGGTCCTACCCGCACCACGGCCAGAGAGATACCCATGACCAATTCCCAGACTGTTGACATCGCTGCGTTGGCCACGGCGAGCCTCCACTTGATCACCGACATGCAACATGACTCCGGCGCATACCCCGCCAGCCCCACCTTCTCTGCGTACCGCGGCTACTCGTGGTTTCGTGACGGTGCCTTCATCGCTGATGCTGCATCTTCCGCTGGTGCCTCTGCGTCAGCTCATGCCTTCTTCGACTGGTGCGCCAGAGTGGTCTTGGCCAATCAGGATCGCATTCTTCGCATCGTCGAAGCAGAGGCGAACGGCGCACCTCTGCCAGACGGAGAAATGCTGCCAACTCGGTTCACTCTCGACGGTGAACCCGGAGCTGATGACTGGTGGGACTTTCAGCTGGATGGCTATGGCACCTGGATTTGGGCGCTCGCCGCACACGAGACGCGTGTCGGGGGCGACGGGTCTGCGTGGTCGGAAGCCGTCGCGCTGTGCGTTGACTATCTTTGCGCGACGTGGAGCAGGCCATGTTTTGACTGGTGGGAAGAGCACTCTGAACAGCAGCACATCTCGACTTGGGGGTGCGTCGCTGCGGGCCTGAAAGCAGCGTCAGGGCTCGCTTCTCTCGACGATGATCGTCGCCATCTTGCCGCGTCGACGGCGAGGGCTATTGAGGCGCGCATTCGCACTCACGGGGTGTTCGAAGGGCGTCTCGTCAAGTGGGTCGGGGAGCAACGCGTGGACGCGAGCTTGGCATCCCTTTTCGGGCCCATCGGACTATTCAGCGGCGATGACGCTCTCTGCCAGCCGACTCTTCGGCGCATCGAGGAAGAACTGACCGTTAATAGTGGGGTGCACCGTTTCGTCGGTGATCGCTTCTATGGCGGAGGTCGCTGGCCATTGCTGTCGTGCATGCTCGGCCTCGCCTGGCACGCAGCTGGCGATGATCAACGCGCGGCTGAGTTGCTCGAATGGGCAGCATCCGCTGTCACGCAAGATGGCTTTCTTCCGGAACAGGTCGACGGACACCTGTTTCATCCGGACGATAGGTCGGAGTGGCTCGAACGGTGGGGCACCGTGGCCACACCTTTGCTGTGGTCGCATGCGATGCTGGTGCGACTTGCAGTGGAGCTCGGCGTGGAGGTTGCAAAATGATCCGTCATCGTCCGGGTGGATCCGGTCACCCCTACTCCGTTGACACAGAACAGCGTGACCCCGTCATTCCCGTTCAGGGCGAACCTCTCGTACTCGGCGTGTTTGCCACGAACGACGTGACCGAGGTGTCGCTAGAGCTCTCGATTGACGGCGCTCCGCCCCGTGCGCTGGCGCTCGAGCGCTCCGAACGGCGTAGCCGCGGACAGGTCATCGATGGCGGCCACCTCGCTTCAGCTCAAGCTCGGCTCGCTCGCGCATCGGGAGGGTGGAGCATCACCCTGCTCGATCTCGAGGCCGGAGCGACGCTTCGCTACCGCTTCACATCTGACGGTGGATCGACGCGCTGGTTCTGGGTGCGCGTGGCTGGCTGGCGTCCGACCGTCGCCATTCCTGGTGCCGCGATTGCGGGCACAGGGGCGGTTCTCGACGATGGGGAGCGCATCCACCGTGTGCGTTTCGCTCTTGAGCTTGCCGCAGGTGAGAAGGTCGTCGGTTTCGGTGAGCGTTTCGACCAGCTCGATCAGCGTGGTCTCACGCTCGATTCGATGGTTTTCGAGCAGTACAAGAGCCAGGGAGCCGAGCGCAAGACGTATATGCCGATGCCCTTCGCCCACGTTGTTGGAGGTGCGGGGTGGGGCTTTCACGTCCGCACATCTCGGCGCGTCTGGTTCGACGTCGGGGCAAGCGTTTCTGACCAGCTCGTTATCGAGGTCGAAGTGGATGCTGAAAGCGCCGCGACAGATCTAGTCGATCTCGCGCTGTATCGGGGGCGCCCCCGTGGCGTGCTGGATTCGTTTTTGAGCGAAGTCGGTCGGCCTGAAGAGTTACCGGACTGGGTGTTTAGGCTCTGGGGAAGCGGAAACGAGTGGAACACCCAGGCCGAGGTGATGAGGCAGATTGAGGCTCATCGTGAGCACGATATTCCCGTAGGCACTGTGGTTATTGAGGCATGGAGCGACGAGTCAACTTTTCACACCTGGCGCGACGCGCAGTATGAGGTCCGCGAAGATGGTCGGCCGGCATGTCTTGCCGACTTCACATTCCCCCCGGACGGCGCGTGGCCCGACCCGAAAGGCATGATCGACGAACTGCACGAGCGTGACGTGCGCCTTGTGCTCTGGCAGATCCCTCTCCAGAAGATGCGCCCGCACCCCAAGGGGCAAGCGAAGGCAGATGCAGACGCCGCGGTGCGTGCTGAAGCAGTGATTCGCGAGACTTCCCCCGACGGTTCGCTGCGTCCGTATCGCAATCGCGGTTGGTGGTTTCCGTTGGGGCTGATGCCGGATCTCACCGATGAGCGAGCAGCGCGCTGGTGGACCGAGCGCCGTCGCTACCTCGTCGAAGAGATGGGCGTAGACGGCTTCAAGACCGATGGTGGCGAGCATGCGTGGGGGCATGATCTCGTGTACCGGGACGGCAAGTCCGGCGGTGAAAAGAACAACACCTTTCCGGTCGCCTATGCGGCGGCTTACGGCGACCTCATGCGCTCGGTCGGAAAGCCTCCGGTCACGTTCAGCCGTGCTGGTTTCACTGGTAGCCAAGCACACGGCACTTTTTGGGCTGGTGACGAGAATTCGACGTGGGAAGCTTTCCGCTGGTCGCTGACGGCCGGACTCACTGCCTCGGCCAGCGGCATCCTCTATTGGGGATGGGATGTCGCCGGATTCTCAGGCGATATTCCGTCTGCGGAGCTGTACCTGCGATCTATCGCTGCGGGTGCGTTCGTGCCGATAATGCAGTACCACTCTGAGTTCAACCATCATCGGAAGCCTTCGAGAGACCGCACCCCGTGGAACATTGCGGCTCGCACGAGCAATGATCGGGTGCTTCCGGTCACTCGCCGCTTCGCTCACATTCGTGAACGACTCGTTCCCTATCTCGCGCAGGAATCTCGAGCTGCGATCCTCGCGGGGGAGCCGCTCATGCGTCCGCTCTTCTTCGACGACGCCGAGGACGAGCGTATCTGGGAGCATCCACACCAATGGCGGCTCGGTCGTGACTTGCTCGTTGCGCCCGTGGTTACCGAGGGCGAATCCGAAAGGATGCTGTTGCTCCCCGAAGGTCGGTGGGTCGACGCGTTCACGGGCGAACGTCTGCGGGGCGGCAGCGAAGTGGTGCGGGCGACGGATTGGGATGAGATTCCCGTTTACGTGCGTGAAGAAGCCTGGGAAGGACTGCGCTCAGTTTTTGACCGTGGATAGCGCGGCGGCGCTCCAACTCGGGCGGCTTAGCTCTGGACGTACTCGCTGAGAGCGGCGGGCACCCCGATGTGCGACGGCAAAGAAATCCCAGGACCGGTTGGCGCGAGCACGAGTCCGTCGGAGGTGACGCAGGCTTCGCGTCGCACGGCGACTGATGTGACAAGCGACTCGTAGTAGGTCGTGTTCGAGATGGCCATGCACAGGTGGTGGTTGGGAATGTCGCCGCCGTGAACCTCGGCGCGCACGCGAAATGCGTCGGCGAGGTGCGCTGTGCGCATCGAGCCGGTGATTCCACCCCGAAGTCCCGTGCTCGCTCTGACTCCGAAAGTTGCCGCTCCCGCGCGGATAAAATCGGCGGAGTTCATGTGTGCTCCATCAGACGTCTCGGCAACCAGCAACGGCACTCTCACCGAGCGTGCCAGCGAGGCGTAGGCGCTGACGCTGAATTCCCGCATCGGCTCTTCGTACCAGGTATAGGAGGCATCTGCGAGAGCTTCGCCGACGAAGATTGCGTCCGGCAGGTCGAATCCTGCCGACCCGTCGTACATCAGGGGAAGGTCTGGCCCAACATGCTCGCGCAGCGCAATGCATAGCGCCGCGTCAGCTCTCGCGTCACCCCACGCGTGCAGTTTGATTGCGCGATAGCCGAGGTCGATGCACTGATCTGCGACGTCGAGAAACTCTTCCGTGGTGCGGAACGTTGAGGTCGATGCGTATGCCGGAATCTCGGTGCGGAAGCCGCCCAATAGCTGCCACGTGGGCAGATTGGCGTGGCGCCCGGCCAGATCCCAGAGTGCGATATCGACGATTCCCAACAGCGGCAGCGGAAACTCGTCCAAACGATCGAGCTCCCACATGCGATGCCAAAGCCACTCACGTTGCAACGGATCCTGCCCGACTAGTTCGTCTCGCAACAGCCGAGCAACGATGTCGGTGAGCATTGCGGGGCTGCCAGGGCGAGGCGCAAGCGCCACACCGGTCACGCCCTCGTCGGTGCCGATGCGCAGCACGGCCCGGTCGCCAGTTGGCGGACTCCCTTGAAGGCCCGTTCGCCATGAGTACGGGGGGTCGGCTCCCGGCACCTGAACAGTCCATACCTCGACACTTGTGATCTTCATCGTTGAACCTCGCTGATGGTGCGGACGGTGATTTCGAGAACCGGAACGAGTGAGTCTGCTACTTCTTGAGGAATGGTGATCTCCAAGTCTCCGAGCGGATCGCTGACACCAGCGTGCACCTCTGACAGCCATGCGGCGCCGGTGTGCGCGAGCGAGATGTCCGTGCCGAGCACGGAAACACCCAGAATGCGGGAGACGGGCAGCCCCGCAATCATCACGGTATCGTGCGGACGCAGAGTGCAATAGACGAAGATGCGCTCGATATCCGCTGAAGCCTTAACCCCGATTGGCAACGGGGCGTGGATGGGCGCTGACGCGCGTGAGATGCCACTCATTGCTTCGCGATTCCGACTGGTCCACTCTCCGATCTGCTCCAATCGCTCGGTTGCTTCACCAGGGAACAACCCTTCCCCGGTGGGGCCAACATTGAGCAGGAGGTTTCCTCCCGCCGCGACGACCTCGGCCAGGATGCCCAGCAGCGTGGCGGTGCTCTTCCAGTGATGATCGTCAGCGCTCCAGCCCCATGAATCGTTCATGGTGATGGATGCTTCCCACTGCCGGTTCGGAATTTCGGTCGGAACGCGTTGTTCTACGGTCGTGTAGTCGCCGAATCCCACGCACCTGTCGTTCACCACGCAATCTGGCTGGAGTGCGCGGACATGCTCGCGGATGCCGGCGTAGTCCCACTCCGCGGCAGTGTGCTCGAACTCACCGTCGAACCACAGCAGATCTATCTGGCCGTATTCGGTAAGGATTTCGGTGAGCTGCGCCAACATGAACGCACGATATTGCGCCCACTGTTCGGCATCTGTGCGCACATAGCTGCCCAATTCGTAGGGCCGAGTGATCGTTTCTTCTGTCACGGCGGGGTAGAGCGGATGGTGCCAGTCGGGCAACGAGAAGTAGACACCAGTTCTGATACCGCGTTCACGCAATGCGTCAAGCAATTCACGCATCAGGTCGCGGCCAAACGGGCTGGCGCGCGTGATCGAGTAGTCGCTGTGCGCGGTGTCAAACATCGAAAATCCGTCGTGGTGTTTCGATGTGAACACGGCATATGTGGCGCCCGAATTGGCAATCGCGTCGGCCCACTGAACCGCATCGAAACTGGCGGGATCGAACGCGTACGCGTTGTCGAAGTACTCCTCGACTGGCACGCCGGGCCGGGGCGGATGCTGCCCCTCGACGCCGCCGGTCATCTGCCAAGACAGCTCCCAGCCGCGGCTAGCCGCATGCCCGAAATGAATGAATATTCCGAAACCAGCGCGTGAGAACCAGTCCAAGGATGCGTGTGGGGGCGCCGCAGGCGACGTTATAGAAATGAGAACTCCTTTGTTCACGAGGGTGTTGCGCAATCATGAATGGTATGCGTACCATCAAGCACGATGTTACGCGTACCACCCACCGGTGGCAAGCGGACCAGTCAACGCTCGAGGAGGAGACATGACGACAATTCGTGACGTGGCAAACCACGCGTCGGTCGCTCCCATGACTGTGTCGCGTGTGTTGAATCAGCCGGACTCAGTGTCTCCTGAAACGCGTCAGCGCGTCGAAGAGTCGATCGCCGCGTTGAAGTACGTGCCGAACATGCTCGGTCAGGGATTGCGCAAGAAGCGCACCATGGCGTTGGGCCTGATCGTCAGTGACATCACCAACCCGTTTGCTATTCAGCAGATTCGTGGAGTCACTCGCGCGGCCCGCGAAAATGGCTATACCGTCATTTTCGGGCACACCGAGTCCGACTCCGAAGAAGAGCTGCAGCAACTGCGAGCCCTTATCGAACGCCGTGTTGACGGCATCATCCTGTCGCCGGTCTATAACACCCCCGAGTCCGTCAACTTCGTGCAGGGGCAGAAACTTCCGGTTACGGTTCTTGACTACCCGATGCCGGAAAACGACGTGGATGTGGTGCGATGCGATACGCACCTTGCGGCGCGAGAGCTGACCGATTACGTACTGGACCTGGGCCACCGACGGGTAGCGATGCTCAGCGGCGATCGCGCTATCGTCACTGCCCGAGAGCGCGCGGAGGGATTCGAAGAAGCGATGGCTGCCCGCGGCTACAGCGCACCGGTCGAGTATGGACACTTCACACCTGAGTCGGGCTATGAAATGGCCCTCGGTGTGCTTCGGAGCGAGAACCGCCCGACGGCGTTGGTTACTGCGAGCAACTTCATTGCGCTTGGCGCTGCCGAGGCCGCACGCGAGCTCGGGCTCAGCATTCCTGAGGATCTGTCGATCGTGACATTCGACAACGCACGCACCGACACGGTTCTCGACCCATTCTTCACCGGAGTCGTTCAGCCGATCGCAGAGATGGCGACCGTCGCGACTCATTTTCTTCTGGATCGAATTCTGCAGCGCTATAGCGGCGCGGGCCGCGATGAGATCCTTCCCACAATCTTCGAAGTCCATCGATCAACAGCACCGTATGGGCCCTCCTAGGTCGCCTTCAACCGAAGCGCGATCACATCACAATGTAGTGAAAGGAATAGCAATGAACACGCGGAAGAAACTCTTTGCGGCTGGCGCGGTTTTCGCCACGGCCGTTCTTCTGGCCGGATGTGGCTCAAGTGGCGGCGTCGGCGGAGCCGAGGAGGTGGAGCAAGCGACCGGCGAGGACGCAACGATCAACTACTGGACGTGGTTCCCGCCGGAGGCCACACTCAACGCGGCCATCGAGGCTTTCGAGGCTGAGAATCCCAACATCACCGTCAACCTGCGGGTCTTCGAAGCCGCTGACTACGCGAAGCAGCTGTCGCTCGCGCTGAGCGCCGGAGAAGACATCGACGTGGCTGGCGTGCAGGTCTCGGCCATGACCAACGCCGTCAAGGACTTCATGCTTCCGGTCGAAGACTGGGAGGGCGACTGGATCCAGGATGTCAACGAGTCGATGCTCGCACAGACAGCAGGCATCGCTGACGATGGGGTGCTTTACTCGGTGCCCATGGGCTCGATCGGCAGCCCGATCATGTACTACAACGCAGCGATGCTTGACGAGGCGGGGGTCGAGGTTCCGACCACGTCGGCCGAGTGGAAGAGCGCGGTTGATTCCATCCAGGCGCAGTTCCCCGACGTCAACCCGGTCGTTTTCCAGGGGGAAACGTACTGGCAGGAGGAAATGCTCTTCGGCTTCGCGGAGCAGAACTCGCCCGGCCTGTCGGATGACATCTTCGGCGGTGACGGCGCCTGGGACCAGGAGGCGATGATTGACGGACTGAATGCCTACAAGTCGATCTTCGACGACGGAATCGTCAGTACTGACGTGCTGAGCCTCACTGGAACGCGACCAAATGAGATCTTCGCGGCCGGCGAGGCAGCGTTCTACATCGATGGCTCATGGCAGAACTCGCTCTTGTCTGCGGACTACCGCGAAACCGCCGGTATTGACCTTGAGGATGTCGGCGCAGCGCCGCTTCCGCTGGTCGACGGTGGCTCGCCGGCTGTTCGTGCACTGGCGGAGGGTGGGCTCGCGATCCCTGCGTCGTCGTCCAACGTTGAGGCCGCTAGCCTCTTCATCGAGTTCATGGTCGTTGGTGCTGGTGTTGATGTATGGGCGAAGGACCTAGTGCTCGTTCCCAGCCTGAACGGTTACCAGCTGCCTGACGACGTGCTCCAGACTGCTGCAGCTCAGGAAGGCTTCGCCGCGGCAGCTGCGGTCATCGGCGATCCGACGTCGGAGCGCACCAGCCAGCAGGACTTTCTCAACGCAGTCGAGGGCAACGCGATTCTCGACGTGCTGCGCGGGGAGCAGACTGCTGAAGAGGCCGCCGCGTACATGCAAGAAGAGTGGACTTCGGGCCGCTACCCGCACGGTTCAGACCAGTGACAGAAAGTCTCACTACCCGGGCTATCGTCACGGGCGAGCGCGGGGGTCGGCGCGGTACACGCCGGCCCCCGCGCCGCGCGGGCCGGCGCTCGCCGATGCGTGGCCCGTGGTTCGCAGTCGCGTTCCTCGCTCCTTTGCTCGCCTTCTACGCGATCTACTTCGTCTACGGCTTTGCCGTGTTGGGTGTCGTCAGCACTCAGCGCGTCGGACTGACGTTTCAGAACGCTGTCGACGTGGGCTTCCAGAATTTCGAGCTGGTGCTCACTGATCCCTCGTTCCTGCGTTCGATCATCAATACGGTCGCATTCGGGCTCTTCAGCGTCTTCGTCGCGCTCACGCTCGGTTTCATCTTGGCGATGATGATGGCGTCTGGTGTCCGTGCCCGGCAATGGTTCTATGCGGTCTTCCTCCTCCCCTCGCTGATTCCGATGGCCCTATTCGCGACAGTGTTCGGGCGGATGCTGGAAACGCGCGACGGGGCCATCAACGAGGGGCTTCGCGCCATCGGCCTCGGGTTCCTCGCGCAGGATTGGCTCGGAGATCCGACCTCGGCATACATCGGAGTGCTGGTGCTCTTCGTCTTCACGATCGGGTTGCCGATCATGTACTACACCACCGATGTCTCTCAGGTGAATGGATCCCTCATAGAGTCGGCGACCTTGGACGGCGCGTCTGTGTGGCAGATCTACCGCATCATGCTGTGGCCGCTTCTGAAGTCGACGCATATCACCGTCATGCTTTCGGTGCTCCTCGGTATTTTCCGCGCGTTCGACATCATCTACTTCTCCACCGGCGGACAGCCAGGCGGGCGTACCGACATCACGGGCACCTATGTCTATAAGGCGACTCTCGGCTTGGACCGAGTGGGATTTGCCGCAGCCGCAGCGATCATCGTGCTCCTGATCGCGCTAATCATCTCGATCATTCAGATCGTCATCCGAAGGAGGATAGACGCGCATGGCAACCAAGGTTGATGAAGATCGCCTTCCGCTCCGCACCCGGCGGGTCGATCGCATCCTGATCTATGGATTTCTCGTTGTGTTCGCTGCCGCCTTCTTGGCGCCACTGATCAATGCGGTGCAACTGTCTGTGGCGGTGGGGGGAATCGGCAATTATTGGTCGGTACTCACTCGCGATCTGAATGGGATCTCGATTCCGCAGACGTTCCTCAACAGTGCCATCATCGCCGTGATGCACGCGTTCTTCGTGTGTTCGATCGGTGCGCTCGCAGCGTATGCGTTCTCGACGATCGACTTCCGGGGGCGGGAGCCGATGTATTACGGCGTGCTCCTCTTCCTCGCGGTGCCGGCCACGTCAATGCTGGTGCCGGTCTACTTCATCACCGGGACGCTGAGCATGTTCAATACGTACATAGGCGTAGCAATGCCCGAAGCGGTGCTGACGCTGCCGTTTGCTGTTCTACTGTTGCGCAACCGCATGGGCGACATTCCCAAGGAGATCGTCGAGGCTGCTGTTATAGACCGGGCCAATCACTTCCACATCTTCTGGCACGTTGCACTTCCGCTGACGCGCGGACCACTTGCCAATCTCGCGGCGTTGAGTGTGATGTGGTCGCTTCAGGACTTCCTTTTTCCGTCGTTCATCCTCCGCGCGCCCGAACTCGCTACGGCAGCGCAGGCAGTTCAGGTAATCAAGAGCGCTTTCGCCCCGACGCCTCTCGAGTCGTCGCAGTACTTCGCGGCACTTGTGCTGCTGGGCATTCCGGCTCTCATCATCATCATCTTCGCCTTCCGATTCGTCACGAAGGGAATGGCGTCGGGCGGTCTCAAAGAATAGTCAGGGCACTGCAGCCAACTCAGAAGAACGTTCCTCCGTTCGGACAACTGCGACTTTTAGGAGGAGCGTATGGATGAAGCAAGGATTGATCAAATGGTCGAACGTATTGAGTCACCGCGGAACGCACGGCCCAATATCGTTCTCATTCTCGCCGACGATATGGGCTGGGGGGATCTCGGTTGCTACGGCGCCAGCGCAATACCCACTCCGCGTATGGACGCTATGGCGCAGGACGGTGTGCGATTCACCGATGCGCATTCATCTTCGGCGGTGTGCTCGCCCAGTCGCTACTCGATAATGACCGGTCGATACGCGTGGCGTAGCCCGCTCAAACAGCATGTGCTGCATAGCCACGCTCCAGCGATCATCGAGGGCAATCGTCGTACTGTCGCTTCGGAACTGAGCGCCAACGGCTATGCCACAGGGTTTTTCGGCAAGTGGCACCTCGGCCTGGACTGGACCCGCAAGGATGGAACCCGAATCACGGCCTTTGGCGACGACGCTCAAGTCGATCTTCTCCATCACCCTGAGCAGTATCCTGCTGGTGACATCGACTACTCCCAGCCCTTTGCCGGTGGCCCCTGTGACCTCGGCTTCGATCGATTTTTCGGAATCGCAGGCTCGCTGGATATGCCACCCTCGGCCTTCGTATCGCAAGACCGCACGGTGGGGCTGCCCACCTTGCCGCGGGACATCTACATTCAGGGTCAGGATCCTGGGCTCAAGGTCGATGGCTGGCGGGATGACGAAGCAGACCTCCGATTCACGTCGGAGGCAGTGGAATGGATGAAAGAGCGAGCGAACGAGGAGGAGCCGTTCTTCCTCTTCCTCTCGACCGCGGCACCACATCGTCCTTGTGTGCCGCCCGAGCAGTTCCATGGGATGTCACAGGCTGGGCTACGGGGAGACTCGGTGTGCCTGGTGGATTGGATGGTGGGTCAAATCGACGACACCCTCGCTGACCTCGGGATCGCCGACGACACCATCGTGCTCATCACCAGCGACAATGGTGCACCGATGGTCTATCCCGCGGATGGCGACACAGAACACCACCGCCCCAACGGCCCGTATCGGGGACAGAAGGGCGACATCTGGGACGGCGGGCACCGCGAACCGCTCATCGTTCGTTGGCCAGCTGCCTTGAAAGCTGGTCAGGTGCGCGACGACCTGATCTGTCTCTCCGACATTTTCCCGACGATTCTGGCAGCAGCCGGGCTATCGCCAACCGAGGGGGCCGCAGAAGATGCGGTTGACATCCTTGCTCGGCTCGATAGTCCCCTCCCTCGCCCGCGCGGCCTGCCCGTGGTGCACCACAGTATGGGGGGCGTATTCGGATTGCGGCTGGAACAGTACAAGGTGAACTTTTGCACCGAGTCGGGCCGAGGCTTTTCTGCGGGCGCCCGCGAAGATGGCACCATCTACTCCGCTGATGCGCCGTTCGGCCGGATCTACGACCTTGAGTCTGATCCTGGCGAGACTACCGACTTGTGGGCGCTGCGCCCCGACATCGCAGCGCAGGCGCATCAGGTGCTTTGTGAGATCACAGATCATGCCGAGACCGGCTTCCCCTGCGACGTCGCTCCCAGCACCGTCAGAAGCCAATGAACTGCCGCGGGAGTTGCCCAGAAGCTCAGAAGCGGTCTGTCTGCCCGCGAACGTGAGCTGACGGCACCAGTGTTGGGCTACGCGAACTCATCGTGGGAAGGCCCGATGTTTTGGCGGCGGGATCTGTCGCTCAGATCGCACGCCACTCTTTGCTGACGTATTCACGGAGCTCGCACCGGCGAGCATCGATCCGCTGACCGCTGACCGCTGACCGCTGACCGCTGACCGCTGACCGCTGACCGCTGATGACCCAGACTCGAAGGCACGCCTCGCTAGGCTCGTATACATGCGCCAGCGGCCGCACCAGATTTCGAAGACGGGGCAGTACAGCACCACCGCCATCGGATATGTCCTTGATGAGCTCGATGCCTCTGAACTCAGTGTGCGATTGAGGCGCGGAAACGAGACATAGAGCTAGGGAGTGAGTTTCATATGACCGCCGAGTCTTTTCCGATGATCGGGATCGCCCTCGCGCTGGTCTCAGCAGCCGTGCTTTCGGCCGGAAACCTTCTGCAGTCGCGTGGCGTGCAAGCGTCACGTAGCAGGTCGGCATCGGCAAGGTCAGGCCTGCCCGCGATGTCGCTTATGCGCAACCGTGTGTGGTTGCTTGGCGCTTTGCTGCTTGGGTGCGCGATTCTGCTGCAGATGGGCGCATTAGTTTTTGCGCCGCTGATGGTCGTGCAGCCTCTTGGCGTGACAGCGCTCATCTTCGCCGTACTCATCTCTGCGCTTGTGCTCAAGAAACGCCCCACCAAACAGGTGCTTTTAGCGATTGCGGTATGCGTGATCGGGGTGGCCATCTTCGTCACAGTGGCGGCGCTCGTGAGCACTCAACGAGCCGTGACCGATGTGGAACTCATCGAGGTGCTGGTCGTCTTGGGCGGTGTGCTCGCGGTGGCGGCAATCTTTCTCATCGTTGATCGCCGCAGGGCCACACCGCCCATCATGTGGGTGCTGCTAGGCGGCGTGTTTTCGGCGTTCGTGGCCACTCTCGGCAAAACCGTGATCCTGCGCATCCAAACAGCATTGAGAACGCATGACTTCATCGTCGACAGCACCAATGTGCTGACGATTTCATGTCTCGTCGGGATCGGGGTTGCCGGTGCGCTATCGATTTTCTTCGTTCAGCGCTCTCATGTGACCAATCGACCGGATGTTGTGCTCGCGGGACTGACCGTGGTTGATCCCGCGGTTGCTGTCGCCATGGGTATGGCCGTTCTCGGCGAGGCGAGCACCGCGCCCCCATGGGCGTTCCTAGCGTTTGCCATTGGCGGCGCGATCGCTGCAGCGGGTGTGATCATGCTGTCACGGGCAGAACAAGAACCAGTAGAGCTGACTGCGTTCGCAGTGCAGGGGTGATATCGCGCGCTTGACGGCCCTTGCGACGGTTACCACTTGACGTCGTCGCAGCCCTAGATTGGCACCATGACTGATGTTGCTGGCTCCACCCCGATCACGCTTGCACACGACCTAAAAGGATCAGGCCCGCTGGTGGTGTTGATTCACGGCATCACCGAGCGCAAAGAAGCATGGGATCCGATTGACCTCACCGACGACTTCGAAGTACTGCGCGTTGATGTGCGCGGCCACGGTGACTCGCCGCTTCAAGCGCCATACGACCCGCGCACTTTGGCCGCAGATGTGCACGCAACCGCCGAGGCGGTTCGGCCCGGGGTAGTGCCGTTGGTGATCGGGCACTCAATGGGCGGCATTATCGCCACCGCCTACGGCGCGCTGTTTCCGACCGTCGGGGTGATCAACATCGACCAGGCCCTCGCGCTGGGCGACATGCAGAAGAAAGTGAAGTCGCTCGAGCCGCTGCTCAAAAGCCCGCTGTTCCCCGTTCTTGTAAGCAGCGTGTTCCGTTCGATGCGCGGCGTACTGCCGCGCGATGAGAACAAGCGCGTCTCTCGGCTGCGCACGCCGCGTCGTGAGGTGGTGCTCGGTGCGTGGGCGCCGATGCTGCAGCAGACGCCTGAAGAGTTGGCCGAGACGGTGAAGCAATTGACCGCATTCCCCTCGGACGTGCCCTATCTCTTCATCGTGGGCATCGACCCTGGCGAGGGATACTATGCGTGGCTGGCCGAGACAATTCCGAGCTCGAAGTACGAAGTGTGGCAGCAGGGCCACTACCCTCACCTCGTCGAGCCGGAGCGGTTCGTCGCCAAAGTGAAAGAGTTCGCTACGACGTCAGCGCCAGAATGATTCGTGCGCGACGGCAGCTTCGTCTTCGATAGCGGGGCCCACGACCTCGGTGTCGCGCTGCCCCCCGCCGAACACCACCCGTGACGGCACCGCGAGTGTGGGGTTGTCTGGATTGATGCCGGTGAGCTCATAGAGCGTGGTCTCACCGAGTGCGAACACCACGCGTCCGATCCCGGACCAGTAGATGGCTCCGGCGCACATGGCGCACGGTTCGCAGCTGGTGTAGAGGGTGAAGTCGCTCAGTTGCTCGGGGCCGTACTCGCGCATCGCAAGGCGCACCAGATTCGTCTCGGCATGACACGTGACATCGCGTTCGGTTACGACGGAGTTCTGTGCGCTGAGCACCACGGCGCCCTCGGGGTCGGCGAGCACAGCGCCGAACGGGTGATTTCCCGCCGCGACCGACTCGTTCGCGATCTTGATAGCCGTGCGCAGGTGAGAAATATCGTTCGCTGATGGGGCGGTTGCTGTGCTCATAGTTGACGTTCCCTTTCGCAGGGAAGCCAGCTTACTGAGCAGAACTGGCGCGCGGTTTTGCCGCGGATGACTGCCCATTGGCCAAATGCGAGCGCACGGCCTCTTCCAACGCGTGCTGATCGTGGATCGGGCTCGACTGCGGGTAGCTCGTGGTGACGAAGTGTTGGGCGTACGGAAAACACGCCGACTCGAACGGCTCGTTCGCCATGAAGTCGGCACCAAAGGTATTGAGCTCTACGGTCACCGCGTCGAGGGGTACGCGAAGCGCCTGGGCCATCTCGCCGGGATCGAAGACCAGCCCGAACGCCTCAGATCCCTCGTGCATCAGCCGGCCTCCGTAGTCGACAGACAGGTTGCCATCGACCCACAGGCGTTGATCAAGTGGCTGCATTGTGCCGGCGGGAACAGCCGCGGTGACAGCAAGGCTGTTCGATCGCTCCTTGCTTCGCACGTCGATGATGACATCACCGCGATGCGAAGTGGTGATCACTGCTTGGCTGGTGGTTGCTGCTGAGAAGCCCTCACCAGGGTCATAGTTGATCGTGTTGGATTCATAGTCGCAGATGACCCACGTCAGCATTCCGGTGCTGACATTCTCGGCGATCACGTAGAGCTCGACACGAGCGCCGCCGAACACCGAGGTACGCACGTTGAACGCTCCGACGATCGCGCAATAGCGGGGTGTCTCATCGGCGAACATCGCGGTGGGAACGAGTTGATAGCCCGAGGGCAGCATCCGGCTTGCAACAGCCGCATCGGTGATCTCATAGGCCAAGAAGAAGCAGTAGGGATCGACGATGAACCCCATGTACTCGTCGCCTTTGGCGTGAGCCACGATCCATCGCTGTACGCGCATCGGCATCTTGGCGAGCATTTCGGCACGACCATAGAGATTTGCGACCGCTTTGGGCGACACCTTGTTCTCGGTGTACGCGATGAAATCTCGCAACTCTGACTCTTCGATATGCGATCCCATATTCGGGAGCGTAGGCCTTTTGGAGAGACTTTTGGGGCGATCGCTCAGTTCTTGGTTCTTGCCATAAGATATCGGCCGCATCCGAAGCGTTGTGAACCACCGCGTACGTTACGAGCCAGCAACGCCAACCTGGCAGACTGCGGTCATGAATGCTTTTGACGTCGTCGAGATGAGCATCGACGAGATGCGGGAAGCGCTTGACGCGGGCGAGCTGACGAGCATTGACCTGGTGTGCGCGTATTTGAATCGCATCGCCTATTACGACCGCACCGGGCTGTGCCTACACGCGATCGCGGTGCTCAACCCCTACTGTCTGCACGAAGCGGCCGCATCGGATCGCCGTCGAACTGAAGGAGATGCGGGCCCGCTCGAGGGGATTCCCTTCACGGTGAAAGACAGCTACAAGGTGAAGGGCATGACGGTGGCATCGGGCAGTCCAGCGCTCGCCGACGTTGTCGCGACCGAAGATGCAGCGAGCGTGGCGTTGCTGCGCGCCGCTGGCGCGGTCTTGTTGGGCAAAACGAATATGCCGCCGATGGCAGCCGGTGGCATACAGCCGGGTGTGTACGACTACGCGCGCAGTCCGTACAACCCCGACTACATCACTGCGGCGTACGGCTCGGGATCTTCAAACGGTTCGGGCACCGCAACGGCCGCCAGCATGTGTGCGTTCGGCATGGCCGAAGAAACCGTCTCGTCGGGTCGCGCGCCGGCCTCAAACAACGCGCTGGTCGCCTACACGCCTTCGCGCGGCGTCATCTCAATTCGCGGCAACTGGCCGTTGCGGCCGACCTGCGATGTCGTCGTCCCGCACACCCGAACAATCGATGACCTTGTTGCTCTGCTCGAGGTGCTTGCCGTCGACGACGACGACCCGACCGGGGACTTCTGGCGTTTGCAGAACACGGTCGCGTTGCCGTCACCGGCCGAAGTGCTGCCGCGCCCGCTTGCTCGCCCACGGCCCGCGCGGCTGGATGGATTGCGCATCGGCGTTCCGAAGCTGTTTGTCGGTGAAGACCTCGAACCACTCGAGCCGCCCGCCATCAGAGACAGCGTGCGACTGCTCTGGGACCGCGCGGCCGCCGATCTGCGGGCGCTCGGTGCCGAAGTGATTGAGGTCGACTTTCCTGCGGTGTCGAACTATGAAGAAGATCGACCAAGCGCTGATGGTCTGGTTGCCCGCGAACTGGTGCCGCCCACATGGCGAGCGATCGAGGGCGGCACGATCACCGCGATGGCTTTGGACGAATTCTTGCGGGTCAACAACGACCCCGACCTGAACACATGGGCCGATGTCGACGGCGACACCGTCTTTCCGATCGATACCGCACCGTTGCCCGTGTGGATCACGCGTGCGCGCGGAGGATTTGACTGGCAGCGGTTGGCTGAGCTGGTGAAACAAGGGCTTCCTCGCTCTTACGATGACGTGCCTGGACTTGACCAGCTGCTTCGCGGGCTCGAACAAGCGCGAAAAGAAGATCTTGAAGAGTGGATGCTGACGCTCAACCTTGATGCGATTGTGTTCCCCGCCGCCGGTGATGTCGGCCGCGCCGACCTCTTCGCTCGTGCAGAGAGCATGGAAGCAGCCACGCGAAACGGTGTCGTATATGCCAATGGCAATCGCGTGATCCGCCACTTGGGTATTCCCACTGTCACCGTGCCCATGGGGTGCATGGCCGACACTCAGATGCCTGTCGGCCTCACCTTCGCTGGTCCGGCCTACAGCGACGATCGGTTGATCGACTTTGCGCGTGCGTACGAGCAGGCCAGCCACCGGCGTGTGGCAGCGTTCCTCACTCCCACCTTGCCGGGCAATCAGATCACCCCAGTTGGCGTGGGCACCGATGCGCGTGAAGCGGCAGATGCCTCTCACTCGGTCGAGGTCACCGCGGCCGACCGGTCGTGGCGTGTGGTCGTTCGCGTATCGTCGGGCGACGCCGACACACAGGTATGGGCAGACGGGCACATCCTTCGCAGCGTGGATGGTGAGCCTGGAGTGTATGCAGGCAACGTTTCGCGATCGCGCGCGCGTCTGTTCGATGAGGTGCTCGTGCTCGTTAAGCGTGCCCACACCGCCGCGGAGCTCAGCCTCGCCCCGCTACCGGCGTAGTAGGCACGAAAAAATGATGTGCATGAAGTGTCCATGTGGTCGACTGGTGTTCGTCGCTTAAATGAGGGGTCGCAAATGAGCGGCTCCCAGATCGAGAGGACAGACCATGCAGTACATGCTTCTACTCACCAGCGCTCCTGACGTTGGTCCGCAGCCCGGCACCCCCGAAGAGGCCGCCGAGATGGGGGAATGGTTCGCATTCGACGAGATGGTCAAAGACGCAGGTGTCTTCGTCGCCGGTGAGGCTCTTCACCCGATCGAGACCGCGACAACGGTTCGCGTTCGTGATGGCAAGACAGTGGTCACCGACGGACCGTTCGCCGAGACCAAGGAGTACCTCGGAGGCTTCTACGTACTCGACGTCGCCGATGTCGACGCTGCCATCGCGTGGGCCGAGAAAATCCCGAATGTGGGCTACGGTTCAGTCGAGATCCGCCCTGTGTTCGACGTGTCGGCGATGCAGTAGCACCCATGGCGCACGCCGAGATCGCCGAGGTCTTCGGTGCGCAGTGGCCGCGTCTTGTCGCGACACTGCGAGCTGACCTCGGCGATCTCGACTTCGCAGAAGACGCCGCGCAACAAGCGTTTTTGCAAGCTTCTGAGCGATGGGAAGCGGACGGCATTCCCGATACTCCGGGGGCGTGGCTGCTCACGGTCGCGCGGCGTTGGGCTATCGATCAGGTCAGACGTGATGTTCGCTGGGCGCAGCGTGAAGACGATGTGCGCGCGATCATCTCAAGGCCTCAACGCGACAGGGGCGCGATCGATGACGACCTGCTCGCGATGGTTTTTGGATGCTGCCACCGTGCGCTCGACGAGTCAGCGCGCGTCGCGCTCACCTTGCGCTATGTGGTCGGGTTGCCCACAGCATCCATCGCCCGGGCCTTCTTGATTCCTGAGGCGACGATGGCGAAGCGACTTGTTCGCGCGAAAAAGAAGATCGCGGCCACTCGGGTGCCGTTCGAAATTCCCGATCGAGAGCGCCTGAGCGACTCACTGCATGATGTGCTGAAGGTTGTGTACGTGATCTTCACCCAGGGGCACGCGGCGCCCGCCGAACAGCTGATCCGCGGAGATCTCTGCGAAGAGGCACGCTGGCTGGCCTCGTGTATGTGCGATCTGCTTCCTGATGAGCCTGAAACGTGGGGCCTTGCGGCGCTGCTTGCATTCACCGAGGCGCGTCGTCCGGCCCGCATCGACGAGGCAGGTGAGGTGGTGTTGCTCAGTGAACAGAATCGTGCGCTGTGGGATGCGCGTGCGATCGAGAACGGTCGCCGGCTGCTGGGGTGCGCATTGCAACAGCGCCGCGTGGGAACGTACCAGCTGCAGGCGGCCATCGCCGCAGCGCATGCGACCGCGCCCACATTCGGCGACACAGACTGGTCGACCATTCAGCGGTTGTATGCGGTGCTCGCCCGCGTGGAGCCGTCACCGATCGTCGAGCTGAACGGGGCGGTCGCAGCGTCTTTCGCTGACGGGCCCGACGCCGGCTTGCGATTGCTAGAGCCGATCGCGGACGCGCTCGAGAGCTACCACTACTTTCACCTTGCCCGCGCTGACATGCTCGCGAACGCCGGGCGCCTCGACCAAGCACGCTTCGCGTTCGACCGCGCGCTCGAGCTCTGCGACAGCGATGCCGAGCGACGAGCGATTGCACGCGTCGCTTCTAAGGCACTCGCCGCGACGATGTGAACGGCTGAGCTAGTACAGCTGGTAAAGCTGAGACGCAATCGCGCCGAGGTCATTGTTGGCCTGGAAGATTGCCGAGATGTCATCGACCGGAACGTCGTTGACGAAGACCGCGAACGCGAGGTTGCGCCCCGTGGCGGTCTCGACGAAGCCAGCGAGGGCTTTCGTTTCCAAGACAAACGCAGAGGTTGTTCCCCCGGCGACCAGAGTTCCGGTCTTGGCGTGAGCCATTCCGATTGCCGGGTCGTCTTCTGGCAGAACTGTGGCCAGCGATCCATCGACTCCGAGGATAGGAGTCGAGTCGTAGAACGTCTGGAATGTGGGAGTAGTGGTCAAGTGACGCAGGTATGCTGCCATCGCAGCCGGCGTGATCCGGTTGCCCTCTAGTCCCTGGCCATCGGTGAGATCAACATCGGCGGGGTCGATCCCTGCCGCTTCGAGTACTCCCAATTCGATAGCCAAGCCCGCTTCGAGTGTGCGCTCGCCCGCATCTACTGCCAACAGCAGCGGCAACTGGTTGGCGCCTAAGTTATGGCTCACCTTGTTGATGAGCCGAGCGGTTTCAGAGAACGGCGGCGAAGTGAATTCGGCAATGGGTGTCGCGGCATCGAGCACCACCGCGTCTGGGAGGGATGCCGCGCTCGCTGTGACTGCGTCGGCAGCCACCTCTACTCCGGCACGTTCGAGCGCTTCAATGAACAACGTTCGCGCCCATAGTGCGGGGTCTGCGACCTGGAACGTCTGCACCACCGGTTCTGCGCCCAGCGGCACTGAACCGGAGGCAACAAGTGTTCCTTCAGGATCTTCAGCGATCGTGATGTCGATCCCGCTGTCGGCGCTGCCGGTAGTCACCGTTGTCTCAACTTCGTAGGCAGCGGTCTGTGGCAGCCACTCGAGCGTGGCGGCGTCACCGACGGCGGGGCCCGGCGCGAGGACGATATCGACGAGATTGTCGTTGACGACGATGGGAGAGATCGGAACATCATCGACGATGACCGGATCCCAAAGTCGGTCATCGACTAGCACCTCGCCGTCAACACGATCGATGCCAGCCGCGACCACTTGCTGCGCGAGGTCGTTCAACCCCGCGAGCGGGTCTTGGGTGGTGAGCGTCGCAAGCCCGGGGAGGGCATTGGCGTCATAGTGGTCGAATATTGGCACCTCGATCGTGCCGTCTGCCATCGTGCGACCGCCGAGAGTCAGATCGCCTGAGCCACGCAGCACCAGGTCACCGTGCAAGGTGCCGTCAGCAACTTCTCCGACGGCGACGACTGGGGTGGTGAAGGTCGCGTCAGCTCCGAGAACCTCAAGGGCCGCGGTAACAGAGAGGATTTTGGCAGTAGAGCCGGTGAGAAACTTCTCGTCAGGATTGAGCGTGAGCATGACCTCGCCGGTCTCTACGTCAACGACCGAGAGACCCCAAACGCCCTCCTCATACATGGGCTGTTCCATGATGGAGAGAATCGAATCGGGAAGATCGCTCCCTTGCGGTGTTTCCGCCGGGCTCGCCGCGCATCCTGCAACCAGCAAGATTCCCGTTGCGGCGGCAACTGCGGCAGTTCGCTTCATGCTTCGAGCTTAGAAGATTGCGCGTGCTGCACCCGTCGCGCGATTAGCTGCTTGGTGTGGGGGTCGAGGTTGCTGTGGGGGTAGGCGTTGGGATGATGGTGATCTCGACGGGAACGACAGTGAGTTCGAGAGTGATGGGCTCGACGAAGTCTTTCTGCAACGCGTCGTACAGATCGTTCGCCGAGGGCGGGTCGCCCGGGCCGGTAATCGTCACATCAACGTCATTGCCCGACACGTCAACCGCGCTGATGACGAATTCGGTGTCGACGCCGAGCCAGTCTTCCACCGTGTTCTGGGCGTCACGTTCTCGGGTCTGGCTCTGCAGTAGGCCCTCAGAGGTCAGCATGAGAGGCAACAAGATGATGCCGGCGAGAGCGACGAACGGGCCCATTGTCTTGATCAGCTGGCGTGGGCGATTGCGCAGGGCGTATGGTCGCGCGAATCCGGTGAGCACAAAAACCGCCGCCGCCGCGAGAACGATGGCGACGAAGTTGGTGAGAAACAGCAGACTGGCGCCACCAGCATCTTCGAAACGCCCGCCATACAGGCATACGCCTACGACGGCGAGCGGCGGCACGAGCGCGACGGCGATGGCGACACCCGCAATGCCGCTTGCGACGCGGGCGTTTACCGTCGCGAATGCGCCCGCAGCACCAGCAGCGAGCGCGATCAACATATCAATGAGGTTCGGTGACACACGAGATACGATCTGCGAGTTCGTTGAGTAGGCGATTGCGACAGGCGCCCATGCGGCGATGCCGTACGCGAGCGCGATAGCCACCAATGCGCCAAGCACAACCAGGCTTGCGGACTCGAAAGCTCTGCGGCCCCAGCCGTTCACCAGCGCGCCTGCGAGCCCGAGAATCGGCGTCATGAGTGGCGCGACCAACATCGCGCCAATGATGACGGCCGTCGAGTCGGCAAGCACCGCGAAGGTCGCAATCGCGACAGAGAGCACCAACATGATCCACCAGGTGCCCATTTTGGTCAGTCGTTGCGGTTGCTCTAGATAGAGCGTCCCCGCCTGCACTGCACGCTCTTTGCGGCCGAGATCGGAGCCTTCAATCCAGTCCCAAATCAACTCGGGAATCGACGCAGCGGACGGGTCGAGTTTCGAGCCCTGCACGTTGTAACGCAGGCTCCACGACACGAGGATCAAACCGACGACGAGACAAGCGGTCGCCACAGTGATGATGAGCGTCGATACGAGTGAGGCAGGCACGAAGGCCGCGAGCACGCCAACGATGATGGCAAGCGATCCGCCTGCCGCACGCGGGAGTGGATCTTTGGTGCGCCGATTGAGAAAAGCAGAGATCACCGACATCAGACCACGGATGCCGAGATAGATACCGGCAAGGCTGACGGCGACCGTCAGCGTGAGCTCTGTTGTGCCCGCCCACACCAGAAAGCCCAGCACCGTTGCGATGAGCGTCGCGGCGAAACCGCGTAGCACGGCAAGCCATCGGTTGAGGCGCCGCCCGTACCAGCGGCGACCTGTGACCGCGTAAAAGAGATCCGTGACGCCGCTGAAGGCAAGAAATGCGATCAGCATGAGCGTGACCAGCGCAGTGGTGGCCGTTGGCAGCAACAACACTGCGGTTCCCGCGACTAGTGCTGCGAGTCCACGAAGGGCGACAGTGTTCGACATCGCCGCAACGAGCTTGCGAAGTTGCACTGAGACCTGTGGGTTTCTGCGCGTGAAAACTGAGTTGCTGTTGTCGTCGACGTCCACGCGGCGCTCACCTCATTCCAGCGCCCAGCATAGCCACCCCGCGCGGCCAGTCATGCCCAGTCTTGCCGCCGCGACGAGGCCAGAACTCTCAGCTCACCGCTGCGGTCCGCGATATCGAGCCCCCCAGGAGCATTCGAAGCTTTCGCCGCTATCGAGCCACCGCAGGTCGATACCGGAATTCAACGCATCGGGCGGTGCAGTCATCGGCTCAAGCGCAACGGCTCGGTGTGGACCTTCTGCGCCAGGAAAGTCAGCGGGGGTGAACAGCTGCAGCCAGCCGAAGGCAGGGTCTGCCCAAATCGAAGTTGCCGCGCCGTCGGAGGCCTCGAGCCACGCCACTTCTTGACGCGCTTCGCGGTTGCTTAGTTGCCCGAATCCCACGTTGAAATCGGCACCGGCGAGCGATTGCGGCGAGCGAAGGTCGAACTGCGTGCCAGCCACGGAGTGCTCGGCAACCGGGTTCAATCGATCGTCAAGCTCCAAGCGCGTCTCGCCGGCGATCCGAACTGTCATTTCGTCGGCTGTGTTCTCGCCGACGCGAAAATACGGGTGCGCGCCCACCGCCCAGGGCGCGCTCGCCGCGCCCTGATTGGTCGCGCCGTGGGTCACGGAGATGCCATCGTGCTCGAGCGCGTACGTGACCCACGTGTCGAGTGTGAACGGCCAGCCGTGCTGCGGGAAGACAGTGGCACCAAGGGTGAGCGAGCGGTCGGTGCGCTCGCGCACGGTGTAAGCCGTGTTGCGGAGCAAACCGTGTATGGCGCTGGCCCTCGCGACGTCGGTGATGTCTAGTTGCTGTACGTTGCCGTTGAGCATCCAACGAGCATCTTTGACCCGGTTGGGCCAAGGCGCCAGCACGATGCCGCAACCGTGCGAAGGCAGAGTGTGCGCGGGTACCGTTTCGGTGATCCGCACACCCCCGACCCGCACTTCTCGCAACACCGCGGCTAGCGCGCCGATCTCGACACGGACGTTGCCGTCGTCGAGGAGAAACTGTTCACCAGTGGGGGAGCTCACGCCCGTCAGCATAGAAGATCGGCGACGGGTGTGCCGCGCTTCTTAGACGATTTCGCCTCCTGCCACGGTTTCGGCCAACGCGTACACGCGCGGCAGGTGGTGCGAGCCATAGAAGTCTGCGGCGACCAGTCGCGGCGCATCTGACGCTGACGGTTCGGCACTCTTAAGTACCGCGGCAACCGCGAGGCCGTGCATCCACCCTCCCGAGAGGGTGCCGAGAAGCATCAAGTACGGCACGCTGACGCCGTAGGCATCGCGCGGTGAATCCGCGAAGCCCAAGAGATCAGCGGTGGCACGACGCGATGCGGCCACGGCGCGGTCGAGTCGCTCGGCGGTGCGTGAGGCGGTCGGGTGATCCAGCGAACGCAATGTCGTGACCGTCTCATCAATCCTGTTGAACAGCTCACCGGCGGCAGCACCGTTGTCTCGGATCACTTTGCGACCGACCAGGTCGTTCGACTGGATCGCGGTCGTGCCCTCATAAATAGTGGTGATGCGCACATCGCGGTAGTGCTGAGCGGCGCCGGTCTCTTCGATGAAGCCCATTCCGCCGAACACCTGGACTGCTTCGCTGGTCACCTGCTGCGCGTCTTCCGTCGTCCACCCCTTGAGGATCGGAACGAAGAAGTCGCCGAGAGTGGATGCGGCAGGGTCGGTTTCGCCGCGGTCAAGAAGATCGCCAACGTAGACGCCGAGTGCGCGCATGGCGAAGATTTTGGTCGACATCGATAGCAGCAGACGCCGCACGTCGGGGTGCTCGGCGATCGGCGCGCCTGCGGGTCGATCGAGTGCCCGGCCTTGCAAGCGTTCCGCCGCGTAGGTGTGCGCTTGCTGATACGCGCGATCGGCGATGCCGGTGGCCTGAAAGCCCATTCCTGCCCGCGCTGAGTTCATCATGACGAACATGCCTGCAAGTCCGCCGCCGATCTCTCCGACGAGGTAGCCGGTCGCGTCTTCGTACGCGAGCACGCACGTGGGGCTGGCGTGGATGCCAAGTTTGTGTTCAATGGCGACCGTCGTGATCGCGTTGCGCTCGCCGAGTGAACCGTCGTCGTTCACAAGAAACTTCGGGGCTACGAAGAGTGAGAGACCTTTCGCGCCGTCGGGCGCGCCCGGGGTGCGAGCGAGAACGAGGTGCACGATGTTCTCTGCGATGTCGTGGTCACCCCAGGTGATGAAGATCTTCTGTCCGCGGATTGCCCAGCTGCCATCATCGTTCGGTGACGCGATCGAGCGAATGGCACCGAGGTCAGTTCCTGCCTCAGGCTCGGTGAGGTTCATCGTGCCGGTCCACTCGCCCGATACCAGCTTGGCGAGGAAGATCTTGCGAATCTCGGGGGAGGCGGCCGCATCCAGAGCATGGATCTGACCTTGAGAAAGCAGCCAGCACAGCGCGAACGCGGCGTTTGAAGCATTCCAGATTTCGCCGAGTCCGGCACGCACTGCCCCGGGTAGTCCGTCGCCACCAGCAGACTCTGGCGCTTCTGCGCTGACCCAGCCTGCGTCAACAAAAGCGCGGTAGGCAGCCGCGAAGCCGTCTGGCAGTGTCACCTGGCCGTTCTCTAGTCGCGCACCGGATGCGTCCCCGAGCGTCTGCAGCGGTGCAATGACAGATGCGGCGAAGTCGCCCGCGCCCGCAATGATGTCGGTCGCGTCTTCAGCCGTCAGTGCGCCACCGGTCGCGCGTTCAATCAGATCCACGCCGAATGCGTCTGCGAACAAGAAGGAATAGTCCTCGACCGGAGGTGTGTACGGTGATGCGTCGGCCATGGGATCTCCTTCGAACGGCTGGGACTGAGTTTTATTGTAAGCGAGACGCAGTGTCAATCCAAGAGCTGGCGAGAGCTGCGGAGGCGTCGCCCACCTTTCCGATCATTGCTCATAGGTCACATGTATGATCTAATGAAACCTGTTGCCACCGAGTTCGGTGGCACGTCGTCAAGGAAGCCGACCCAGAAAGGCTCGCGCAATGGCTGTACAGCACCGCCGCCCGCTCACCCGAACTCTCACCACCGCCACCGCATTGGTTGCCGTAGCTGCCCTCGCCGGCTGTTCGTCATCCGGCGACGCTGGCGATTCGAGCGTGGACTCGGAGTATGGGTTCACCACGGCCGAACAGGTCGCCGACAGTACAATCACCGTATGGGTCGACGCGGCCCGTGAGCCGATCGCCAACGCATTCGTCGAGGCCAACCCAGACGTTCCGGTCAGCATTGAAACCTACGATGGCAATGCCGGTGGTTCAGGTTCGTTCCAGACCAAGATCGCTCTGTTCGACCAGTCTGGCGAAGGCTGGCCCGATGTCGTGTTCTCGTCACAGACCAACGACGCATCGTGGGCAGCGAAAGAAACGAACGGCACCCAGGCATTTGCCGCTCCTCTTAACAAGGGATACATGAGCGATGACTTCTTGAGTGGCTTCACTGACGGCGCGCTCGACCCGATGACGGTCGACGACACGGTTTACGGTCTGCGCAACGACTTGGCGCCCGTCGTGCTCTGGTACAACGAGACGCTGCTCGATGAGTTTGGCTACGACATCCCCGAAACGTGGGAGGACTACGAAGAACTCGGAGAGATGCTCGCGGCAGATCACCCCGACTATATCCTCGGCTCGATCGGCGACTCGTTCGTCGGAACCTACGTCTACTACTGGGGAGCGCAGGCTCCGATCTTCCAGCTCGACGGGGAAGAGTTCTCGTCGGACTTCGACGACGAGCACTCCGTTGCCATGACTGACATGCTTGACCGCATGTCGGCCAATGGCACGCTGGTGCAGGACAGCATCTTCAGCTCGACCTTCGTGGAGAACTACGCCGACAAGATCGTCGCGATCCCCGGACCGGCATGGTACGCCGGGGCCATCTTCCAGAACCCCGACAACGTGAACGCGCCTACCGGAACCATCGGTGCTGCTGACCCGCTGTACTGGGAAGGCGAAGACCAGGTGACGGGTAACGTCGGCGGGGGCGTCTGGTATGCCTCCAGCCACTCTGAGAACCTCGACGCCGTTGCGCAGTTCCTCGAGTTCGCAACTGCTTCAGACGAGGCTGTGACGCTCGCTTCTGGCCTGCCGGCATATGACTCGGCTGCGTCATCGTGGCTCGACACGCAGGCCGAGAGCGGCTACTTCGTGGGCGACTTCAAGTCAGCCATGCAGACGGCAGCGTCCAGCGTGTGGAGTGGCTGGGGCTTCCCGAGCTTCAGCGCCGAGACCGCGTACGCGGCCATTGTGGTTCCCGCGCTTGCCGAGGGCAAGACGATCGCAGACATCGTTCCCGAGTGGCACCAGCAGATCCTCAACGAAGCCCAGGTCCAGGGCTACACCACCAAGTAGTTCACACCGATAGGTAACACCATCACTACCACCACGCAGGCAGCGGGACTTGCCGGCGGACCTCTCGAAAGAGAGGACCGCCGGCGGGTCGGCCGCCGCCGAAAAGCCCCTGACCGCAGTCAAGCCCGCATCGGATACGCCTTCTCTGGCGGCTACACGGTGTTGCTGCTTGCATTTGGCATCGCACCGGCGGTGTACGCAGTATTCCTCGCGTTCACCAAGGACGGCGCGTTTGTCGGATTCGACAACTTCGTCAAGGTCTTCGGCGACTACCGCTTTTGGCCCGCCGTGCAACACGTGGCGCTGTTCGTCATCGCGTGGTTGATCTCGCTGACAATTTTCGTCGTCCTGCTCGCATTGCTCGTACATGCAATTCGAGTGCGATGGACGTCATCGTCAGTCCGCTTCTTGTTCTACATCCCCGGAGCACTCGCCGGTGCGTCTAGCGTGATGCTCTGGTTGTTTCTGCTTGACCCGAATGTCAGCCCGGTTGCTGGGTTGCTTCATCTGTTCGGCCTTGAGACATTCGTGCAGACCGTCTCGCTCGACAATCTTCCCGTTATCTTCACCCTCATCGCATTCTGGACTGGCGCCGGTGGCTGGATCATCATCATGTACGGCGCACTCAACAACATCCCAGTTGAAGTGATGGAAGCTGCCCGAATCGATGGCGCCGGCCCGATCGGCACCGCATGGTACATCCAGATTCCGTTGATGCGAAAGTGGATTTCGTACATGGTCGTGATGTCGCTGGCAGCCGGAACGCAGCTCTTCGTCGAGCCGCGGGTGTTGTCACAGGCATCCAAGGGCGTCGTGCCCCAGGACTATTCCTTGAACCAATTGGCATACCTCTTTGCCTTCCGCCAAAACGACTTCAACGGGTCAGCCGCGATCTCGCTCCTGTTGCTTCTGGTCGCTGCAGGGCTCTCCGCCCTGTTCGTCTTCCGAGGGGGACTCTTTGAGCGCGACTGAATTGATCACCCGGCCCAAGAACGGAAAGTCCAAGCGCTACGGCGCGCGAGATGTTGAGACCGAACGGCCGAGTCCTGGCCGTTGGCTCGGAAGAGTGCTCGCCTGGAGCATCATCGGTGTCTTCCTGCTCTTCTTCGTGATTCCCATGGTGTGGCTGATGCTCGCCCCGACCAAGACGGCTCGCGAGCTCTTGCTCGACAACCCGTTCAGCTTCGGGGGCTTCGACACACTGTTCACCAACTGGGGCGAACTGATGGCGTTCCAGAACGGCATCGTTTGGGTGTGGCTTGGCAATGCCACGCTGTATTCGGGTGTCGCTCTTGTCATCACGCTTCTGGTGAGCATCCCCGCCGGATATGCCCTTGCCATGGTGGAGTTCCGGGGACGCAAGCTTCTTCTCATGACAACGCTGATCGTGATGCTGATCCCCAACACCGCCCTGGTGCTGCCGATCTTCCTTGAGCTCAGCGCTGTGGGCCTGGTCGGCACCGCATGGTCGGTGATCTTGCCGTTCTCGTTCTATCCGTTCGGTGTCTATCTGACGTACATCTATTTCTCCACGGCGGTCTCGCAAGACTTGCTCAATGCTGCGCGCATCGACGGCGCAGGTGAGTTCCGCGTCTTCACGAAGATTGCAATGCCACTGGCCACCCCGGTGATCGCCCTCGTGGGCTTCTTCAGCCTTGTGGCGAACTGGAACAACTACTTCCTGCCTTTCGTTATGGTGCCGGGAAGAAAGTCGCCTATTCAGGTCGGGTTGGCGGAGTTGCTCTCGAACGTGCCGTTGTTCAATCCGACGACTTCTGGATCGGTCACGATTTCGTTGCCGGTGCTTGCCTTGGCCACGATTCTCTCGGTGGCTCCGGTGCTGATCATCTTCTTGTTCTCGCAGCGGTTCCTCGTGAGTGGTCTCACGGCGGGTGGCACCAAGGAATAGTCGCGTTTGTCACCAGCCAGAACGTCCCCGTGTATGCATTGCACGGGGACGTTCTGCGTGGTGGGAGCGTTAACGAAAGATGCCCCGATCCGCACGGATCGGGGCATCTTTGCGGTGCGAACGACGCGGCTAGATTCCCCAGGTGGGGTCGGTCACCAGACGCAGGCCGGTGCGGTCTGATCGCACGTGTGGGCCGGCCGCAGTGAGCCAGGATGCTGACGCTTGTCGTGCCGAGATCGCTACCTCGTCGATCGAGATCCCGGCGCCCGGCGCATCGCCAAGCACGATGCCGCCGTCGCTGAATTCTTGGTCGATCGTGAGCCCGAAGGGCGCGCCCAGATCTTGCACTTCTGCAGACATGTGGTTGGGTACCGCGGCGGCTGCTGCGGCAACGGAGTGGTTCGCCGTGAGGCCTACCGGGCTCACGGGCAGGTCTCGGGAATGAGCAGCGACGGCTACGCGCAGGAAGTGAGTGATGCCCCAGACCGCACCGGCCTGCACGACGTCTACCCCGCCCGCATCCAGAAGTGGTCGAAACTGTTCCAGACCGGTGAGGTTCTCGCCGGTCGCCACAGCTGCTCGCACCGACTTGCTCAAACGTGAGAACCCCGAAGCATCCCAGCGGCGAAGCGGCTCCTCGATCCACGTGAGATCGACGTGCTCTTCGACCTTCGACACGTAGCGCACGGCCTGCTTGAGGTTCCAAGACTCGTTTGCATCGAGCATGAGGCCAGGCTCGGCAGCGTTGCGGCGGAGCGCATCCGCCATAATCTCGAGTCGCTCAATGTCGTGCGCGGCGTCGCGCCCGCCTTTGAGCTTGCCGCTGGTAAAGCCGCGATCTGCCATTTCTTCATAGAACTTCGCCAGGCGCTGGTTGTCGAGCGCGATGTCGAGGCCAGAGGCGTACCCCGGAACGAATCGGTCGGATGCGCCGAGCAGGCGCCACAGCGGTTCGTCGGCGATCTTCGCTTTGAGGTCCCACAGCGCCATGTCGAATGTGCCGACGCCGCCGAATGTTGCTCCGCCGTGGCCGCTCTTGAATACGCGTGCGAGCATGCGGTCGTACAACGACGACACGGCTCGAGGGTCCTGACCTTCAAGAGCGGGAAACAGCCGGTCGAGGTCATGGTGCGAACCCATGCCGATGCCTTCAAGGCCGCTATCCGTTTCGAGAATCACCAGGGGAACGTCGGTGAGGCCCGAATCGATGTAGCCGTTGGCATCTCCGACGGGGCGACCCCAGTCGTGAAAGGTCCGCAAGCAGCGGTATCCCGTGATTTTCATATCGCCTTCGACTCCCGAATCACTCAAGTATAGGAACAGCATACATCATATGTCTGCTGTGTGCGGTGTGGGATGTGTCCACTGCGCCCGGCACGGTCTAGAGTGTCGAATGTGACCATCGGCGACGCTGTTTCTTCTTCCGCGACTCCGCGCGTCCCGATCGACCGGATCGGCGCGACGGTGCTCAAAGAGCTCGTCGAAACCATCGTGTCGGGTCAGATTCACCCCGGAGACGCGTTGCCGCCAGAGGCAGTTCTCAGTCAGGAATTCGGTGTGAGCCGAACGGTGATTCGCGAGTCCGTCAAGCGCCTGCAAGAAAAAGGCATGGTGACCGTCGCCCAGGGGCGCGGTACTCACGTGAACCCCATGTCTTCCTGGAATCTGCTTGACCCCTTGGTGATTTCGTCGCTCATTGGCCACGATGATGCACTCGGAATTCTCGACGACTTGAGCGTGGTTCGCGGGGCCCTCGAAGCGGCAATGGCGGGCGCGGTAGCTGCCAAGCGCACGAGCGACGATCTTGCACGACTAACCGCCAGCTTCGAGCAGATGGAATCGGTGCTGCATGACTCGGCGGCCTACCGTGACGCCGACGTGCGGTTCCACCTCTTGGTGATGCAGCTGTCGGGCAACATCCTTGCCGAGAACGTCGCGCACGGGCTGTTCGAGCGCGCGCTGGAGAGCAGCCGCTATCACGGTGTCGACCCGGCGCAAGCGTTCGAGATCACCCACGCAGAACACCAGCGGATCTTTGACGCCATTGTCGCGGGCGATCGTGAGGCCGCGAGGCAAGCCATGGAAGCTCATATCTTGGGCTCGTGGGATCGCCGGCGCCTGCCGACCCACCCGCGCGACTAACGGGCAAGGGCACGAGCAGCAGTCCTGGGCGACCCGGCTCGATTGTCGTGATTGGTCAGGTCACACAGCAAGACAATGACGAGCGGTGCGACGCAAGCAAAGGTGGCCGAGACGCTCGGTCTCGACCACCTTTGAATTGGCGGGTTACTTGAAGGCGTCCTTCACGTCTTCGACGCCCTTCTTGGCCTTCGCCTCGGCCTGGTCAACGTGTCCCTCGGCTTCGAGGCGCTCATTGTCGGTCGCTTTTCCCGCGGCCTCTTTGCCCTTGCCGGTGAGGTCTTGGGCAGCGTTCTTGATTTTGTCGTCTACACCCATAGTGTTCTCCTTCGTCGTGACAGAGCGCGCAGCGGTTGGCGGCTCAGGGTCTATTTGAACCGTCGCGGTGAGTAGCGGGAAGGGGCTTGACCGTTTGCCCGCGCGGGGCTAATGCAGCGGATCAGGCGAGTGCCGAAGGACGATCACATTGCTGGTATCAGAGTCAGAGCGATCTAACATGCTCATTGCGTCATGCAAGCGGCGCTAGGCTAGTTCTTTGAATATCAAGCGTGATGCCTCATCACCTGGAGGTACCGTTGGCCGGAAACGCGACTACCCGATTCGCGAACGTCTCGCTGTTGTCAGTCACAAGTGTGTTGCCCACCCGTGTGACGACCTCAGATGACATTGAAGAGCGGCTTGCGCCCGCATTGAAGCGGCTGCGGCTGCGACCTGGTTTGCTACGTCGCGTTGCTGGAGTGCTCGAGCGGCGCAACTGGGCGGCGGGCGAGACATCTGACGATGCCACTG
This sequence comes from Microbacterium sp. NPDC076911, assembly GCF_040687125.1. NCBI lineage: Bacteria > Bacillati > Actinomycetota > Actinomycetes > Micrococcales > Microbacteriaceae > Microbacterium > Microbacterium sp. NPDC076911. The sequence goes on along the minus strand of NZ_JBFBMP010000007.1, from coordinate 120,125 downwards.
TGCTGGCCGGAAGGCGCGCGCTCGCCGAAGCAGGTGTCGACGCCTCGGAGGTCGGGTTGCTCATCAATACCTCGGTGACGCGCAAGCATCTTGAGCCATCGGTCGCTGTGCGACTTCACCATGGCCTCGGCCTGCCGACCTCGGCCGTTAACTTCGACGTCGCCAACGCCTGCCTCGGTTTTGTGAGCGGCATGAATCTTGCCGCGAGCATGATCGAATCCGGGCAGATTCGCTATGCAATCGTCGTCAACGGCGAAGACGCTGACGAGATTCAGGTCAACACGATTGACCGGCTTTCGGTCGAGGGCGTGGGTCGCGAGGACTTTATGAGTGAGTTCGCCTCGCTGACACTCGGCTCTGGGTCTGCAGCAGCGATTCTCGGGCGCGCCGATGAGCACCCAGAAGGACACCGCATCATCGGCGGCGTCACTCGCGCTGCGACGCAATTCCACGAACTGTGTGTCGGTAGCGTTGATGGAATGTTCACCGACGCCAAAGCCTTACTCAAGGGTGGCCTCGACCTGGTCGTTTCGGCGTGGAAAGAGGCATCCACCGAGTGGAATTGGTCGTCGATGGACCGCTACATCACACATCAGGTCTCTTCGGTGCACACAAACGCGATCGTCAAAGCGGCAAAGCTTGATCGCTCCCGTGTCCCCACGACATTCGCGCGTCTTGGCAATGTCGGCCCGGCATCGATTCCAATCACCCTGTCGGAAGAACAAGAAACGCTCAAACGCGGTGATCGCGTGCTGCTGATGGGCGTGGGATCTGGACTGAACACCGCGATGATGGAGCTTGCCTGGTGACGAAGGCGGCCTCGCTTCCTCCTGCAGGACTGCCCGGACTCGATCGGCGATTCAGCCGGATTCGCTCCGTCGCAGGTCGAGGCGTCGACGAAGGAGTCCTTCGCGACTGGCACTACCTCGACACCGCCGATGAGCTGCGTCGCTTGGGCGTGGAGCCGATCGGCACGATTCTCGCGGTGCACGGCAACCCGACCTGGTCTTATGTGTGGCGCCGCATCGTCGCCGCATCTGTGCAATCCGCGGCCGCGGGCAGGGCAGCGTGGCGAGTGGTGGCGGTCGACCAGCTAGACATGGGTTTCTCAGAGCGCTCGGGCATCCATCGCCCGCTGGCGCAGCGCGTTGTTGATCTCGCTGCTTTCACTGACGCACTCGGTCTGGAGGGTCGCGTAGCAACTCTTGGGCACGACTGGGGTGGCGTCGTCTCGATGGGGTGGGCGGTCGATCACCCTGAGCATCTTGCCGCCGTGACCCTCCTGAACACGGCGATTCACCATCCCGAGGGAGTGCCGATTCCCGCGCCGCTTCGCCTGGCGGGCGCTCGCGGCATTCTTGCGGCGTCTACGGTTCACACCACCGCGTTTCTCGAGACCACGCTTTCCCTCGCATCGCCGCCGCTGTCAGCAGCGGTGAAAGATGCCTATCGTGCGCCGTATCACGGCGCGGGCCGACGCGAGGCGATTGGCGGGTTTGTGGCCGACATTCCGATCGATGCTCGACACGAGAGTTTCGCTGAACTCGCCAGAATCGCAGACGGCGTGGCAGCCCTGACAGTGCCCGCTCTGCTGCTGTGGGGCCCGAACGACCCGATCTTCAGCGACCGCTACCTCGACGATCTGGTGACGCGATTGCCGCACGCCGATGTGCACCGCTTCGAGGGGGCGAGTCATCTGATCGCCGAAGACCGTCCGTACGCCGATTCGGTGTTGACGTGGCTCGGTGACAACGCACAGGCCATCGCATCTCAGCAACCGTCCGCGCGCGCGGCAGTACCTGCCTCTGACTCGTTCGTGCCGCTGTGGCACGAACTCAATGCGCGTCGCGACGACGATGCCATCGCGGTTATCGATATGGCGTCAAGCGGCGCCGCGGGCCCGCTGCGCGTGAGCTGGCGTCAACTCGATGAGCGCGTGCGCGACATGGCCGCAGGTTTCGCCGCCATGGGCGTCGAGAAGGGCGACCGTGTTTCGTTACTCGTGCCACCAGGACCGACCCTTACCGCGGTGCTTTACGCGTGCTTGCGTATCGGTGCCGTCGTAGTCGTCGCCGACGCGGGGCTCGGGCTTCGCGGCCTCACCCGCGCCGTGCGTGGGGCACGGCCCGACTTCATCATCGGCGAGACCCCAGGCTTGACAGCCGCCCGCGCTATGGGCTGGCCCGGCGTCAAGATCTCTGCAGCGCGGCTTCCTCGCGTCACTGCGGCGGCGCTCTCGGTCGAGACGTGCCTCGCCGACATTGTTGCCTTCGGCAAGCACGCTCCACAGCCGGCTGAGCCCGAGGCTCACGATTACGCCGCAATCCTCTTTACGTCTGGTTCGACCGGCCCCGCCAAGGGCGTGGTCTACACGCACGCCCAGCTCTCAGCGTTGCGCGACGCGCTCGCCGCGCACTTCGAGGTGTCGCACGACACCGGGCTCGTGACCGGCTTTGCACCATTCGCCCTGCTCGGGCCTGCGCTCGGCACTCGCTCGGCGACGCCCCACATGGACGTTTCAGCGCCGCGCACGCTCACTGCTACTGCGGTCGCTGAGGCGGTGCATGAGTCTCAAGGGCAGATCGTCTTCCTATCGCCCGCGGCCATCATGAACGTGGTTGCAACAGCTGACGCCCTCACAGCGGCGCAGCGCGAGACGCTCAAGGGCGTGCGCACTTTTCTTTCCACCGGGGCGCCGATCAACTCCGATCTGCTCGAGCAAGTTGCCACGCTCATGCCTAATGCCACACCGCATACTCCCTATGGAATGACGGAGTGCCTGTTGGTGGCTGACATCACTCTCGATGACATTCGCCGGGTCGCCGGATCGCCGGAGTCGGGGGTCTGCGTGGGCGCGGCAATCGGCGCCGGCCGGGTGCTGGTGAGCGCTCTCGACGCGGACGGCCAAGCGACCGGAACGCCGAGCGACAACGCGGGCGTACTTGGCGAGATCGTCGTATCTGCTCCGCATCTGAAGAACCACTACGACCGCCTGTGGCTGACAAACCGTGAGGCGGTGCGTGAAACTTCGGTTGCGGGAGCGGATGTTCGCTGGCACCGCACCGGAGATGTCGGGCACCTCGACGCGCAGGGGAGGCTCTGGGTCGAGGGTCGCCTTCCTCACGTCATCGTCGGCGAGCATGGACCGGTCGCACCGGTCGGCGCCGAACAGCAGATCGAGCGCGTCGCGGGAGTGCGCCGCGCAGCGGTTGTCGGCGTCGGCCCGCACGGACTGCGCCAAGCGGTCGCCGTGGTCGAGACTGTTCCCCGTGCGCGTCGCGCTGCGCTCGCAGATTCCGCGCTCGCCGCTGAAGTGCGTGCTCATTCAGGCTTGACGCTCGCCGCGGTACTCGTGGTGAGCGATCTGCCCACCGATATTCGGCACAATTCGAAGATCGACCGCACGCGACTTTCGGCCTGGGCCGATCGCACGCTGTCGGGTCAGGCTCCGAGCGCGCCATGATCGTTCTTGTTACCGGCGCATCGGGCTTTCTCGGCGGCGCGGTTGCCACAGAACTCGTCGCAGCCGGTCACGAAGTGCGCACTTTGCAACGTCGCCCTTCCGGAGTCGAGGGTGCCGCCGACTATCTCGGCTCGATCACCGACGCGGCTGCTGTCTCGCGAGCCGTAGCTGGCGCTGATGCGGTCGTGCACCTTGCCGCTAAAGTCTCGCTGGCGGGTGATCCCGCAGAATTTCACGCGATCAATGTGGAAGGGACGAGAACCGTATTGGATGCTGCTGAGCGCGCCGAAGCATCCCGATTCGTGTTCGTCTCTTCTCCTTCGGTCGCTCACGCTGGCACCGCACTTGCCGGTGTGGGCGCAGAACCGGCATTGCCCACGCACGCCCGCGGAAACTACGCGCGCACCAAGGCCGAGGCCGAGCTGCTGGCTCTTGCACGCGACAGCCAGACGATGCGGGTCGTCGCGATTCGACCGCACCTCGTCTGGGGCCCTGGTGACACCCAGCTTGTCGAACGAGTTGTTGAGCGAGCCCGCGCCGGAAGGCTGCCGCTGCTGAGCGGGGGCACGGCACTCATCGACTCGACCTACATCGACAACGCGGCATCTGGCATCGCGGCTGCATTGCACCGCGCAGAGGACGCACACGGCAACGCATATGTGCTGACCAATGGTGAACCACGGCCGGTGGGCGATCTGCTGGCGGGCATCTGCCTCGCCGCGGGAGTCACACCGCCTGCGTGGAGCGTGCCCTCGTGGCTCGCGCGTGCGGCTGGCTCGGGCATTGAGAAGGCGTGGGCCATCAAGCCCGGCGTCGACGAACCACCGATGACCAGTTTTCTGGCTGAGCAGCTCTCGACCGCCCATTGGTTCGACCAGCGCGAAACCCAGCGCGCGCTCGATTGGGCGCCGGCTGTGTCGATAGACGAGGGACTTGCGCGGCTGGCAGCGTCGTACGCCGCCGTGCAGTGAGCAGAAATTGACCGAGCTCCCTCCTATCGCACCGCCGCGAGTGATGCACCCACCAGCTCCTGACCCGCGACGCCCAATCGCGCTGGTCGTGGGCGTGGTGGCAACGGTGGCGTTCGTCATCCTTCGCTTCGTCGTCGCGTTCGGCGATCGTGAACCCCTCGCGATTGACGTGTGGTGGCACGACCTCATGGTGGCGACGTACTCCGAGGTCGGAGTCGTGATCGCTTGGATTCCCGCGATCGTCGGAGGCACGATCGGCATGATTGTCGTGGGCGCCTTCGTTGTCGGAGTCTTTCTGTGGCGCAAGCGACGATGGGATGCCGCAAATCTGGCGATCGCGCTCGTGGTGGTCGTAGCGATCGGTGCGCCGATGGCGGCAGTGATCGCGCGAATGCGACCGGCCAATTCGCTGGCTGAGAGCGTCGCGACATCTTTTCCCTCGGGGCACACAGCAGTGGCGACAACTTTCGCGATCACTCTGGCGCTGCTCGTGAGGCGCTGGCACATCTGGGCGCTCGGCACGCTCTGGGTGGTCGTGATGATGTGGAGCCGAACGTACCTCTATGCGCACTGGCTCAGTGATGTAGTCGCCGGTCTGCTCGAAGGGATCGCCGTCGCCACCCTGGTGTGGTGCGCGGTTGAGGCGGTTCGAGACCGGCGGGCGTCGCGCGAACTATACAGGGGCAGCGAGACCCAGTGACCGGAGCTTTTCATCGCGCTAACATGCGAAGATGAGCACCCCTAAGAACGCTGCAGCAAAAGCGCAGAGCTCGACTATCTTCCGCACGCTGGCGCGGATCGGCTATGTGGTGCTCGGCATCGTGCATATCGTGATCGGGGCGATCGCGATCTCGGTGGCGACCGGTGGCGGTGGCGAAGCCGACCAGGGCGGCGCGATGGAAGCGCTGCAACAGAACCCGCTGGGGTTCGCCCTGCTTTGGATCATCGCCGTCGGATTATTCGCCCTCGGCATCTGGCAGATCGCTGAAGCGTTCTTGGAACGAGACTCCGATGCGAAGAAGAAGTGGGGCTACCGCGTCAAGTACATCGGCACGGCAGCGGCCTATTTCGCGATTGGCGGCACCGCGCTCGTTTTCGCTCTCGGTGGGCAATCTGATTCATCCGAATCGACCAAGACTCTCAGCGCTACCGTCTTAGCAGCGCCAGGGGGCGTGTTCTTGCTTGTGCTGGTCGGCCTCGGCGTCGCCGCCGTCGGCGTGGCCTTCATCATTCGCGGCGTCACTCAAGCGTTCAAAGAAAAACTGGACCTACCCGGCGACAAAGCCGAAAAGGGCATTCTGACATTCGGCACCGTCGGCTATGTGGCAAAGGGGACAGCCGTGGCGGTCACTGGGATTTTGTTCGTGGTCGCTGCGGTCACTCACGATCCCGAAGTTGCCGGCGGGTTGGATGCTGCGCTGCACTCGCTCGCACAGTTGCCGTTCGGGTCGGTCATTCTCTGGATCGTCGGGGCGGGCCTGGTGATCTACGGGTTGTTCTGCTTCGCGCGCGCTCGGTACGCCAAGATGTGAGCCGCGTCTAGCCCAGAAGTTCCGGTCGCGAAACCTCTTCGCCGAGTACATGTTGCGAGAGGAATGCGAACACCGTCTCATACCAGATGACGGCGTGCTGGGGCTTTAGAATCCAGTGATTCTCGTCTGGAAAGTAGAGGAACCGGTGGGCCATGCGCCCCTCGCTGTCGGCGTGGTGCTCGGCCAATTCTGACCAGAGACGCAGCCCTTCCCCGATGGGCACTCGGTAGTCCTTGTCGCCGTGGATAACGAGCAGGGGGGTTTCGATATCGCGGACGAAGCGATGCGGTGAGTTCTCTCGCATCGCGTCTTCGGTGAAGATCTCTTGCCAGTACACCGAGAGATCTGTGGTGCCAGCGAACTGGTCGAGCGCCCAGAGGCTCGCGTGCGTGACGATCGCCTTGAAACGGTCGGTATGGCCTGCGACCCAGTTCGCCATGTAGCCTCCGAACGACCCGCCCATCGCGGCGGTGCGTGTGTGGTCGATGTCTTCGCGCGACTCCACCGCGTCGGTGATCGCGAGCAGATCGGTGTACGGCGCGGAGCCCCAGGCGTTCCAGCCGCGGGCGATGAAGTCGAGTCCGTAGCCCGTCGACAGCGCGGGGTCAGGCAGCAGCACCGCGTAACCGCGTGCGACCGCCAGCAGTGGCGCCCAACGCCAGCTCCAGGCGTTCCAGCTGCCCAGCGGGCCGCCGTGGATCCAGAGCAAAAGCGGAGCGGGTGCTTCTGCGGAGGCGCTCTCAGGCAACAGCAACCAACCACGCACGCGGGTTCCATCGTCGGCGGTGGTTTCAGCCTCGATGATCGAACCGGGCGCCGGTGGCACCGATGCGGGCGTCGCCAGTGCGGTGACTTCCCCCGTGCGCGAGACGCGCACGGGATGCGGCGGCGCAACCCACGAAGAGCGCAGTGCGATGAAGTCGCCGCTCGCGAGATCGACCGACACGTGCGTATAGGCGAACTCGTCGTCGGTCACCTTCGTAGGTGCTGACCCGTCAAGTGGCACGCGAAACACCGGCCCGCGTCCGTTGTCGTCGGCCGTCACAATAAGCGCAGCGTCATCAGCATCCCACTGCACGCTGGTGGCCCAGCGGTCCCACCCCAAGGCCAGTCGCTGTGGCGCGGAGCCGTCGAGTGCGGCGACGAAGAGCTCGGTATCAGTCGGACCTGCGGGAGTCGCCTTTTCTGACCGCAGGTAGGCAAATCGCGTTCCATCGTGGCTGACGACCGGGCTTTCGTAGTCCACCCCCGCATCGTCGAGAAGCGTCGAATGAGCGCCGCTCTCGGTGTCGATGGCGACCAAAGCCTGACGGCCCCCGCGCTGCTCATGCCGATGCAGGGACGCGATGAGGGTGCGAGCGTCAGGAGTGAGCGAGGCACCCGCGATGTTGGCTGAGAGACCAGGTCGAGGAGTGAGGTCGCTTGGCCGCGGGAGTGCTGCCGGGTATGGGTTTTCATCGGCAGTCGCGCTGCCTGGCGAATCTTCGAACTCTTGATCTGCGGCATTGACAGCGCCTGAGATGGTGTCGTCGAGGTCTGCGACATCGATTGAGAGCAGGTGCGGTTCGCTCGGCCCGAGGTCGTGGTCCCAAAACCGCACCGGGTATGTCTCGTGCAGAATGGCTGAGACTTTCTTCTCTTTGCGGCGCCTTCGCAGTCGAGCATCGGCTTCGAAGCTCTCTGCCCCCGGCAGCAGCGCGGCTGACACGACGATGCGGTCGCTCGCCTCTGCGATTGCGGCGATCGCGGTAACGCCGCCGGCCAGCCCGGTAATGGGTCGTGCTTCGCCTCCCGCGGCGGGCAACAGCCACAGCTGTGCCGGCTGGTCGTCGCTATTGCCTTCAGCGTCAGGCCGCGCCGAGACGAAGAGCACGTCTCCGCTCGCAGTGAAGGCCGCGCCAGCCTCGCCTTTCGCAGACCGCGTCAGCCGCCGAGGCGCGCCTTCACCATCCGCGCGCACACTCCACAGTGCCCGCTCATAGCTCGTGGCATCCTTCTTCAATGTGGCAACGGCGAGCACGACGGTGGTGCCGTCTGGCGATAAGGCCGCTGCTTCTACACGCGGAAGTGCGATGAACTCATCAAGGGAATCGAACGGGGTTGAAGCCATGCCACAACGCTAACCCGCGCCACCACGATCAACCACTGGCATTCGTGACCGCGGTGGCACGCTCGATAGTCTTGCCGCATGGTCAAGAACCGTCTGCTGCGCCACCTCGGAACGCCGTCTGCGATCTATGGGCTGCTGGTCTTCGCGAGCCTAATCGCAGCGATGGCCGTCAACCGTCACGAGGGCGACACAGTCGCTTCGGTCTTCGTGTTCAGCACCGTCACTCTCGTGGTGTTCTGGGCAGCGCATGTGTATGCGTACTCGCTCGCTCACCATGCTGATGAGCGAGCCGACGGCGCAACGATATGGGCGTCTCTCACGCACGGTGCTAATGAATCGGTGGGAATGCTCGAGGCAGCGGTACTGCCAGCTATTTTCTTGCTACTTGGGGTGTTCGAGGTGCTCACACCACCACGTGCAATCTTCTTGGCACTGCTGTCGGCGACCGCTATGCTCGGGGTCCTCGGCTTCGTCGCATTCGCAATTCGAGAGGGACGATGGTGGGTGAGGTTGCTCGGTGCGCTGGGCACCGCCGCTTTCGGGGTGCTGATTATCCTCCTCGAATCCAGCCTTCACTAGCCCGGCCCTGATGCTGTGGAACGGGCATACGCTCGTATCGACAGTGATCACCACCCGGTGATCGCACGGCAGGAGGAATCATGAAGGCAGTAGTTGACGGCACGACCATCGCCGAAGCGCAGCAGGAAGATCTCGCCCACATCGAAGGAAACTGGTATTTCCCTCGCTCAAGCCTCGTTTCGGAGTTCTTCGTCGAGAGCCCCACTGCCTACACCTGCCCGTGGAAGGGTGCCGCGCAGTACTTCGACGTGAAGGTAGGCGACAAGGTTGTCAAAGATGGAGCGTGGAGCTACTCGGATCTGCGTCCGGGTGCCGTGGAGCGAGTGGGCAAAGACTTCGCAGGCTTCGTCGCTTTCGACCGCAGCGTCACTGTCGGGGAGTAGCCACGCCGCTGGCGACGCGTAGGCTCAGTGCCTATGGCACTCGGAGCAACAATGCACACCTTCGCGGTGCAGCTGGCAGACGTCGATCGTGGCGTGTATGAAGAGCTCACTCTGAGGGTCGCGCGTCACCCCTCTGAGACGGCGATCTACATGATGACGCGCCTGCTCGCGTATTGCCTTGAGTACGAAGAGGGCATCGTCTTCAGCGAGGGTATCTCATCGACCGAAGAGCCCGCGGTGCTGGTGCGAGACCTGACGGGCAAGATCACGGTGTGGATCGAGATTGGTGCCCCCGATGCGGCGCGCCTGCACTACGCGAGCAAGCTGGCGGACCGCACCACGATCTATACGCACCGCGATCCCGAAAAGGTGCGCGCCGCATGGGTGGGTAAGCGCATCCATGACTCGGCATCGATCACCCTGCACAGCTTCGACCAAGGGTTCGTTGATGACGCTGTGGGCAGCATCGACCGGCGCAACACGATGACCCTGTCGGTCACCGAGCGTCAGATCTATCTCGACGTGAACGGCACGATGTACAGCTCAGCAGTGCATGACCACCCCATCGAGGCGTCTTAGCCTGGTCTCAGCGGTGTCGCGGCAGCGACCGTGCGAAAGCCCGCGTTGCCCATCGAAGAATCGGGCGTGTTCTGACTGCGAGCCGCGTTGCGGTAGCGATTGCAATACGAGATGTGGCAGAGATAACTACCGCCGCGCAATAGCCGTGCTTGGCCGAGAGCGGGACCAGTCGGGTTCTGTTCGGGGGAGACTCCGTAGTAGCGCGAATCGAACCAGTCGGCGCACCACTCCCAGACGTTGCCGATAGGTTGCCACAACCCAAAACCGTTCGGCTCGAAGGTGTGGACTGGCGCGGTGGTGAGAAAACCATCATCGAGCGTATTGGTGCGAGGGAACTGCCCCTGCCAGATATTCGCACGCCATGTGCCTCCAGCATCGGGCTCCTCGTCACCCCACGGATACTTCTTGCGGTCCAGCCCGCCGCGGGCGGCGCGCTCCCACTCAGCTTCTGTCGGCAGGCGACGTCCGGCCCACTCACAATAGGCGACCGCATCGTTCCAGCTGATGTGCACAGCGGGGTGCTCGTCGAGCCCGTCGATCGAGGATTTACGGCCGCCGGGGTGCCGCCAGTCGGCACCACTGACGCCCAGCCACCACGGCGTTCCCGGGGGCTGGCCGATGACGTCGCTGGGCTCGGCCGCGAGAGCGAGGTGAAAAACTGCCGAGTAGCCGAACGTCTCCGCCTCGGTGCGGTAGCCGGTCGCGTCGACAAAACGCGCGAATGCGGCGTTGGTGACAGAGGTGGCGTCGATCGAGAATGCGTCGAGCATCACCTCATGTTGCGGCGTTTCACCGTCACCTTCGTTGCGGTCGCCCGAAGAGTCGCCCATGATGAAAGTGCCGGCGGGAATGAGCACCTGGGCGATTTCGTGCCGGCCTGTCGGCGTCGCATCCGCAGCGGATCGCTTGGCAGGAGGTGCGCCGATCGTGAGGAACTCATCACGGGAGGGTGCTCCGCACGAACAGTTTGATCCGCAGGTGGATTCTTCGGAAGTGTCGCGGTCGTCACCCATTCTCCTAGCCTATGCCGCCCTCGCGGTCATCGATTTGTAAGGAGGAGGATCGCCCTACGGGCGGCCGGCGTGACAATGTGGGGGGATGACTGGTGTTCCCTCTGCAAACGTGTCTGCGCACGCCATGGTCGGGGTCGTTGGCGGCTCTGGTCTCTACGAGCTCTTCGAACGTGGCGAAGAGTTCGATATCGCCACACCCTACGGCGCCACCGTGACCGTCACCATCGGGCGGATTGGCGAGCACGTCGTGGCGTTCCTTCCTCGGCACGGGCGTGACCATTCGGTTCCCCCGCACCGCATCGACGCACGTTCTTGCATCTGGGCGCTCGCCGCGCTGGGGGTGAAGGCCATGATCTCTACCGCCGCAGTGGGCTCGCTCAACCCCGAACTGCCGGTTGGCACCATCGCGCTGGCCAGCCAGCTTGTGGATCGCACGCACGGCCGCGCAGATACCTTCTTCGAGGGCAACGTGGTCAGACACCTGCCGTTCTCTGACCCGTTCGATAATAAGTTGCGACAGGTGGCACTCAACGCGTGCCCCGAACTCAGCGACGGCGCAACGGTTGTCGTCATTCAGGGACCCCGCTTTTCGACGCGAGCCGAGTCTCATATCAACCGCGCTGGCGGCATCGATCTGGTGAATATGACGCTCTATCCCGAGATCGCGCTCGCCGCAGAACTGGGAATCGATGCCGCGGCTCTGTGCCTCGTCACAGATCTCGACACAGGGGAGACGTCTGAAGACGCCGTAACCGCCGACGCGGTCTTCGCCGTGTTGCGCGAAGCGAAGCCACGCTTGGTCGACGCGATCGAACGGATTGTCACAGCGTTGCCGGCCGACTACACCGCACGGGAGCTGATCGACCGTGCCGCAATCGACGCCGTGGTGAAGCAGTGACCCGCGTACTTGTCACCGGGGGAGCCGGCTTTATCGGCTCCCGGATCGTCGTCGCGGCGCTGGCGCGTGGCTGGGACGTGCGTGTCATCGATGCGCTCGTGCCCTCGGTGCACCAGACTCGCCCTGAGCTTCCTGAGGGAGTCGAATTCATCGAGGCTGACGTGACCGACGCGGCGTCGCTTGACCGTTGCATGCAAGACGTGCACGTTGTCAGCCATCAGGCAGCAAAGGTTGGCATGGGTGTCGATTTCAGCGACGCGCCTGACTACATGCATTCGAACGCTGTGGGAACGGCAGAGGTTCTCGCCGCGATGAGTCGAGCTGAGATCGGGCGGTTGGTGCTCGCCTCTTCGATGGTGGTCTACGGGGAGGGTCGCTACGTCGGTCAACACGGTGATGTGCGCCCCGGACCGCGTCGCGCGGAAGACCTGCACAACGGCATGTTCGAACCACGTGATCCCGCCAGCGGAGAGATTCTCAGCCCAGCTCTCACTGTCGAAGACGCCATTTTGGATCCACGCAGTGTGTATGCCGCGAGCAAACTCGCTCAAGAGCACCTCGCCACCATCTGGGCACATGAGGTCGGCGGAAACGTAGCCATGCTGCGCTACCACAACGTGTATGGCCCCGGCATGCCACGCGATACTCCCTATGCCGGAGTGGCAGCGATCTTCCGCTCGTCGCTCGAGCACTCACAGGCGCCTCGAGTCTTCGAAGACGGCGGGCAGCGAAGAGACTTCGTGCATGTCGATGACATTGCCTCGGCGAACGTCTCGGCGATGGAATGGACCGCGCGAGCGGATGCGGCACCTTCCCGAGCCTTCAATATCGGCTCGGGCACGGTGTCGACCATCCTCGACGTCGCTAGCGAACTGAGTCGCGTCTGCGACGGGCCCGCGCCCATCGTCACCGGTCAGTTTCGAGCAGCGGATGTGCGGCACATCACTGCGTCGTCTCAGCGCGCACGCGCTGAGTTGGCGTGGATGCCGTCGATTGATCTTGCTGAGGGGCTGCGCGAGTTCGCAGCATCCCCGCTCCGCGACTGAGAATTTGCGCTCCGCACCTGGCTTGCATTGCTCCTCAGACGCCGTTTCGGCCTAGGCGAATGAGCCTTCGCGGGCCCCCGCGCGGGGAAGAATCAGGTCGAAGCGGCATCCTCCCGGCACGTTGCGTACGGTGACTTCACCCTCATGTGCGGCGGCGATACCGCGCACAATGGCCAGGCCCAGACCAGCACCGCTTGAGCGCATCGGATACATTGCGCTGGTCTCTTGAGGCTGCGGTGTGCGAGCGGTCGCACCGCGCCAACCCGGATCGAACACGCGCGCGAGGTCTTCTTCATCGATGCCGCCACCCGTATCGATCACGGCGACGCAGGCACGGCCTTCTGTCACCGACGCGGCCACCGTGATCGGCGAGCCCTCCGGGGTGTGCTGAATCGCGTTCACCAAGAGGTTGGACACCGCCCGTGAGAGCTCCCGCGGGTCGGCCCGCACGATCACGGTCGCGCCGCTCTCGGATTCGATGCGGATCTCGCGACCGACCGAGATGGGGCGCAGGTCAGCGACGGTGTCACTGATGACGTCATAGAGCGAGACCTCTTCGAATGAGAGCCGCAACGAACCGGAATCGATCTTTGACAGCTCGAACAGGTCGTCCACCATCGCCGAGAGGCGAGAAACCTGCTCTCTCATCTGCCGGTGGTAGCGCTGAGGGTCGGCCGCGAGCTCGTCTTCGAGAGCCTCTGCCATCGACATGATTCCCGCCAGTGGGGTGCGAAGATCGTGGGCAATCCACGCCACCAGTTCACGACGTGACTCTTCGATGCGATGCTCGCGTTCGCGTGACTCTTCAAGCTTTGCGCTCATAGCGACCAGCTCGCCAGCGAGCGCAGTCAGCTCGCCGACCGATTGGGGGCCGACAGCATCCACCCGCTCGCCCTCGCCGATTCGTCGCGCAGCGACTGACAGCGATTTCGCGTTGCGCACGACAACAGCACCCAATCCCGCCACCAGCACCAGCGATACCACCCCTGAGATCACCGCTGCGTTCACTGCGACGGTGAGGTCGTGCGCCGAGATATACATCTGCCATGACGCACCGACGATGCTGAGGATCACCCCGACAATCGCGGCGAACACGAGCACAAGCACCTGCACGATCAGCGATGCACGTCGCAGCACGATCAGAAGCAGCACGGCGGCGCCGCCAACAATCAGAGTGATGACGAGCGCGAGGCCCGCTACGTGCATCAGTTCAGGGCCGGTCATTCGGTGTGTTCCTTGAGGTCCAGCCGGTACCCGATTCCCCACACGGTTGTGAGCAGCACCGGGTGAGTCGGGTCGGGTTCGATTTTTTCACGCAGCCGGCGCACATGGACGGTAACTGTTGACAGGTCGCCGTGCGTCCATCCCCAGACGCGTGAGAGCAGGTCTTCACGGCTGAACGCCTGGTTCGGGTGCTTCACCAAGAACGCGAGCAGGTCGAACTCTCGCACGGTCAGGTTGAGTAGCGCCGAGTTCATCATTGCCACGCGCGCGGCGGGGTCGATTCGGAACGGCTCACGGTCAAGAGCTGATTCAGGGGCCAGCTCTGTCAGCGACCGGCGCAACACCGATCGCACGCGCAGAACGAGTTCACGGGGGGAGAAAGGCTTCGTGATGTAGTCATCGGCGCCAGCTTCCAGCCCACGAATTCGGTCATCCTCGCTGCCGAGGGCCGTGAGCAGAATGATCGGAGTGGAGCTTGAGTTGCGGATGCGGCGGCATGCTTCGATGCCGTCGATGCCCGGCAGCATCCTGTCGAGAACGATCAGATCTGGCGAGATGCGTGCCTCGGCGTCGATCGCCGCGAAACCGTCAGAGACGCGATCAACGATGAAACCCGCCGAGCGCAGGTACTCCGACACGACCTCAGAGACGGTGGGGTCATCGTCGACGACAAGAACGCGACGGTCGGTGAGGTCATTGTTGGCCAACGATCGGGCTGGTTCAGACATCACACACTCACATTACGCCGGGTCAGGGCGTGATCCCGGGCCGAATCATACGCCGTTTGTGATCCGTAAGACTTCCTAGGTGACGAGGAGGTGTACGGGGCTTAACGTCAAAGAATGGTTCAGGTCGATCTTGTGCTCCCCTGCCTCAACGAGGCCGGAGCTCTGCCGTGGGTTCTGTCGAGGGTGCCCGACGGCTACCGTGCGATTGTGGTCGACAACGGTTCGACCGATGGTTCGGCAGACGTCGCTCGTGAGGCTGGAGCCACGGTGATCGCCGAGAGCGCCAAAGGGTTTGGGGCAGCGGTGGCTGCCGGAGTAGCGGCTGCGACAGCGCCGATTATCGCGATTTGCGATGCGGATGCCTCGCTCGATCCGGCGGAGCTGCCCCGGCTGGTCGCCATGCTCGATGACGGCGCCGATCTGGTGCTCGGCCGCCGAGTGCCCACCCAGCGATCTGCCTGGCCGTTGCATGCTCGCGTGGCTAACCGGGCGCTTTCCAGCCGCATCGCGCGCGTGTCGGGCGTCAAGGTGAGTGACCTGGGGCCGATGCGCGTGGCTCGCACTCAGGCACTCGTCGATCTCGACCTGCGAGACCGCCGAAGCGGGTACCCGCTCGAGATGGTCTTGCGCGCAGCCGCCGCAGGCTGGAACATTATCGAAACCGATGTCGCCTATGCGCCCCGCGTGGGACGCTCAAAAGTGACTGGAACCGTCAGAGGAACAGCGACAGCGATTTCTGACATGAGCCGTATTCTGCGCGAGACGAACGGATGACCGCCGTCGTCGTGATTGCCAAAGAGTGTGTACCGGGGCGCGTGAAGACCCGGCTATCGCCGTCGTTCACGCCCGAGCAGGCGGCGAGAATTGCTGCAGCAAGCCTTGCCGACACGCTTGATACGGCCCGCGAGCTTGTTGCCGATCGCCACATTCTGTACTTCGACGGTGATGCCTCGATGACCCCCCACAACGGGTTCGAGGTGATTCCCCAAACGGGGGAAACCCTCGATGAACGCCTCGGTGCGATCTTCGATCTCATCGACGAACCGATGCTGCTGATTGGCATGGACACCCCTCAGCTGACACGAGCCCACTTGCGATGGCCCGAGCGCACTGACGTGGTCTATGGTCCGGCGTGTGACGGCGGCTTCTGGGCGCTGGGCATGCGTGAACCACGCGGCGACGTCATTCGCGGGGTTGCGATGTCGCAGTCCAACACCGGAGAACTCCAGCTGGCGGCGCTCGAAGGGGCTGGACTCAGCGTCGAGCACCTGGTCACGTTGCTCGACGTGGATCTCGCTGCAGATGCGCACAGCGTTGCCGCAGAAGTCCCCGGCTCGCGTTTCGCGCACGCCGTCAGCGAAGCGAGCGCGCTGCACGCGGCAGGGAGCGACTCATGAGCACGCTGATCTCCTTTGGCGCAGGTGGCGACGAGCCCTACGCCCTGCTTCTCGGCGCAACCGGCAGTTCAGCCCTGGCGCTGCGTCGCATCGATGACCCCACTGGCACGGTCGTGCTCGACGTTGAAGGATGGCGATCACCCGCCAACGCCGTCGACCTGGCGGTGCTCGCAGATCTTGAAGGGCCCTTGCTCGACGTCGGCTGTGGCCCCGGTCGCATGGTGCGCGCGGCCGAAGAGAACGGGCTAGCGGCGCTCGGGATCGATATCTCCGCGGATGCTGCGGCGCTTGCCGCGACGAATGGCACTCCCGTGCTGCGGCGTTCGATCTTTGAGAGACTGCCGCTCGAGGGCTTGTGGGCCACAGTGCTGCTGATGGACGGCAATATCGGCATCGGTGGTGACCCTGCGGCTCTGGTTTCACGATGCGCGGAGCTGATGGCCGACGACGGCTGCCTCGTGGTCGAGGTTGATGTTGATCCGGAGCTTCTCGACTGTGCGGTGTACACCGCTGTCGGCCAAGATGGCCATGAGAGCGCGCCGTTCCCCTGGGCGCGCGTCGGGTCAGCGGCGCTTGCCCGTCTGGGCAGTCTCAGCGGATTGGTCGTCGCAGACGCGTGGGCCGACGGTCTTCGGCGGTTCGTCGTGTTGCGCAAAGACCGCGCATCGAGCGCACCACAGCAGTAGAGGCGCGAACGCGCCATGACCCGGTCAGTGCCGCGCACTGCGGGTGCTTGGGTGTGATCACGCTTCTGTGCGTTGCGCGTCCAACCGTCTCGCTAGCACCGCGTGCAGCAGCACTGCGGCCGTCGCGGCGACAGTGAGCACAAGCAGGAAGACCGCGAGATTGAGCGCGTAGTTGAGGGGAAGCACGCTCGGATTGGCGGTGCCGATCGCGTCCTTGACGATCTGGGGAATCACGACCAGTGAAACGATCGCGCCCACTGCAAGCGCTACCTGAACGATCACGATCGAGGCGAACGGCACTCGCGTTGCGGCCTTGCGCCCTGCCATGACAACGCCAAACACCAGACCCGCGATGAGCACGTCGTGCACGACGAGCGCGGCAACCAGCCAGGTGATGATCGCCAGGTACTGATCCGGCCGCACATCGTTGGTGAAGACCACTCCGCCGACGATCATCGCGAGAATGCCGATAGTGATCAGGGCGATGCGTGTCGCTCTCATCAGATCACCTCGATCGTGCTGAGCCATTTGGTCTGCAGCACTCCGGGTCGGCCGGGGGCGATGATCCGGGCGGGGTAGCCGTGATCGATGTCGAGTGTTTCGCCGTAGAGCTGCAGGGCAACGAGGGTGAGCTCATCGCGGACGAACTCTGGTTGCATCTCGGTCACCCCGAACCCGCCGCGCTCTTGCAAGCTTGTGATCCGCACGTGCGCGTCAGCGGGCGCGCCCACCGCGTCGAGCAGATCTCGCAGGCGCGGCCCTCGCCACGGTGCGTACTGGCTCCAGCCTTCGACGCAGGCGATCGGCAGCACGACCTCGTGCTGCGGGAGGCTCCCGAGGCGCGCGAGCGAGAACACTTCTCGCGCGCCACCGTAAGAAACGGCGAGCGTCCACTCGGGAGCGACAGCACTCTCGAGCACCCCTGCCGCGCTGGCCGTGCGGTTGACCGGAAGACCCTGCGGGCCGACACCCTGTTTGCGGGGCGCGAAGAGGTTGGTGGCGTCGAAGATCCGAAACGACTGGCCCGCCGTGAGCACCACGACCGCGCCCACAGCGGCGCTGACCGCGGTAAGAAATCCGCGTCGAGAGGTGCGGGCATCAGCAGAGTCATTCGCCGGAGGCGGCGTCTTGTCCATCCACGCGAACACCCGCCCCGTCACGCCGCGCGTCGGTGTCTCACCCGTCAGACGCTGCAGTTCGTCGGGCACGTCAAGTGCAGCATCCGGATCATCTTCTTCGTCAACGCGCTCGAGCACTGATCCGTCATCGTGATACGAGTCGCGTTTGCGCCAATACCGTGCAATGAGCGGGAGCTTCACGCCGATGTGAACCGCGAGGGAGCCGATGATGACCCAGCTCAAGGCGTAGTGGGTGAGACGAAACGAGAAGTCGAACCACGCGTATGCCTGGTAGGTGTTCAGCAGGCCGATGGTGATCTGAACGAGGGATGCTGACACCAGCACCGCGATCGATGCACGTTCGAGCAGGTGGGTGAAGGAACGAAGCGGGGGGCTCTGGAACAGCTCGGGAAAAACCGTGTACAGCTTTGCCAGCAGCAGGGGAAAGCATGCGATTCCGGCAGTGATGTGCAGGCCTTGCGAGACCTGATAGATCCACACCGGCCGGGTGGGAAAGACCATCCACGGCGCGGGGTTCTGCAGAAAGTGGCTATACAGCCCGGTCGCGAAGCACAGCAGGAACGCGAGTCCGAGCAGACGCCCGATGACGACAGCCATGCGCGGATTGCGGTCGGGCGCGGCAACGGAGTGCCTCACTTGGTGCAGCGTTCTTTGCACGCGCGCGGCAACGGGCATAGTGCCACCTCCTTCTCGTGCCGACTCTATGCGGCCTGGTGCGCGGGTGTGGGCAGGGAATGTGACGAAGCAGAAACGCTTCACGTTCGAGACTCGTAAGGTCTTGTTCCCGAGGTTTTCGGCGTCACTCTCTAACCTCTAAGAGTGACGACCGAACCCTTCGCCGCGGCTACGCCGCGCAGTCGTGCCGCCACGGCGGCCCCGTGGATTGGATTGGGCATCTCGCTGGGGCTCATCACCCTCGCCATGCTCGTGCCCTTCGTCACCGGCCTCAACGTGCACATCAGGTACTTTCCGCCAATCCACGCGCAGTGGATGCCGCGGGTCGGCCCGGGAACGATCGCTGCCATCGTCTTCGCTGGGTTCGCGATTCGCTATGCCTCGGTTCTTGCGGCGCGGCTTCGCTGGCGATGGTTGTTGCTCGTCGCGTTCGGAGCGAGCCTGTTTTGGATGCTGGCTCTTGCCACCGTGGACGGCCTCGACGGCATCAGCACGATTCTTGAGCACCAGTACGAGTATTTGCGCACGGCGCGGGAGGTCACCGACTTCGGCGCAGTGCTGAGCCGGTACATCGCGCATATTCCGCTGGACTCGGTCGACAACTGGCCCGTCCACATTGCCGGTCACCCGCCCGGGGCGCTGCTGTTCTTCGTGATTTTGGTGAACATCGGCCTCGGCAGCGGACTGGCTGCGGGGCTGGTCGTCACCGTGATTGCTGCGACGACCTCGGTTGCGGTTATGGCGACGCTCCGCCGCCTCGGCGCAGAAAGCGCCGCGCGCAAAGCTGCGCCGCTGATCGCCCTCGGACCAGCGGCGATCTGGATGTCTGTCTCCGCGGACGCAATGTTTGGGGCGGTAGCCGCGTGGGGATTGTGTCTGCTCGCGTATGCAGCGATGGCAAAGTCGTGGGGGCGAACCGCGCTGTGGGCGGTAGGGGCGGGCTTGGTTCTCGGCTATTGCGTGATGATGTCGTACGGCCTGCCGCTGCTCGGTGTGCTCGCCGTGGCCGTGCTGCTGGTCGCGCGCAACTGGACGCCCTTGCCCTGGGCAGCCGTCGCGGCTGTTCTCGTCGTGCTTGCGTTCGTGGCCGGTGGCTTCGTGTGGTGGGATGCCTATCCGGTTCTGGTCGAGCGCTACTGGGACGGAATCGCTAGCCGTCGTCCGGCCTGGTACTGGATGTGGGGAAACTTCGCAGCGCTCTCCTTTAGCGCCGGCCCACTTGTGGGCGCTGCCGTTGCGATAGCGATCCAGCGGTTGCCGCGAGTGCGCTCAGCGATCACGGCCGAACGGGTGATCATCTTCTTGGTGACAGCCGCATTCATCACAGTGCTGTTGGCTGACCTTTCGCAGATGAGCAAAGCAGAAGTCGAGCGAATCTGGTTGCCGTTTGTGCCATGGTTGCTCGTCGGCACAGCTTTGCTCTCTGAACGCTGGCGCCGATGGGGCCTAGCCGGGCAGTTGACCTTTGCGATCGTGGTGCAACATCTGCTTCTCACCAGTTGGTGATCGGACGGCACAGTCAAGAGGATTAGCCGCCGTTCACCGGGTTGTCAAGCCGGAGACAGATGGTGCAGCTGGCTCGTAGTCTCCCTGCAGGAGGTTCAACACCATGGCTACTGAGTCCACATCTGAACAGAAAAACAATCGCCGTTCAGCCCCCGGAGGCGCGGGTGCCAAAAGCACACGACGCCAGAATGCCGAGAAGGGTTTCGTCGCATCCAAGGGCCTGCGAGAGAAAATGCAGGCGGTGCTTGTCGATTTGCTCGAACTGCAGTTGCAGGGCAAGCAGGCGCACTGGAATGTCGTTGGGCACAACTTCCGCGACACCCATCGCCAACTCGACGAAATCATCGACGCCGCTCGCGAGTTCAGCGACACGGTCGCCGAGCGCATGCGCGCTGCACGCGATCCCCGATGGTCGCAGCGATACCGTTGCCGCGACCACCACACTGCCTGAGTTCCCGCAGGGTGAGATCGATACATCAGAAACCGTTGATCTGATCACCGCGCGTCTCGACGCGACGGTCGCAACAATTCGCGAGGTGCACGATCCGATTGACGAGGAAGACCCGACGAGTGCAGACATTCTGCATGCGGTTCTCGAGAAGCTCGAGCAATTCGCCTGGATGGTGAGCGCCGAGAACCGAAAGCCCGCGCGTTCGTGACATGGCGCCGCTGACGCTCGATCCACGCGGCAGCGCGAGCCCGCTGGTTGCTTCAGCACTCGGCGCGGCGGCAGACGTCGACCACTTCGGGGTCGACGTCGCCGCCACGCTGGAGTGGTGCCGCGATGTCGGACAGCATGCTCCCCTGGTGGGAGAGGGCGGTACCCGGCAACTCTGGGAGCTTCTCGCCTCGACCGCACGGCAGAGCGTCTCGGCGGCGAGGATGCTTGAGCCCCACCTTGATGCGCTGAGTATCCTCGAGCAGTCGAGTGACCTGGGCGCAGCGGGCGATGCGGCTGGCCTCGAAAGCGTCGAGGTCACGACACATTCCACGTGGGGGGGTGTTTGCTGCAGAGGCGGCCGGTGTGCGCCTTGATGCGATTCAGAGAGCGGACCGGTGGACCGTGTCGGGCACAAAGCCTTGGTGCTCGCTCGGAGCCGGTCTGACGCATGCGCTCGTCACCGCGACTCGAGACGATGGCGCGCGGCAACTCTTCGCCGTCGACCTGCGAGCAGCCGGTGTTGAGGCGCATGCCGGACCCTGGTTCGCGCGCGGTCTGCCCGACGTGGTCAGTGCGCCGATCACTTTCGACAATGTGGTGGCTGTGCCCGTCGGGGAACCCGGCTGGTACCTCACTCGCCCCGGCTTCGCCTGGGGTGGCATGTCGGTCGCGGCCTGCTGGTGGGGCGGCGCCTCGGGAGTGGCAGAACCGTTGCACGCGGCGGCGGCGTCCGCTCGAGCCGACCAGCTTGCGCGCGTACACCTGGGAAACGCTGATGCCGCGCTCTGGGCCGCGCGCGCCACTTTGAACGAGGCCGCGGATCTCGTCGATTCTGGAAATGTGAGAGCAACCGAGGCCAAGACGCTTGCGGGGCGCGTACGGTCCGTAGTGGCAGTCTCTGCGACCCGGGTGCTCGCAGAGACTGATGCTGCTCTCGGCCCGGCCCCTCTTGTCGCCGATGACGCTCACGCGGGCCGCGTCGCCGATCTTCACCTCTACCTGCGCCAGCACCACGCGTCGCGCGATAGCGAGCGTCTCGGGCGCGACCTTGTCGCGGAGGCAGACTGATGGTCACCTTCACGCATCTGGCGCCGGGAACTGCAGAGCAGGAGTGGCGTGCCGAACCACGGTTCGCAGCGCTACCCGAATTAGACCCGGAGCTCGACCATCTCGTGGTTGTGGCAGCCCACCCAGACGATGAAACACTCGGCGCGGGCGGCTTGCTCCATGAGGTGCATCGCCGCGGCGCGCGCGTCACGGTCGTCGTGGCGACGGACGGCGAGGCCTCCCACCCGCACTCCCCAACGCATTCGCCCGCCGAGCTTCGTACGCTCCGAAGGGACGAGGTGTCGCGGGCTTTGGGCATGCTGGCGCCCGAAGCCACGCTGTGCTTTCTCTCGCTGCCAGACGGGTCGTTGCGCGAGCACGAAGCCACACTGACCGCTCATCTGGTGCGAGTCCTCGATGATCTCCCCGATTCGGAACGCGTCGTCGTGGTTGCTCCCTGGTCGGGTGATGGTCATCGCGACCACCGTATTGCCGCAGGTTGCGTGGCGCGCGTGGTTGCGGGGCGAAGGGTCAGACACTACGGCTATCCGGTGTGGCTCTGGCATTGGGGTTCTCCCGATGACATGCCCTGGAACCGCTGTCACGGGCTCGGGCTCACTCGGCATGCGCACGCGGCGAAAGCGCACGCCATGCGCACGCACAGCTCTCAGCTTGAGCAGCTCTCTGATGCTGATGGCGATGAAGCGATTATCTCGTCCGTGATGCTCGAACACTTTTCTCGGGCCACGGAGCTGTTCATCGAGGAGGAACGTGTGGCTGCCGACAACGCATCGCTGACGCGACAGTGGTTCGACGACTTCTACGCCCGCCACGAAGACCCGTGGGGCTTCGATACGCGCTGGTACGAGGAGCGCAAGCGTGCCATCACGATGTCGTGCCTGCCCGCGCGATCCTTGGGCGAAGTCTTTGAGATCGGGTGTGCCACAGGTCTGCTCACCGAGCAGCTTGCCTCTCGTGCTCGCTCGGTACTGGCGATCGATGCGACCCAAACTGCGGTCGATCGAACGATCGCGCGTGTTCACGCCGACGGGGCTGTGACTGTGCGTCAAGCGATGGTGCCCGAGTGGTGGCCAGAAGGCACCTTCAACACGATCGTGCTCTCTGAGGTGGGGTACTACCTGTCGCTAGACGAGTTGCGCGAAACGATCGGACGGATCGAGTATTCCCTCGCGTGGGACGGCTATGTGCTCGCAGGTCATTGGCGGCACCCCGTCGAGGATTATCCGCTCACCGGTGATCAGGTGCATCGCGAGCTCAGAAACGTGATGTCGTGGTCGCGGATAGCCCTTCACGAAGAAGAAGATTTCGTACTCGAAGTATTCACTCGTTCACCGGCAGTCTCGGTCGCGCAGATGGAGGGTTTGAGATGAGTGTTCTTCCACTCGCGGCAGTGGTTGTTGTGGTGCCCGTACACAACGAAGAAGCCTTGCTGGCTCGGTGCCTGCAGTCGTTGCATACGGCTATACGGCAGATCGATCTGCCGTGTGAAGTCAGAGTCGTTCTGGACGCGTGCACGGATCGATCCGCGCAGATCGCGTCGCGCTTCCCGTTCGAGGTGATCGAGGTTGCGACAAATGCGGTGGGGGCTGCGCGTGCGATTGGAGTTGCGGCCGCGCTCGCCGACTTCGACGATATCGACGCGGAACGGATTTGGATCGCCGCTACCGATGCGGATTCCCAGTTGCCACCGCAGTGGCTGACAGCGCAACGCGCACTCGCCGATATCGGTAACGATGTCGTGGTGGGAACGGTACGCCCGGACTTCGCAGATCTTTCGCGCCGCCACCGCTCGCTGTGGTTGCAGACCCACATTCCCGGCAAGCCAAACGGTCACGTCCATGGCGCGAACCTGGGTGTCCGTGCCAGCACATATCTCGTCGCTGGTGGATTCCGCGCCGTCGCCGAGCATGAAGATGTGGGCCTTGTCGCGCAGTGTCGAGCCGTCGGTGGTGTGGTGGTTGCGAGCGACGCCGCGGAGGTGCTCACGTCGGGTCGCTTCGAAGGACGCACGCCTGGTGGGTACGCAGGGTATCTGCGCAATCAGGCGGCCGAGCTGCGGTCGGCACATGCGGCGCTCGATGACCAGTGCACGGCGTAAAGGGCGATCACGACATGGCCATCGAGATTGTCATCTCTGCTCTGCAACCGGCGGATGCGGGCGAGGTGCTGACCGTGCAGCGAGCCGCGTTCGTGTCAGAGGCGATCATCTATCGCTCTGTCGATATGCCGCCGTTCACGCAAACCCTCGCGGAAGTCGAAAGCGAACTGCGTGAGACGCAAGGCTGGGCGGCGCGCGTCAACGGCCGGTTGGTCGGTGCAATACGTGCACGTAGCGCCGGCGGCCGGCTGCTGATCGGGCGCATAGCAATCGCGCCTGATATGCAAGGGCGGGGAATCGGGCAGGCCCTCCTTGAGGCTGCAGAGCGCAATACCCATGCGGTGGAGGCCGAGCTGTTCACCGGCAGTCTGAGTGAGGCAAACATTCGGCTCTATGAGAGCTGCGGCTACGTGGAGTCGGAACGAGTCGATAAGGGCGACGGTATCGAGGAGATCTATCTGCGCAAGAAGCTGCGAAGCTCGCCGTAGCACGCTACTTCTTCAGCTTGACGAACGCGGTGCCGACGATCAGCGCCCACACTGGGAACGCCCACCACACCAGGCTATTCGCCCAGCTGTCAGACTCCGCGACGGTATAGAGAAAGCCGCCCGCGGTGGTGCCGATGATGCCGCCGACGGCGTGCGCGAGCCCGAGCACACCGAAGTAGCTGGCGACCGACCCGGCGTGGGTGAACCCAGCGGCGACCGCGTTCATCACCGGTTGGGCGAGCATCTGCCCCACCGTGAAGATGCCGACACCGACGAGAAGCCCCGCGATCGATGACCATAGGCCCATCACCGCGATTCCACTGCCCAGGGCCAGCGCCGCAAAAGCCAGAATCTTGTATGACGAGAATCGGGCGGTGGCGAACTTCGTGGTCGGGAGCATAGTGAACACCATGAGCACCGCAGCGCCGGTGTAGACCAATCCCACGCCTTCTGGGCCGGGCAGTACGTCACGGGCGCGGATCGGAACAACGAGATACAGCTGCGTGATCATGACTGACATCCCGCTGGCCACAAGACAGAAGCGCATGAAGGGACGGTCGGAGAAAACGGTGCGAAATGAGGTTCGCTCTTTTGCCGAGGTCGACATGCCGCTCGGCAGGCCGATCAGGGTGATGAAGAATGCGGTGAGGAAGAGCCCGGCTGCTCCGAAGCTGACGAGGGCGAAGTCAGCACCAGCGAGCACACCGCCGACGACCGGTCCAACGATGAAGCCGACGTTCGAGACGAGTTCGCGGGTGGAGTACACGCGCACCGTGTCACGCCCCTCGGCGAGCGCCGAGTAGGCGGCATAGCTCGCCGGATGAAAGAGTGCACCGCCAAGGCCGGTGAGGATCGATGCGATGAGCAGTAGTTCGGGAGTGTCGACCGTTCCGAGCGCAGCGAACCCTGCGGCGCGGATGAGCACGCCCCCGAGAATCGCTCTTTTGTAATCGATGCGGTCGGCAATCCAGCCGGTGATGGGCATCAGCCCGTTCTGCGCAGCCGAACGCACCGCGGTGAGCACAGCGATGAACGCGATGCTCAGCGAGAGGTTTTCAAGCAAGTGAAACGCAAGCAGGGGGATGAGCATATAAAAGCCCACCGCCATGGTGAAGGTGTCGAGGTACAGCACCCACAGTGCGCCCGGGGTATTGCGCAGACCGGCCCAGGGGGCTTTCACTCTGCAGCGGGACTATCGAGCTGATAGCCCCAGATACGCAGTCCGGCGTACACCGGCAGTGAAAGTGCGACGAAGGGGATGAGGGTCGGAAGCAGTGCGCATCCCACGGTGATGGCGGCCCCGACCACGAGCATCGCGAACGACCTGCCAGGGTGACGCAGCAACATGTTGCCCACCTCGTTCATCCACTCACGGCGGGTCTCGTCGGCAAGCCGCGATGCGGCCACTGGCACCGCCAGAAGCATGAGCAAGAAGACCACGCCGATGGGAACTGCGGCAGCGGCAAACACGATGACCAGCGTCGATGATCCTGTGGTCATCTGCACCAGCAAGAAGAAGACGTCTGCGGCGAGCACAAGTGTGACGAACGCGGCGAAAATGCCCAGCGGCAAAGACCGCCGCCAGGTCGAAGCGAACTCGCGGAAGGTGTTGGTGAACACAGCGTCGTCTTTGTCGCGCATCCACCGCGTGAGCGCACGAGCGAGGGCGATCATTGCAGGGAGTGCCGTGATGATGCCTAAACCAAGCAGGAACGCCGCGACGCCACCGAGAACGATGTTCGCGGGGGTGGCCAAAGCGCTCAGCAGACTCGATTCCCAACGGGACTTTCGAGCAGGCGGCCGAGCGCGCACCATGGTCATTCCTCTCCAGTGCCAGTGGTACGGGCGTTGAAGCCGACCCCACTGATCTGCGGTTCATCGATCAAGCTATCGCGACCAGCAGTGTCGAGCGCAACCACTTCGGTTTCATCGCCGCGCGTGATGCGAACGATCACCTGCGAACCATCGACCTCGCACGTGACCTTGGCTGAGGACTCATCGTCCCATCGTTGCGATTCGAGCACCGTGACGAACTGTGCCCGCTCGCGCGGTGCGGTGGTGCGCTTGAGCGTGTACTGCACTTTGCTGATCGCAAGACTCGGCGTTGACGACGTCGGGTTGGCGTGCACGGCTGTCTCGACGACCTCGATGTGTGAGTCATCTTCGAAGAACGTGATCGGCATAACGCCGTTTCCCGCTTCAGCGCGCCACCGTAGCGGCGAGATCTTGAGCGGATGGTTCTGTGTCTGCAGCAACCACGTCCACGACCGGGCGGTGCGTGCAATCAGATCATCGAGAATCACGAGTGATCCTCGAGGGGTCAGCACCAAGTGCCGGCGAATCTGCTCGATGTTCAGCGACGGGTCGTACATCGCCGACGTCTCGCTCACCGCGTGAGTCCACCCCTTGCCGAGCGTGGTCGTAAGGATCGATGCAGTGTGCTCATAGGGCAGGTTCTCGAAGATGTGGTAACGGTCTTCGTTCACGAAGCCGTTGCCGTCGACGAGCACGCTGTTGTGGTGCTCGGTGAGCTTGCGGGAGGAGTAGCCCTCATCAAGTGCTAGGTACGAACCGTTTCCGATCAGTACGAAGGTTCCCGAATCAGGGTGGTGATGTCCGGCGTTGAGCGTGACCCATCCGGTGTCGAGCTTGTGCTGGTGCGCATTCTCCCACGCCTTGTGGCCGCCACCGGGTGAGGCCTTGAACGAGACCATTGTGGCGTCTTCGCGCCAGGAGGTGCGGCCGATGACGAGACCGAGGTCTGCGAAATAGCGATTCAGAGGCAGGTGTTCTGGGCCGGATGCTTCCACGGTTGGGTCGAACCAGAGCAACTCTTGGTACGCCTCGGCACGCACTCCCGGGCGCACGTCACTTTCATACGCTTCACGCCAGAAGAACTCCTCGGCGACCTTGTCTGCGAGCCACTGCGCCTGCGGCAGCCGATACTCAGAGGCAAGTTTGTAGTACATCGACACCGAGTGGCCGCTGCGACGGTCGTGGCAGTCGCCGTGGTCGACGATTCGCTCGAAGTCCGGGGCTGCTTGATACAGGCGATACCAGAAGGTCTCACGAAGGTACGGGCTCTCTTTGAACCAGTCGATGCCTTCGGTTTCCTTGAGCATGTCGAGGTAGCTGACGAGCCACGGCACACCGTAGCGCCAGTAGACGACGCCTTCGTTGTTTGAGCCGTCTTCGGGAAGCATCTCGAATACGGTTTTGAAGTTCGCCTTTGCCCTCTCGGTCCACTCCTTCGCCTCAGGGAATATTCCTTGGAGCGCATAGCCCGCTGTGGCGAGTCCGGCGTAGCAGATCCAGTTGTGATTCTGCCAGTACGAAGACGACCACCACCCGCCCTCGGTTTCGACAGCGAAGGAGTAAAGGCGCTGCCCCTGCAACAGCAGTTTCTGCTCCAGAGCATCACGTTCTTCGGGCCGCAGCGCATCTCCGGCCCAAGACAGGGCAAGCGAGAAACCGTGCAGAATCCACCCGGCGTCGAGGTCGTGGTCGGGAAGGTTAGCTTTGCCCCAGTGGGGGAACGAGAGCGGCGGAGCGAGCCAGCGCCGCAACTCATCCAGATAGTGAGCTTGGCCCGTGAGGCGATAGGCGAGAGCAAGGCTGGCCGCGGCGGGACCGAAATAAGTAATCGAGGCGAGTGGATGCTCCTGGGGGAGCGCGATCGACTTGTAGCGTTCGCACTCTTCGAGCAGGCGCCGAAACTGCGGAGCTCGCGCTCCCGTGAGTTCGCTGCGCAGCTGCTCTTCGCGTCCGTTGATGAGGAGGGGATGCATTATCGGGAAACCTCGATGTTCCGTGTGTGTCCGTCGGTGAACTCGACGAGAAGGGTGGTCGTGGTGGCGGTGGAGTCGATAACGGAGGCGCTACGCGGCGCGATGCCGTCGAAAAAGTAGAGCGAGACAAATTCGGCGACGTCGCCGGTGCATGTCCAGTCGCCGACTGCCTGCAGGGCCGCCGGGTCATCGGAGGGCCCGCGGCCCGCCGATTCGACGAGGGTCGAACGATACGTCGAGAGGTGCACACCGACGAGCTGCGAGCCGGCGGATGCTTGCCAGGTTGACTTCCACGTGGCATCCAGCGCTTGAATCGTAAACGGAACCGCAGGACGCAGCGCCAGGGTGATTTCGTGCTCGGAATGGTCTTCTGACGTGACGCGAAACGCGTCGGCCAAGATGCCCTCATTGAGCACGAGAGATCTCGTCAATGTGAACCCGTCGTAGGCGTCGGTGCTGGTAGCGCTCACCGTGCCAGACGCGGCATCCCAGTGGGTGATACTCGCGGATGCCTCAGCTTGATCGTGGCCATCGATGCGAACGGTGGGATGAGCCAGCGTGCGGGCGTAATGGCCGTGGCGCAACGCGCTCGCATAAGGGGGGACACCGGGAGCGGGCTGCCAGGGTCCGTTCTCGCCGTAGAGGTAGAGCGCAAGCTTGTCGAAGTGGCCGTGTGCACCGCCGTGCGGTCCGGCGTCGAGAACCGCAGTGAAGCGTTCACGCGGTTCGCGCAACACGACGAACCCGGCATCAGCAAAGTGGATGGTCGCAGGTTCTGCTGTGCTCAGAACCGCGGCGGGTGCGTCGCCGAACCAGCCGTCGAGCAGATCCTCGAGGCCGTCGTGTTGGTCATCGAGTCGCTCGCGAACCCAGCGCTGCACGGGGTCGAGCGCCACTAGATCGCCGAGCTGACCCGCAAGCATCACGATCTCGAGCACTTCGCGGTGCATAGGGATGCGATCGTAGGGACCGTCGTGGATGATCGGCAAGCGTCCGTCTGGCGCAGCGATAGCGGGCAGTATGTCGACCATTTTGCTGAGTATCGCGACGATGTCGGTCGGGATGCTGCGAGGGTCGATCCCGCGCAGCGCGAGCAGATACGCCCGCAAAACGAACACGTGATAGTAGGTCGACCCTTCCCACTCCCACCCGTCGTCGAAGACGGCGACACGCATATGCTCATACACGCGCGTCTCGAGCGTGTCGTCAGGCGCCGCGAGATTCCACGCGACACGAGCGAGGTGAAGCAGGCGCCTCGACGCGTCAAGCCACGCGGTGTAGTTGCTTCGAAGGTCATCACGCTCGACGACGAGAATGTGGCGAGCTTGCTCGATGGTGTCGATCAAGCCCACCAACATCGCGTCGATCTGCGGAGCGAGTTCTTCGTCCGAGGTGCGTCGCGCAGCAAGGGCGATGACGGAATCAGCGATGCCGACCGCCCACTGTGCCTCAGAGAGCGCTTGGGAGAAGAGCTTGCCCTGCAGCATCCACGCTTCACTGCCTTCGTTCCATCCGCTTGAGGCGACATCGGCGTAGAACAGCGCATATTCGGTCAGGATCTGCAGGGCTCGCTGACGATCCAACTCTTCGCCGGACACGCGGTAGCGGTGCGCGTGCAGGCGTGCTTCGCGGGCGAGGCCTTGATGCAGGTAGACCGTCCACGCTGCGTCGAAAGGCTCACCCTGAAGCTGGCAACCGCGTGAGCAAGGGTAGATCGAACCGATAGCCGGCTCGAGTTCCATCCCGTGCGTCGGACACACGTAGTCGTGCCACCAGCCGCCCCGGCGAAGAGGGACCAGACTCATCGGAAGTTGAGCCCTCCGTTGATGTCGATGACCTGACCGGTCACGTACGACGACAGATCAGACGCGAGGAACAGGGTGACGTCAGCAACATCGTCGGCGGTGCCGGCACGGCCCAGCGGAATGCCCGCGATTATGCCCGCCTGCGCGGTCGACGGCGTAAAGGTGTTGTGGAATGCCGTCTCACCGATGAAGCCAGGGGCGACGGCGTTGACGGTGACATTGCTCGGTGCGAGCTCCTTCGCGAGACCACGTGCGAAGCCGACAATGGCCGCCTTCGAGGCCGCGTAGGCGACTGATCCAGCACCGCCGCCGTTTTCTGATGCAAGAGATGACATCAAGACAACACGGCCATTGTTGGAGGCCTTGAGCAGAGGAACGGCGCTGCGCGTGACAAAGAAGGTGCTTGAGACGTTGACGCCCATAACGGCATCCCAGTGCTCGTCGCTCATCTCTTCGACCGTTGCGCGGCCAACGAGGTGGCCAGCGTTGTTGACGAGGATGTCGAGACCCCCCAAGAACTCGGCGGCGTCTGCGACCAGTGCGGTTGCTTCAGACGACACGGTGAGGTCGGCCTGGCTGCTCTTGGCCCGGCGGCCGAGCTTGGTGATGGTTTCGACAACCTCTTGTGCTCCGTCTGCGCTGTGTGCGTAGTGCACCACAACGTCGGCGCCTGCTTTTGCCAGAGCGAGGGCGATGCCTGCTCCGATGCCAGCGCCTGCTCCGGTGACGAGCGTGCGGCGCCCGGTGAGATCAATCTGCATGAATTCTTTCCGTTCTGGTGAGACGTCGAGGACTATTTGATGCCCGCGTTGGTGAAACCTTGGATGAAGTACTTCTGGGCGAAGATGAACAGCAGCACCATCGGAACCGTGGCCATCGTTGTTCCCGCCATGAGGTACGCCCACAGCGTGTTGTCGAGCTGTTGGAAGACCGCTAGACCGACCTGGATGACTCGCAAGTCATTGCTCGTCGTGACCAAGAGGGGCCAGAGGAAGTTGTTCCAGCTCTCTTGGAAGGTGAGCAGACCCACCGTCGCGATGGCGGGCTTGATCAGCGGGGTGTAGATCTGCGCGAAGATCCGGAACTCGCCGAGTCCATCGAGTCGAGCCGCCTCTTCGAGTTCGCCGGGCAGTGAAAGGTAGAACTGACGGAACAAGAAGATCGCGGCGGCACTGAGGCCACCCGGGATGATGAGGGCCCACCAGCTGTTGAGCCAGCCGATGCCGCCCTGGCCGAAGATGTCATTGCCTCCGAAAAGAGGCATGAACTTGACGATCAAGAACTGCGGGACGATCTTCGTGTAGGTCGGGATCATGAGCATGGCCACGAACGCAAGAAAGACGACTTCGCGACCGCGGAAATACACGCGAGCGAGCGCATACCCCGCCATTGAGCCGAGCACGAGCGTGATGGCGGTGTGGCCGATCGAGATGATCAAGCTGTTTCGGAAGTACAGGTCGAACGGCGCAGCTTTGAGTGCATCCGCGTAGTTGCTCCAGAGCCATTCCTGCGGGAGGAAGGTCGGGGGGAACTGTGCGAGTTCGGCTGGCGACTTCACGCTGGTCAGAATCATCCAAATGAAGGGGATGAGCATGAAAAGCGATCCGAGGATCAAGAACGTGTTGAGCAAGATGCTGTTGCGCATCTTGGCGCGCGGGTAGTGGCCGCGCTTGGGTGGTGGCGGTGCGGCGTTGTTGTCGTCAATCGCGGCAGCGCGCAGTGTTGTGATGCCCATCAGTCGTCTTCCTTCGTTGCACGGCGGCTGATCAGAGTCATAACCAAGAGGAACGCGAACAGCACGACTGACTGAGCGGATGCCATTCCCATTCGGAACTCTTGGAAGGCGGAGCGGTAGACCTCGTAGGTCATCATTGTGGTGGCGTTCGCTGGACCACCGTCGGTCAGCACGTAGATCTGGTCGAAGACCTGGAAGGCGCCAATGATCGAGATGACCAGCACGAAGAAGGTGGCGGGTTTAAGCATGGGAACGGTGATCGCGAAGAACTTGCGGATCGGGGATGCTCCATCAACCGAAGCTGCTTCGTAGAGTGACTCATCGACGTTCTGAAGTGCGGCGATATAGATCAGCATCTTGATGCCGATGCCCTGCCAAGCGCCGACGACGATGACCGAGGGAAGAGCCCAGTCAGGGTCGACGAGCCAGGCTTGACCGGGAAGTCCGAAGAGCTCAAGAAACGCGTTGAGCAAACCGTATTGGGGGTTGAAGATCCAGAGCCACACCATCGCGATAGCGACCGTCGCAGTCACCTGCGGAATGAAGAATGCGGTGCGGTACCACTTCTGCAGCTTCAGTCCTTGGTTCAAAGCCACGGCAATGACGAGGGCCACGGCCATTGATACAGGGACTGTCCAGAACGTGTAGACGACGGTGTTCCAGATTGACTTGAGGAATACCGGGTCGGACAGTGTTTCGATGTAGTTGTCGAACCAGATCCAGTTCGGAGCCGAGAATACGTTGTAGTCGGTGAAGGACAGATAGAACGTGGCGAGCACCGGAATCGCGGTCCAGAGCCCGATGTGGATCACCGAGGGGGTGACCATCAACCACCCGGCGCGGCGCTTCTTGCGTTCGGCGAGCGTCAGCCCTCGCTTGCGTGGCGGTGCTTGCGTTTTTGCACCGCCCGCGGGGGGTGTGACGCGAGCGTTATCGCGCCGAGGCGTTGTCGTTGTCATCATGCCCTCATTGGTATGGATGGATTGAGTAGGTGGTCTGGTCGGGCGATGGCGGGCACCGCCCGACCAGACCTTCGGGATCAGCGGTCGATGGCGGTCTGCATCAACGCAGCCAGGTCGTCGAGTGCTTCTTGCGGTGTCTTCTGCTCGAGCAGTGCTTCTTGTACTGCCGGAGCGACGTCACCGCGTACTTCGAGCCAGGCGGCGGGGCCGCCCTCGCGCTGTGCAACGTCGAGGTTCTCCATCGCGAACTGCACGAAACGGTTCGACTGCACGTAGTCACTTTCGAGCAGGTCGAGCAGAGCAGGCACGTTGCCTCGCTGTTCGTTCGCTGCCAGTGCTGCGTGGGGGCTCGAGAGGAACTCGAGGAGTGCCTGCGCCGCTTCGGGGTGTTGCGAGTTGTTCGACACGGTGGCCAGCGTGCCGCCGAAGAACATGCCGGGCGCGGCGCCCTCGATGATGAACGGCTCGAGGTTGTCGACCATCTCAGGATCGGCCTCAAGGGTCTGCGTCCACAGATTGTTGTGAGCGATACCCATGGCCGCGCGGCCACTGATCAGCGGGTTGACGATGTCGTCGGTCGAGGCGAAGCCGATGTCTTCGACCTCGTACTCGTTGACCAGGTCTGTCATGAGCTGCAGTGCGGCGACGCCCTCAGGCCCGTTGAACTCGGGAACGGTGTTGTCTTCGTTGAAGATTTCGCCGCCGGCTGAGAACAGCATGGTGAAGTATGCCTGTCGCGCGTCGAGCGACATCATGTCGAAGCCAGCGCGCGTCAGCTTGCCGTTGCTCTCGCGAACGGTCGTCGCCTCGGCAATCTCGATCAGTTCGTCCCAGCTGGTGGGGGGAGCGTCGTAGCCTGCCTCTTCGAGGATGTCCATGCGAGCAACCCCGAATCGCGTGTCGAGCATGATTGGAACGGCGTACACGTTGCCATCCCACATGCCGGCTTCCACGATTTCGTCGGTGTACGTCTCTTTGAGCGATTCTTCGGTGAGGCCGCCTTCGCTGAGGTCAGCGAGGATGCCTTTGTCAGCAAAGCCTTCGATCCAACCCACGCCCATCATCATGACGTCGGGAACCAGACCACTGACCACAGCGGTCGTCAGCTTCTCGTTGAGGTTTCCGTAGGTGGTGTAGTCAACGCTCACGGTGACGTTGGGGTACTCCTCGTAGAACTGGGGCAGCAACTCCCCTTCAAGAAGCTCCTGTCCGGGCGAGCCCTCGAAGATCGGGGTGAGCAACGTGATCTCGCCGCTGACCTCGTCTGGGTCGACCGAAGCATCGGTGTCTCCGGATGAGCATGCTGCGAGAGCAACGGTGAGCGCGGTGACGGCAACAATGCCGGCGGCGCGGACAACAGTGGGGGACTTCATGTTGGTCCTTTCGGTTGTTACAGATGGATGGCGACTCTGCCTCACGAGGACGACTTCGTCTCGCGTTCCGCTTCCGAGGGGATCTTGCGCGATGGGAGCGGTGTAACGATGCACTGAACATAAACGACCTCTGGGGCCGAGTCAACCCGTGAAATCATGTGGTTATCGGAAACTCATGAATTCGCGCGGCTATTGCACGGTGAAATCTAGTGTCGAGTTAGTAAATCGTTACACCACTTCCGTAGTATGCTGTTCATGACACCGATCGAAGGAGATGCGGTTTGGCGAAAGTAACCATCCAGCAAGTGGCGAAGGCCGCTGGTGTATCCGCAAGCACTGTCTCCAACGTGCTCAACGGTCGATCCGACCGCATGGTGCAAGCCACGCGAGAGCGCATCGACAAAGCGATTGCCGAGCTCGGCTACCGACCCAACCGCGCAGCTCGCCAACTGCGCAACGGGCGCACCCAGACCATCGGTCTTGTGGTGCCCTCGGTGGGCAACCCCTTTTGGGGCGCGTTCGCCCGCGAGATCGAGCTGGCCGCAGTGGCAGCCGGTTCGAGCGTGCTGCTGTGCAACAGTGAACGAGACCCCGATCGCGAGCGGCGCTACGTCGAAGAACTCTGGGAAGACGGCGTGCGAGGCATCATTTTGTGCACCTCGCTTGCTTCGCTTGACTACATCTCGAACGTCATCGATGAAGGTCTGCAACTCGTCACGTTTGACCGCCCTGCCCAGCCGGGCGACCCAGAATCTGTCGTGAGTGTCAGCATCGACAACCATGTCGGCGGGTACCTCGCAGCATCCCACCTGCTCGAACTCGGCCACACCCAGATCGCGTTCGTCTCAGGATCTATCCAGTCTGTCAACCGTGCTGCCCGCTATCGCGGATTCTGTTCCGCGATAGAAGAAGCGGGTCTGGACGTGAGTGACATGCCGATGTGGACGGGATTCGAAACCCTGCCTTTTGGCGACGTGGAGGCGGCAGAAGTGGGGAGAAAAGCTGCGCACGATCTGTTCACCGGCGACGCCGCACGTCCCACTGCGGTTGTGGCGATCAATGACATGACCGCGCTTGGATTCTGCCGTGGCTTGAGAGACCTCGGGCTGAAAGTGGGCGAAGACGTCTCGATCATCGGCTTCGACGACATCGTCCTCGCGGATCTTTATGACCCCCCGCTCACCAGCATCCGGCAGCCGATCAAGCGCATGGCTACGCTGGCCATGGAAGAAGCAGTATCTCAAGACGGCGGCGCCGGTAGCGAAGTCGGACGCTCTGTGCTTCTTCGTCCTCAGCTCGTCGTGCGCGAGTCCACGAGGCCGCCGAAGGCAAGAAACGAACATGAGGTTGCGAACGCAGTGGAAGGTGCACGATGAACACGCGGTCAGAGATTCCGGCGAGGCTTCGACAGATGCCGATTGTGGCGGTGCTGCGCGCCGATCGAGCGCAGGCCTATGCCCCTGTGGTGCAGGTATTAATCGATGAAGGCGTCGTGTCGATTGAGTCGACCCTGACAACACCCGACACGCTCGCTCACCTGCCCCAGTTGCGTGAGCTTGCCGCTGGGCGTGCAGACATCGGGATCGGCACCATCACATCTGTGGAGCAGGCAGACGCGGCGATCGCCGCTGGCGCTGACTACCTCGTCACTCCCGTCACCGACGTCGAGATCATCAAGCGCGCAGTAGCGGCAGACGTTCCGGTCTTTCCGGGTGCAATGACTCCCACCGAGGTCAATGCCGCGTGGCAAGCCGGAGCGACAGCGGTCAAGTTGTTTCCCGCAGGCACTGTGGGGGCATCGTTTGGATCACATCTGCGTGGACCGTTCCCTCACCTCGAGTTCGTGCCATCGGGCGGAATCGGTCTCGATGAAATTGAACCCTGGCTGCGTGCGGGCGCGGCGGCGGTCAGTCTCGGCTCACCTCTGCTCGGAGACGCCCTGCGTGGCGGATCGACCGACACACTGCGAGAGCGGATTCGCCGCACGGTCGCCGTTGTTGACCAGGCGCGAGTACCGCGATGACAGATCAGCGACCGGTTGTGACTTTCGGCGAGAGCATGATGCTGCTGGCCACACCGTCTGTGGGCGCGTTGCAACACGCTTCGTCGATGACAGTGCGTATCGGCGGGGCTGAGAGCAACGTTGCTATTGGTCTGCAACGACTCGGCGTGCCGACGGTGTGGATGAGTAAACTCGGGGCCGATTCTGCTGGCGACCTCGTTGAACGAGAGATTCGCGCGGAAGGTGTCACGGTCGTCGCGTCTCGTGATGCCGGGGCGCCAACCGGACTGATGCTTAAGGAGCGTCGCACACCGACGTCGACGCGGGTCTCTTACTATCGCGCCGGCAGCGCGGCGTCGCGGGCCACTCCGGACGATCTTGACGAGGACGTCATCCGCTCCGCCGCTTTGCTCCATCTGACAGGGATCACCCCTGCGCTATCGGCGTCAGCGGCTGAACTGACACTGCAGGCTGCCCGCACCGCCAAAGATTCCGGCGTGCGAGTCTCTTTCGATCTCAACTACCGCAGCACGCTGTGGTCGGCTGCCCGTGCGCACGAGTTCTACGCGGCTATCCTTCCGCTCGTCGACGTTCTGTTCGCAGGTGATGATGAAGCGGCGATCGCCCTAGGGCACAACGCTGCGCCCGCGCAGCTTGCTCGAGAGCTCGCAGCACGTGGGCCTTCAGAGGTCGTCATAAAGCTCGGTTCGCGGGGTGCGCTTACCCTCGCGCACAGTGAGATCACGTCGCGTGACGCGGTTCACATCGACCCGGTAGACACTGTAGGCGCGGGTGATGCGTTCGTCGCGGGGTACCTTGCGGAACTGCTCGCTGCAGCATCCATCGAGCAGAGGCTCGAGACAGCCGTCGCCGTCGGTGCTTTCGCCTGCCTCTCGCCCGGAGACTGGGAAGGTGCTCCCCGTCGTGATGAGCTGCGCTTGCTTAGCCCCGACGATCCAGTCGCGCGCTGAGGCCTTTAACAGAGAGGCCGACGATGGCCCCAGTCGAGGTCATCGAGATTGATTGCGGTCGCGCTGGCGTGCTCGAGCCACTCGACAGTAACAAGCGCACCGGTCACGTCTGCGCGCACTCTGTTCTGGAGAGGCAACGCGTCGGCTGACCCAGATAGCGAGACTGCATACACGAAAAGCGACTCATGTGTGCTCGAGTGCAACTCAGGCAGCATCGCCCAGCGACCAAATGCGGTACCCCACGAAGCGGCAGAAGCGCTCGCGTTCTCGGCGAAGCCGTGCAGTGCCAGCAGTTGTGAACTGAGTCCCTCGGCGTTGCGTACCTGAGACGAGTTGCCGGTGATTGTCTGCCGAATATCTTCAGGTCGAGCGTCAGCAAGCGCCCACCCAGACACGCGAACCGGGCTTGAGGGCGGCGGGAAGCGCAAGCGGTGAATTCGTACTTCGAGGTTTCCTTGTGCAACCGTGACAGATTGCACGCGCGCGGATGGGAACAGCGAGCCGTGGCCGGCATCGTCGCTCGCGGGCAGTGGAGTGAACTTCGGGAAGCGCGGATGATGCCATGAGGCGATCCAGTTCGCGCCGGATCCTGCGTTGTGGATGCGTCGGCGTGCGCTCCACACATCGCGGTACTGGATCTGAAAGTCATTGTCGCTGGGATTGTGCAGCGCGGTCGGGCCGGTGCGTGTGGAATAGGCGAAGCGCGCGTATAGCGGATCGGGTGCACCGGCATCTGGGTCGTGGGGCTTGATGTTGTCGCTGCCGTGGTTGTGCACGCGGGCAATTCCGTCAGCTGCCGTCGCCTGAACCATGAGCCCGACCGGTGCTATGGCATCGATGAAGTCTGCGGTGTCGCCGGGTAGCGCGCACTCGGTGTCAGTCCAAAATGGATGCTGCGCCGGCAGCATCAGGCTTGAAAACCCCTTCGACGCCCAAAAGGGCGAACCCGGGCCCGAGTAGCGCTGCAACGTTGCCTCATGTGCACCGTGCCAACCCGAGTTGAACACACCGTCGGTGGTTGCTTCGCGTTCGAAAAAGTAGCGCAGATTCGCCGACGCGATCCGTCGCGATTGGCCGGGGCTCAACGGCGTGTGACCTGTGATCGCGCCCAGCGATATCGCTGCGACCGTTGCGGTGCGATATGTCATAGAACGCCCCATATAGAGAGGAGCGCCGTTGCGGTCGAAGGTGTGCGAGAAGGGCTCGAGAAACTCGCGCAGGCGCTCGCCGAACTTCGACAGCAGGTCGCCATTGCCGCTGAGGCGCGCGTAGAGCATCGGATAGAGATGCAGGGCCCAGCCAACGTAGTGGTCGAACGCCTCGCCGTCGCCATCGCTGTACCAGCCGCGGCCGCGATACCAGTCTT
The DNA here is from genome assembly GCF_040687125.1 of Microbacterium sp. NPDC076911. Classification (NCBI taxonomy): domain Bacteria; kingdom Bacillati; phylum Actinomycetota; class Actinomycetes; order Micrococcales; family Microbacteriaceae; genus Microbacterium; species Microbacterium sp. NPDC076911. The sequence continues at coordinate 81,879 of NZ_JBFBMP010000007.1, read as the reverse complement.
CGATCAAGTCGAGTCCGCGGTCGATGGTCGCACGGGTCTGGGCGTCGCCGCGGTCCACCGCTTCAAGGAACGCTGCGATGGTCACCCCGAACAGATACCAGTTGTTGGGAGAAGTTTCTTTGTCGATCGCAGGTCGCAACCAGTTCGCGACCGCGTCTTTCTCAGCGGGCGTCAGGCGGGCCCAGGTTGTATCTAGAGTCAGATGCAGGCTGAGCGCAATGCTTGCTGCTTCGACCTGAGCCTGACCCCCCGAGCCCTCGACGTGTCCGATGGGAGGCCAGCATTCCGAATCACCGTTCGCCGAAGTGCCAGCGATCAGCCCCGCAACATACCGATCGAGGTGCCGCTGCGACGCCTCGCCCGGTTCACCGATGCTCAAAAAAGCCGCGAGCAGGAATGTGCGGGCGAAGCCCTCCAGCCCATCGACGAGAGTTCCTTGACGCGAGGGACGACCTGGAAAGGCGTAGCGAGATCCGGAACTCGAGCGGAACCGTGCGGCCGAGTCGAGGAGATCGTTTGCCGTCGCCACCCAGTGCTCTCGAGTGAGACCGGTGAACGGGCTGAGGGTGCGGTCCTCGGGCGGCGTGACGCGCAATGCGAGGCTGAGCCCATTTGTGCTGAATGGCGGCAACCCCACATCGGAAGTCGCCGTCATACCTGTGTGAGTAGGGCGATGCCCCAGGGTGGCAGGGTGACGTTGAGCGTGAGTACGCCGTTGACGGCAATGTGGTGCTCGACGCGCAGAGTCCGCGCAGCGTGATCGATTGCTGCCTGTTCGGCGCGGCTGAGGTTTAGTGGTTTTCCCTGCTGCTTCCACGCGGGCAGCGCGTTGCCTGCCTCGTGGTCGACGATCTCCAGCGTGAACTGCGCATCGTCCGCTAGGTCTTCGACGCGCAACGAGATCGTTCGTGGTGTACCGGTAGCGAGCGTGCGTTCGGCGATGTCCCACACGTCAATCGATGCGGGAACGGTCAGAGTGACTTCTTCGGGGTAGTGGTAGATGGCACCGATGATCTTGCCGTCGGTGCTGCGCCGTGTGATGGCGCCCGCGTCAGATCTGGTGAGCAGTTCGTCACCGAGCGCATTGAGGAAGCGGTATGCGTGGTAGGTCGGCTTGGGAATGCCGTGATGGTTCACGAGGCCGAATCCGCCATGGAACGGTTCTTGGCCACCGCCGGCTTCTTCGAAGATGTCGGTGAACGCCCAGTAAGACAGCGAATCGACCAGTCCGATCGTGTCGAGGTTGGCTTTGAGCACGAATGTTGCGGCTTGCAGATGATCGTGGGTGCGGTCGCGTGAGCTCGATGACGATGACCACTCGGTGAGGTGAATCTCGGCATCGGGGTAGGCGCTGTTGTCAACCAGCTTTCGCAGCAGTTGCAGATCGCGGGCGGTCGCATTCACGTCGCGGGTGAGTTTTGCGCCCTGACCGTGCTCATCGAGCGCCCAGTCGGTGGGGTAAGGGTGCGCGGCGACGAAGTCGACCGGCAGATTCTCGGCTTCGGTGAATGCGAGAAATTCCGCGAGCCAGACAGGTTTCCAATCGAGTGCTGACAGATCGTCGGCTGCGAGCACGGCGGCGTGCTGGCTGGTGTCTTCGGTTTCGCCGTCGAAACGCGCATCTGGCACGAAGTTGCTGGTTGCCGGTCCGCCGACTCGCAGTTGCGGGTCGACGCTCTTGACCGCGCGCGCCGCGCGTCGGTACATCTCAAAGTATTCGGAGCGCGTTCCTCTGAAGAAGGGCGCAAGGTTTGGTTCGTTCCACACTTCGAAATACCAGGTGCGGATCTCTTCGATTCCGTAGCGGTCTCGCCAGTGTTCGACGGTGCGCAGTACCAGCTGTTCCCACTTGTCGTAGTCGGTGGGTGGGGTTCCGTTCGCCCGCCACCAGAACAGGGTGTCAGTGTGTACCGCGATCTCGCGGGGCATGAACCCGAACTCTACAAACGGGCGGATGCCGATCTCGAGCAACGCATCGAAAAGCGCATCGACGTACTGGAACGAGGGGGTGACCGCGCCTGTTTCGTCTTCTCGATAGACGAACATGTCGTCGTGGAAGAGCCCGTGAAAACGCAGGTATTCAAATCCCTGAACCTCAACAACCTCGCGTAGTTGCTTTTGCCAGTCGGCACGCAACCCCTCATTCGCGCGCCCGGCGCCAGCCACGCGGCTCCAATGATGCGAGATCGACGTTCCCGCAGCGCGTGCGCTCGTGTGAATGTTTCCGTCGCTGAGTTGCAGACCCTCGTTGGTCATGATGCCCTTCGGTTCGTTTCTATGATGGTAATCGCTTTCCCACGCCCAAAGAGTCCGTCGGTGAAGTGCCGGAGGACTTGTGGTCATGAGTTGAGCCGTGGTAGAAATCATAAACCTAATCGATTCACAAGCGATAGGCACACCCCCCAACCCAACCAGCAGCGTCGCACATGACGTTGCAAGAGCAAGGGAGCTCCATAGTGAAAACGCGACTCACATTCGTCGCCGCCGTCACGGCGGCAGCGATGGTCGTTCTCGCAAGCTGCACCGCAGGCAGCTCGTCTGATGACCCGACCACCCTCAAATTCATGATCTGGGACAACGGTGCCGCATCGATCGAAGCTTTCGAATCCGTGGCAGCTGAATTCTCTGAATCGACCGATGGTGAGATCGTGGTCGAAGTCGAGACGTTGAACACGAGCGACTACGACACCATTCTCAATACGCGCCTCGCCGGCGGCAACGGCCCCGATGTGTTCGGCGTCAAGCCGGACAAAACGCCGCAGTACATTGAAGGCGGCTACTTGGCTGCCGTCGATGACCAGGAGTGGTTCCAGGAACTCCCCGACGCGGCGCAGAACGCACCATCGGCGAAGAGTGGCGAAAGCACCTATGCGTTCCCCTTGAACCGTTCCGGCGAAGGACTCATCTACAACACCGCGCTTTTCGAAGAAGCAGGAGCTACCCCGCCGACCACCTACACTGAGTTGCTCGAGGCAAGCGAGAAGCTGCTTGATGCGGGCATCACGCCGCTCGCCATGTCGGCCCAGGATGCCTGGTGGCCCGTGTTTGTGCTGTACCACGCCAGTGCTCAGAATGTTGACTTTCTCGATCCTGAGTTCAACGCCGAAGTGATGGCTGGCGAGACCACATTCAGCGATAGCGATGGTTGGTTAAGGGCTCTGGAAATCTACGAAGAGATGATTCCTTACTACATGGCAGACCCGCTGGGCACGAGTCAGGAAGCGGCGCAGGCTGCTTTCGTGCAAGGTGAGGTGGCGATGTTCCCGGCGAGCTGGATTCTTCCCGAAGTCCGCGATACTTCGCTGGATGTGGGCTACGTGACTTTCCCGACCACCGACGATGATGTGCCCGCGATCTGGGGTAGCTACAACATTCAGTTGGCGGTCAGTGCGACGAACGGAACTGAAGACGCAGCGAACCAGTTTGTGGAGTATTTGTACTCCGATGAGCCTTACACCGAGGTTCTCACCGCACTCAAGTCCTTCCCCGTCAAGGACGGAGTCGATGTGACTGGCATCGACCCGTTGTTCCCGACGATGCAGGCCGCGTGGGAAGGTGTCGAGTTTGTTCCCACCCCGAGCGACTTCTGGCTGCCGGGAGTTCAGGATGCAATGACCACCGCGGTGCAGGATCTCACCGCTGGGCGGACCGACCCGGCGAGCGTTTTGAAGGCGATGGACGAGGCAACTGCAGACGCAATCGCCAACGGCTAGTCAATGGCGAGACGTTGATCACGGGAGGATGGCGTGCTGCGTCATCCTCCCGATCGCTGATGAGATGAGGAATGAATCGTGGCAATTGATGTCGCCAGGCCCGATCTAGCTGCGCCCGTGAAGGCGCCACGCCGATCGATCTCGGTCAAGTGGCTCTTCTGGCTGGCGGTCGCTCCCGCACTGCTGATCTTTGGGATCTTCTCGCTGTACCCTGTCGCGCAAGTGGTGGTTTATAGCTTCACCAATTTCAGCGGATTTGCCGGGCCCGCTGACTTCGTCGGTCTCGCCAACTACCTCAGAGCGTTCCAAGACGAACAGTTGCACGAAGCATTCGCGCACACCGGAATCTACGCGTTCTTCTACGTTGTCGTGCAACTCGTGTTGGCCTTTTTCATCGCGGTACTGCTGTCGGGAAAGGTTCGTGGAGTCAACGTTTACCGCGCGATCTTCTTCGTGCCGATCATCATCAGCCCCGTCGCTGTCGTCTTTACATGGTCGTTCATGCTCGACCCGAACTCCGGAACGATCAACACCACGTTGCGGCAACTGGGGCTTGACCTGCTGGCGCAAGACTGGCTGGGCAACTACGACCTCGCTCTCTATACGGTTATAGCGATTGATCTTTGGCGAAATATCGGCTATTCGATCGTCATCTTTCTCGCGGGGCTGAGCACTATCCCACAAGACGTCGTAGAGGCTGCGCGCGTCGACGGTGCGTCGCCTTGGCAAGTTCTGAGGCACATCACAGTGCCGATGATGAAGCCGACGATTGGGCTCGCCACGGTTTTGGCGGTGAACGGCGCCCTACGTGCGTTTGACACCGTCTATCTGCTAACACAGGGCGGTCCAGGAGGGCAAACGGAGCTCTATATGACTCGCACGTTCGACGAAGCATTCGTGCGCAATCAATTCGGGTACGCGGCAGCCCTCACCGTATTCGTGCTCGTGGCGCTGATTGGAGTCGCCTTCGTGCAGAACAAACTCAACGCGAATCAGTCCGGAGCGAGAAAGTGACCTCTACCGTGCGAACCTCCTTTCGCGGGATCAAGCGCATCCCTCGACAGATGCTGCTTCTAATCCTGTGCGCTTTGATGGCCTACCCGCTTGTGATCATTCTGATCACCTCGTTTAAATCAAACGAGGAAGTCGTGCAGAACCCGACCGGGCTCCCCGACACCTGGACGCTCGACAACTACGCAACAACGTGGGTCGACGGAAACTTCGCGCAGCTGTTCGGAAACTCATTGCTGCTCACGCTCAGCAGCATGACCCTTGCGACATTCGCTGCAAGCCTCGCAAGCTATGCCGTGGTGACGCGGTTTAGTCGCGTGAGCTCGATCATTTACCTGCTGATCGCGACCGGAATCTTCCTGCCACTGCAGCTCGCGGTGATACCGCAGTTCAAGGTGGTCAGAGATCTTGGTCTCATCGACTCCTACCTCGGCGTCATTGCCGTGTATGCAGCCACCTCGATACCCTTCGGCGTGTTTCTCATCGCAGCGTTCATGCGGCAGATGCCGCAAGAGATCGTCGAAGCAGGTGTGCTTGATGGCGCGGGCTACTTCCGCATGTATTGGTCGGTGTATCTGCCGCTATCGCGGCCCGCCATCGCGACCTTCTGGGTATTGCAGGGCGTGCAGATCTGGAACGACTACCTAGTTCCGCTGTTGTTTCTTTCTGACCCCAGCAAGCGAACGCTCACCACTGGCATTCTCGTTTTCAAACAGCAGTACTTGGCCGACTGGGGGAACATCATGGCCGGAGTCGTGATCATGTCGATTCCCGTCGTGGCGTTGTTCATGTTTGCGCAGCGGTACTTCATCAACGGTCTCTACGCAGGGGCGGTCAAATAGCGAGCACTCCCTGTCAGCTGACGGCGAGGCCTCCTGTCAGCTGACAGTCGAGCGTCGGACAACGAGCTGCGGAGGGTACGTCTGGCTCGTCGTTGCCTTCGGACCGATTGCCGTTCGGATAGCTGCACGGCCCATCGCCGCCGCGTCGTGGCGAACAGTTGTCAAGGGAACGATCGCGAGCTCGGCGAACTCAATGTCGTCGTACCCGATCACCGCGATTTGTTCAGGAACGCGTACGCCGCGATCATGAAGCGCGTGGAGCACGCCAATTGCGAGCAGGTCATTGCCCGCGAACACTGAATCGAAGCTGAGTAGCTGCTCTAGTGGCATTGCGCTGATCGCACGAAAAGCTTCTTTGACAGTCGCAGCCGCCAAGGCGTGCGATTCAAGGACGCGGCCGGCGGCTGCGGCGACCTGTTCAGCACCCTGGTGTCGGTAGCGGAACTGCGGCAACGGGCCACCGACAAACAACGGTGTGCGCCGCCCCAGGTGAATAAGGTGCTTCATCGCCACGACCCCTCCGGCATGATCATCGCCGCTCACGAAAGGCACTGACGATGCACCACCTAGGTTGCCCAGGCTAACTACGGGGGTACCACGGTTCGCAATCTCGGAGAGTTCCTCGGGCACCTCGCCAACCGGGGCGAGCACGATACCGCCCACCTGTTGTGACTCGAAGAACCTGAGGTAAGCGAGCTCGCGAGTGGGATCGTCGGAACTGTTGGCCAGCAAAATGAATCGACCTGTCAGCGCTGCCTCGGTCTCAGCGGCGGCAGCAAACGCGGTAAAGGCAGGGTTCGACGCGTCATTCACAATAAGCGCGATAGCTTCGCTACGTCCGACCCGGAGTTGTCGGGCGGCAGCATTGCCGCGGTATCCAAGTAGCGCGATTGCCTCGTTGACTTGCAGAACGACACCGGCGGAAACCCTGCTGGGTTGGTTGATCGCATACGAGACAGTGGCGGTAGACACGCCGACGTGCTTGGCAATATCGGCGATGGTCACGCGTTGCGGTCGCTCCGCCATGGCGCGTCTCGTCTTCGTCACTGTGACAGCCCCGTCCATCGTTTCTTGATCGTAGTGCGCTCAAATGGGCCGAATCAACTGACAACGGCGTCAGCGGGCTTGACCACCGCACCTGCGAAAGTTTCTGTTAATCGATTAAAGCAGATGCGCTGGTATCGCATAGCAAATTCATCGATGCATGCTCGATCCAATCCAGCCCACACCTACAGCTCACCCAGCCCCGTACGTTCCAGTAGGACCATGACTCCCAAGAAAAAGTGGATACCACTAGCGGTCGCAGGCACGGGCCTTGTCGTCGTCGGCGGTCTTCTCGTCGCGAACGCTAACGTGGCGGGCACCTCGACCTTCGCTGATGCCGATACTACTGAGGCAGAAGCGGTGCTCGCCGAGACTGCGTATGCGGCAACATCTGTGTTCTGGGACTCCACCCAGACGCACTCGATCTCGCTCTCTTTTAACGACGCCGATTATGACGCCATGATCGAAACCTATCTCGGCACCGGAGAAAAGGAGTGGATCTCCGCGACCGTCGTGATCGACGGCACAGTCATCGAGAACGCGGGTCTCAAGCTGAAGGGGAACTCGTCGCTGCGAGGGTTGTCCACCGATGCGGACGCCGAGCTCAGCGCCGAAGACCCGGCCTCTTTGCCTTGGATTATCAATCTCGACAAGTTTGTCGACGACCAGGACTATGACGGAGCAACCGAGTTCGTTGTGCGGGGCAATGCCACTGAGACGGCTCTGAATGAGGCTCTCGCTCTCGAGCTGCTCGAAGCGAGCGGCCTCGCCGCCGAGCAGGCTGTGGCCGTCGAGTTTGAGATCGATGGCGAAAGCTCACTTCGGCTTGTCATAGAGAATCCCAACAATTCATGGGCTGACCGCGAGTTCGACAACGCCGATGCGCTCTACAAGGCCGAGTCCGGTGGGGACTATTCGTACCGCGGGGATGATCCCGCCCAGTACGACGAAGCATTTGACCAGGAGGCAGGGGACGACGATCTCGAACCCCTTACGGCATTTCTGCAGTTCATCAACGCGTCAGATGACGAGACGTTTGCAGCGGAGCTTGATCAGTGGCTCGATGTCGAATCCTTCGCCACCTACCTCGCATTTCAAGAGCTCGTTGGCAACTTCGATGATATTGATGGGCCCGGTAACAACTCGTATCTTGCCTACGACGGCGACACCGGTTTGATGACAGTTGTGTCGTGGGACCTCAACCTCTCGTTCGGCGTCACGAACAACGACGCTGCCGGGGCGCGACAGCCCGGCGGGTTGCCGTCGGCCAGAGAACTGCCCGAGCCCCCCGCGGATGCATCGGCACAGGGCGGTGACACCGTAGAGGGCGCTGGCGGCGGCGCGCAGGGGAGCAACATCCTTTCGCAGCGTTTTCTCGAGAACACCGAATTTTCGGCGGCCTACGAAGCCGAACTCGATCGACTCTCAGAACTGCTGTTCACCTCTGGTTTTGCCCAGTCAGCGCTTGACGAGTGGAGCGAGGTGCTCACAGCCGACGCATCAGGCTTGGTGGCATCGACCGTTGTGGCTGAAGAAGCGGCGAGCGTCATGCAGAACTTTCCACTAGCTAGCTGAATTCAGACGAAAGTGGGCGTCCCAGAGGGGGACGCCCACTTTCGTGTAACGGGTGCGACTATGCGTATGTCGTCTCGAGCAAAGAGTCGAACATCGCGATCTCGTAGGACTGCTGAGCTGACATCTGCTGCGCTATCGTCTTGACGCGCGATATGGCAGCCATATCGACTGCCATATCGGCCATATGAATGCCGCCCACATGATGTGTGCGCATGAGCACGAGAAACTCGCGACCCTTGTCGATGCCAGTCAGTTCTGCAAGAGCGCGCATCTCGTCAGCACTTGCGAGACCGGGCATCGTCTCGGCGGGCATTGACATTCCCATCCAACCCATGACTTCAGACGGTGGAGCTGTGCTCTGACCCCAGCTCGCGAGCCAGGCGTGCAGGAGTCCGCGTTCGTAGGACTGGTTCTGCAGTATTTCTGCTGCTGAGTTCTGCACGGAGCCGCCCGTGTCGCTGCCCAGCACGCGTTGGCACATTGCGAGCGCCTGCTCATGGTGGAAGGCCATATCGGTACAGAAGCCGATGTCTGCCTCGTTGGGGGCGTCGGCACTTTCAGCCGCGACGGTAGTGCTCGTCGTGCAGGCGGTGAGCCCCGCACCAACGAGCGCGGCTGCCGAACCTACGAACAAGCCGCGACGGCTGGTGACGCGAGTCGCTGACAAATCGTGCCTCACGCGCTAGCCCTGGCCCCCGCCGAGGCGAGGTAATGCGTCTTCGCTGACTTCACCGTGATAGCAGCCCAAGATGTAGGGAAATGTCGGGGTCGTGTAATAGCGGTACTGTCCATCGCTATCGACTCGGCCATTGCACTGGTCGAGATCCCCCGAGCCCTCGACATAGCTGTGCGCAGCCCAGGTGTCCGTCGCGAAGAGGCTTTCATCGGTGAGCTCCCAACTGCTGGCGAGTTGAGTCATCGACGAACACTCGTCGTCATCGCAGATGAGTCCCGACATGATGGGGTACCCGTCAGCAGCCCATCCAACGAGAGTCGGATCACCGGACTCGACCTCTTCGGCGGAATAGAGACAGTCGACGCCCTCAGCCCAGCCGAACAGGTGCATATGAAAAGCGGTGGGGCCGTTGTGGCTGCCACACTCAGACAGCGCGCCGGCGAGAGAGAGCACATCTCCGCCCGTTCCTTCTGTGGGGCCGTAGATCGGCACTCCGTTGACGGCTACCGCAATGGAACCAAGCCGGGGCACGTCGTCAGGGCTAGGGTCTGCTGCTTCCACCGGGCTCTCGGGAAGCACGTATGTGCTTTCGTCCTCAGAGGGTGATCCGGGAGTCGTTGCGACATATACGTAGTCGGGGATCGAATTGGTGACCACTACGAGCGAATCACCGTCACACGACGCGGTGAGGGAGGGGTCGGGCAAAGCGGCATTCGCTGACGTCACGTCGCGGAACGTCGCCGCCATGGAATCGCAGTCGCCGGTGATCGGGCCAGCGGCAGTCTCGACCTCGATGGTGGGCATTGCTGTTTCTTCCACCGACACGTCGGTTGTGGGCTCTGCTGTGGAATCTGCTGTCGTCGCAGCGGCGCATCCTGAAACGAGCAGCGCAAGAGTTGCCATTGCCGCAATGGAGGCGGTGCGCGCGTGACGGATTGGTGGAATATTCACTGAAAGACCCTTCGGGTAGGTGCTCGCGGTCAGCATACTCACGCCGCCTATGCGCCTGCTCCATTCGCCGCACCTCAGGCAGAGCCGGTGACGAGATTCATCCCATGATTGGATGAAGGCTCTGGCAAAGAATCAGTGTGGAGGATGTCAGGTGACAAATATGTCGGTATCGCGCGAGTCGAAGCGCGAGTTGATCAACGTGCCTTTGCGAGACGGACCAGTCACTGTGCGCGGCGCTGTGTGGATTGAAGAAACCGCGCAAGGGGTCGTTCCCCGAAGGTTCTTGCAGCCCGCGTCAGAACGAATCGTTGACGACTTCATGCGTGCGGCCATGGTGCAATCGACGGGAGTGCGACTGGCATTTCGCACGGCCGCGACCCGCGTGCAGCTAAGGGTGTTCGCCACCAAACTCGCTGATTCTGTGGACGCCCCTCTGGCGCCCGCTCTCTATGACATCTGCGCCGACGGCGAAGTAGTGAGTGTCGCTTCATCGTTGGATGGCGCACGGGTCGTACTTGCCAACCGAGCGCTGGATCAAACGATCGCTGGCGACGAGGTGAGTTTGGCTTTCGCCCTTGACGGAGTCGAGCGCGACTACGAGCTGTGGCTGCCCTACTCCGACGAAGTCGAATTGCGTGAGTTCAGTGCGGACGCGCCGGTGGTGGCGGTGGCTGATGACCGCACCCGTCCGCGATGGGTGCACCACGGCAGTTCGATCAGTCACGGGTATGTGGCGTCTAGAACCACGAAGACGTGGCCAGCGCAGGTCGCTCAGGCGTGCGCCCTCGACCTTGTGAACCTGTCGTACACCGGCAACGCGGTGCTTGATCAATCAACCGCACGCACGATTCGCGATACGCCGGCAGATGTGATCACCGTGAAGCTCGGGATCAATATCGTCAACGGCGACAGCATGCGCCTGCGGGTTTTTCGCAGCGCTGTGCACGGCTTCCTCGATACCATTCGGGAGGGACAGCCAGACACACCAATTCTGGTCATTTCACCAATCTGCTGCCCGCCTGTCGAGAGTGTTCCAGGCCCGACGCTACGTCAAGGGGCCGGAGAATCGTCGTGGACGGTGACCTCAGGCCAAGCCCGCGAAGTTGCCGAGGGAAAGCTCAGCCTTGAGGTGATTCGTCGTGAGCTGAAGGAGATCGTCGCTGCGCGCGCCGCAACGGACCCTCACCTGGCTTACCTTGACGGCTTGCAGCTCTACGGGGTCGCCGACAATGCTCGGCTACCGATGCCCGACAACCTTCATCCCGCTGACGATGTCAACACCCTGATCGCCGAACGCTTCGTGTCAGCCGCCTTCGGTGAGGATGGCTGGATGCCTGCCGTCGAGCTGCAAACTCGCATGGACTAAGACAAGTCATCCGACGCTTTTGGCGACGAAGCCGCGGGATTTGATCGCTATTGGCGAATTCTGGGCTTTGACATCGTAAAACATCCAATGTTTAGATTGACCGACCTCGCACTGTCGAGCGTCAGATAGGACCTGTCTCGATGCGTGACGCAGCGCCCCAGTCAGCGGTCGCCGCCCGTGAAGATCCCTTTCTTCCTCGGCGGTCGGTTCACCTTGACTTTCATACCTCGCCGCTAATCCAGCCCGTAGGCAATGAGTTCGATGCGATCGAGTTTGCGGACCGCTTTGAACGTCTCGGCGTTGACTCTGTCACGCTCTTCGCAAAGTGCCACCACGGTCAGTTGTATTACGACACTGACCGCCCTGAGCGCCACCCAGGATTGGGCTCACGAAACCTGTTGCGAGAACAGGTTGAAGCGCTCCGCACGAAGGGCATTCGCACTCCGATCTATCTCAGTGTTCTCTTCGATGAGCATGCGGCTGCGATGCGGCCGGACTGGGTTGCGCTCGACGAACGACGCGAACTCTTGCGCGTCGACAGCCACGGCGTTCCCGGGTGGCACATCCTTGACATGACGAGTCCGTACCGCGACTATCTCGCCGATCAGATCACCGATGTGCTTGAGCAGTTTCCAGACGCTGACGGATTCTTCTACGACATCTGCTTCGACCAGCCTGGGTTCTCGCCCAGCTTCCGCGAGGCGGTGCGAAGGCTGGGACTCGATCCCGACAAAGAAGCAGATCGGGGCCGTGCCGCACAGGCAGTCTCGCATGACTACATGGCGCGATACCGAGACATGGTGGCAGGTGGCGTGGGGCACGATGGTCGCGCTCGCAGCATCTTCTTCAACTCCCGCCCGCGCCTGCACCTGGCGGCGGAGAAGGAGTTCTGCACGCACGACGAGGTCGAGGCGCTGCCGACCGGTGGGTGGGGGTACGCATACGCGCCCTATGTGGCGCGCAATGTGTTGCCCGTCCAGCCGCGAGCGCTGGGCATGATGGGGCGCTTCTTCGGCAGCTGGGGAGACAGCGCCAGCATCCACCCTGAAGCGGCGCTCATGTATGAAGCGATGCAGATGGTCTCTCTCGGTATGGGAATCTGCATCGGGGATTCCCTGCCGGCTTCCGGCCGCTCGCATGAAGCAGTGACCGCGAGGCTTCAGGGCCCGTTTCGCTATGTCGAAAAAGTCCAGGATGCGACCAAGGGTTACGACCGCGTCGTCGAGGTGGGGGTCGTTCGCCCAGTTCCGACCGGTACCGACGTTCACCAGGTCGACGCACCTACTGCGGGTGGCCTGGGCGCTCTTCGTGTGCTCGGCGAGATGGGCCTGGGTTTCGAGTTCGTCGCTCCAGGAGCCGATTGGCAGCGCTACGCCGCAATTGTCGTGTTGTCTGGCGTTCGCCTCGATGCCGAAATGCGCGCAACGCTCGATGAGTTTCTCGCAGCGGGTGGATCGGTCTTGTTCTCAGGTGTGGAGCAATCCGACGATGATTGGAGTTCGAAGAATCAAGGCCTCACTCTCAGTGATGCGGAGGGTTTCGCACGAGAGTTCTTCAGACCAATCCTGGCCTTGTCCGGTCTTCCTGACTTCGACTTTGTGACGCCCAGCACCATTCGTCGAGCGACAGTTGCAGAAGGTGCGCAGGTGCTCGCGACGGTCACCGAACCCTTCTTCGATCGAACAGCCAGCACCTTCAGCGGTCACGAGTACACGCCCGCGGGAACGGCGACCGATTATCCGGCTGTCGTGGTGAACGGCAAAGTTGCCACCGTGCTGTTTCCACTGCTCGAGGCTTACGGCGAGCTCGGCGTGCCCGAGTACTCTCACCTCGCGGTGGCGGCGTTGCGGGCCATTCTGCCGACACCGGCAGTGCGGGTCAAGAACGCTCCGAGCCACCTCGAAGTTGCGCTGCATGCGACACAGGAATCGAAGCTTGTCCACCTGATTAGCTTCCTGCCAGCGCGCCGCTCGATGTCAGAGATCGAGACGGTGCGCGAGCCCGTGCCCGTGATCGATCTGACCGTGTGCGTGCGCTCAGAAACTCGGCCGACCTCCGTAAAGCGGCCGCTCGACGGTGGTGAGGTCGCCTTCACTTTTGTCGACGGCTACGTCGAATTCGATGTGTCGTTTTCGAGCGGCCACACCCTCGTCGTCGTGGACTAGAGAGCCCGTGCCAGCAACCGCATTCATCCGTGGGCGTGACGCGTTGCTTCCACGTCGTCAAACCAGGTGTGCAGCGCGTTCGTCATAGACCTCACGCGATGAGGCTCTTCGCCCGATACATCCTGCGTTTCCCCGGGGTCGCGGCGAAGGTTGAAGAGCATAGGGGTGGATGCTTCCGGGGGTGCGAATTGTGGAATGGGTGAGCTGTCGAGTTCTTGGGGTGCCTCTTCGGCAGTCTTGATTTCAGCGTCGCGGTCGAGGTCGCTCTGGAGGGCATCGAGCGTTTTCTCCCACGGCGGAAACACCAGCTTCCAGTCGCCGTCGCGCACGGCGGAATTCGATTCAGCGAGCGGCGTGTATCGCGTCCACTGCCAGAAGCGCACGGGCGATTCTGCTGCTTCGCCTCGGAGCGCCGGCAGTTGGCTCACGCCGTCGAGCTGTGCTCGTGAGGCGGGTGCACCGGCAGCTTCGAGCAGGGTGGGCATCCAATCGACAAAATGGATCAGGTCATCGCGAACGACGCCACCGTCAAGACCATCTGGCCACCGCATGATCATCGGCACTTTGATGCCACCTTCGAACGCGAAGGTCTTCGAGCCGCGCAGTCCTTCGTTGAATCGGTGGGTCGAATCTTCGCCCTCACCGTGAAGGTCGGGGCCATTGTCGCTGGTGAACATCACGATGGTGTTGTTCGTGAGTCCTAGTGCCGATAGGTGCTGCAGGAGCGCATCAACGCCATCATCGACCATCGCGAGCATGGCATAGATGGTCGCTACCGCGCGCGACACCTCACCCTCTCGGTAGAAGCGTTCGATGAGACCCTCGGGCGCTTGCAAGGGAAAGTGCGGAGCGTTATAAGCGAGGTGCAGGTAGAACGGTTCGTGGGCATGTCGACTGACGAAGTCGACGGCCTCGGCTGTGAAGACCGCGGTCAGGTGTCGGCCGTCACCGGTGAGCCGGGAGCCGCCCTTCTCGATCCGCCAGTCCCAGTAGTCTTGCCATCCCCCTTGAAAGCCGACGAACTCGGCAAAGCCTCGGTGGGTGGGATGAAACGCTACGTCGAATGCGCCGTTGTGCCATTTGCCCACAAGTCCAGTTGCGTATCCGAGTCCGCGCAGGTCTTCTGCCATGGTGCGCTCACCGACGGCAAGCCGGTCGGTCCCGCGTGCCTCCATCGTGTCAATCACGCCCGTACGCTGCGGGTAACGCCCGGTCAGGAGCGCCGCTCGGGCCGGGGCGCACACCGGCGAGCCCGAATAGTGCTGGGTCAAGCACAGTCCGTCCGTTGCCAATTGGTCGAGGGTGGGTGTGGCCGAGGCGCCACCGTTGCTGCTCGACAGATCACCGATACCCATGTCGTCGACGACGATCTGAATGATGTTTGGAAGACGAGTCATTGGGGGTCCTGTTCTTTCGAAGGCATCCGCCGAGCGCGCTAGAGGCGGGTGAATGCCCTCCAGGGTGACATGAGATCGAAGAAATGGAAAGCGATTACCATCCGACGGATTGGCGGGCAGGGCGCCCCCATGCACGCCATGAGATCTCGACGAGCGCGCCGCCGATGGCGACGATTCCCACCGTGGGCAGATACACCGCCAAAATGACCGCAGCGACAGCGGCAGCGAGCGCCAGAACGCTCACGAATGGCCGTCGCACGGCCAACTGCACGGCGCGAACCAAGGTTTCGCGCCGACTGATTCCCGCCGTCGCGGCACTCGGCAGAGCGAAGAGGATCATCGCGAACGCGACGATGATGAATAGCACCACTGCGATCATGATGACGCTCAATGGTGCGGGCGCGACGAGCCAGAATGCCGTGCTAATCCAGCCGAAAATGCCCACAATTATCGCGATCGGGCCCACCGCCCAGAGCGTGCGAAAGTGCGCACCGGTCCCGCGGAAAAGGGTTGCGATCGGGGTAGAAGGGCCACTCGTACTCACCTGTGCTCGCGCATCGATTGCTGCTGCTGCAGCTGGGGCCGCAGTGACCACGCCGAGAAGCAGCACAAGCAGACCCAGTGAGATCATGATCATGTCACCAATCACCGTGAGCATGCCCACGATCGTGTGTGCCCGCTTCGGGGAGTGGGGTGGCGTCGCCGCAGTCATTTCACCAGTCTTGCATCACGAATCGATCACAGGGCATTGACATACGGTATGCGCTTTCCGTATGGTGATGGAAATCGCATTCCCCACCACGCAGTCACAAGGAGGTTCTCGTGGAAATTCGCTCACGGTCCATTGCAGCAGTTGCAGCTATCGGTGCGGTCGCACTGGTTGTCGCAGGGTGTTCATCAAGCGGCGAAGACGCTGCTTCGGAAGACCCCACAGAAGTAACAGGCACCATCCGGGTGCTCACGCCCAGCTACCCGGCCAGCAACGAAGGCACTGCAGCGTTCGACGAGGTCGTCGCTGCTTTTCAAGAGGAGTACCCGGGCGTCGAGGTAGAAGCAGACTTCGCCACGTTCGCTAACCTCAACGAGAAGATCTCGACATCGCTCGCTGGCGGTCAGCCCTACGATGTTCTCGTCACCGGCATCGGCTGGGTGCCCCCGTTCGCATCGCAAGGTGCCTTCCTCGACCTCGGCGAGTTCGGCGTTACCGAAGACACGGTCGCCGCTGATTCCAACCCGGCAGTGCTGCCAGCCGTCACGTACGACGGTGATGTCTATGCCTACCCCTTGATCATGGGGGCGAAGCCGGCGGCGCTCAGCCGTTCGGCATTCGAAGCAGCGGGCCTCGACCCCGACTCGCCGCCGCAGACGCTCGCGGAGCTGGGCGAAGCTGCCGAGGCGCTCACCGTGCGCGAAGACGACGGCACGATTTCGCGCGTAGGTTTCGACTTCTGGGCGAGCCCCAGCAACTACCGCCACTCGTACACCACCATGCTTGGCGCCCTTGGCCCTGACCTCTACGAAGACGGTGCTCCCGGCTTTGACGGACCAGAGGGTGCGGAAGCGCTTGACTGGATCGATGACATGATCAACGACGCCAACGTGATCGACTACGGTCAGTCTTCCTCATCTGGCTCTCCGCTGATGTACTCCGGCGAAGCTGCCATGGGCTTCGTGGGCGGCTACATTGACTGCGAAGCAGTCACGCAGGAAGTGTGCGATGACATGGTCTTCTTCAACGTCGCCGATGAGCGCGAGGTGCTGTTCACTGGCGGCCAGGTCGCATCGATCGGTGCAGGCACCGACCTTCCCGAGGCATCGTGGGCCTTCATCGAAGCGATGTCAACGCTTGAGGCTGAATCAGCCATGGCCGCGATGAACTTCGCAGTTCCCGCAATCGCAGGAGCTGAGAATGCTGACGCTGTGACGAGCAACCCGGCGAGCACCTTCGTCTACGACAACCTTGAGTACGTCATCTTCGAGGGCGGCGCAGCCAACTGGCTTGACATTCGCGACACCTGGAACACAGAGCTTGACAAGGCGCTGCTTGAGCAAGCTACGTCGGCCGAAGTGCTCGAATACCTGGCCGCTGAGTCCGAGTAATCCGAACCAGTTCAAAGACCGCGGGGGTCAGAGCCCTAGGGTTCTGACCCCCGGCAGTCTTCGGATGACAACACAAGGAGGCTCGCGATGACGATGAGCATCGACAAGTCGAGTACCGCAGACGAATCATCGGGTCGTTCGGCGAGTTCCCGCCCCCCGCGCCGGCGCAAGCACTCAGGCATGGTGCGCGCGCAGCGTCGCGCTGGATACGTGCTGATGGCACCAGCATTGTTCAACATCTCACTCTTCTTGGGACTGCCGCTCGTGCTGGCATTCGTCCTGAGCTTCACCGACTACGGCTTCTTCGCTGATCCTGAGTTCATCGGCTTCGCCAACTATGTAGAGCTCGTGCAGGATCCTGACTTCCGAGTCTCGGTCGTCAACACGATCATCTACACGATCATGGTCGTCCCCTTTGCGATGGGGCTGGCTCTCGTTATCGCACTGGCACTCAACATGGCTATTCGCGGACGTTCTATCTATCGCGTGATGTTCTACGTGCCCGTTGTGACCGCAACGGTGTCAATCGCCACAGTCTGGCTCTGGATTCTGAACCCGAGCTATGGACTCGCGAACGAAATTTTGGGGCTCTTCGGGCTGCCGCCCGGTCGCTGGCTCACGTCACCTGACACGGCGCTCGCAAGTCTGGCCATGATCGGCATCTGGCAAGGCCTTGGCACCAAGATGGTGCTGTACCTGGCCGCCCTCCAAGGTGTCGACCCTGCGCAACTCGAGGCTGCGAAGCTCGATGGCGCAAACAAATGGCAGACCTTTTGGAACGTCACATGGCCCGCTCTTGGGCCGGCTCACTTCTTCGTGTTTGTCACATCGATCATCGCGTCGTTCCAGGTCTTCGATCTCGTCTACGTCACTACCCAGGGCGGTCCCGCTAACGCAACGCGCGTGCTCGTCTTCGACATCTATCAGAACGCATTCTCGAAGCTTGACCTGGGCTACGCCTCCGCCGAGTCGGTGTTCCTGTTCATTCTGATCGCGATTTTCATCGCGGCGGGTCTGCGCCTGCAAAGGAGCAGTGCTGATGACAACTGAGGTCATTCGGTACCCGAGTACCAAGAAACGCTCACCGGGCGCCCGTCTCGCTCGCGCGCTCTTTTACATCGTGCTGTCAGTTGCAGCATTCGCCATGGTGTTGCCGTTCATTTGGATGGTGCTCACATCGCTGAAGTCGCCGGCTGAAGTCAACTCGTTCACATGGCTGCCCACGGAGTTGGTCTGGCAGAACTACGTCGACGCGATGACGGCCGCGCCGTTTGTCGACTACTTCCGAAACAGCTTTATTCTGGCCGTCGGTCAGACGCTTTTGACGCTGGTGTTCGCCACGGCCGCGGGTTACGCACTCGCCAAGCTGCCGATCCCGGGTGCGAAGTACTGGCTTGGCTACGTGATTCTGCTTCTGATGGTGCCGTTCCAAGTGGTCATCGTTCCTCTCTTCTTGGTGGTCAAGCAGATTCCGCTCTTCGGCGGCAACGACATCTTCGGCCAGGGTGGTAGCGGTTGGCTCGATACCTGGTGGGGTCTGATTGTGCCGCTCGCGGTCGGCCCTCTCTTCATCTTCTTGTCACGCCAGTTCTTCACGTCATTGCCCGATGAGCTAGCGGAAGCGGCACGCATCGACGGGGTCAGCGAGTACGGAATCTTTGCGCGCATCATGCTGCCACTGGTGCGCCCCGCGCTGGTGACGATCGCAGTGTTCCAGTTCGAAGCGTCGTGGAACTCGTTCATCTGGCCGCTCATCGCCACAAGCTCTCCCGACCTGCGCCCGTTGCAGTTGGGTCTCGCGATCTTCGCGCAGGACGAACTAAACGTGCAGTGGAACTACCTCATGGCTGGCGCGACGCTCGCGACCGTGCCGATGATCATCATGTTCATCTTTGCCCAGAAGCAGTTCGTGCAGGGACTGGCGAGTTCGGGGTTGAAGGGATGACCGACGTGCGCAGCGCCGAGAGCGCAGGCGTCAAACAGTCAGCGTCGAGCGGCAATAGCCGAATCGCAACTTCGGCGGGTCGCTATGCTCTCGCCCTCGGTTCGGAGTTGCTTGCTACGCGGCTCTTTGGTGACGATTTCGAACTTCTTGCTGACGTACCGGGCGAAGCAATGCTGCCGATTGTCACCGAGTGGGATGACGCGACCCTCGAACGGCTTGCCGAGATCGATGTGCTGATCACGGGGTGGGGCGCACCGCCTCTCACCGACCGGGTGGCCGACGCTCTGCCAAATCTGAAAGCCGTCGTGCACTCCGGCGGTGCGACCCACTCGCTGTTGTCGCCGCGAATGCAGCGTAAAGTTCGTCTATCGAGCGCGGGCGAGGTCAACTCGATTCCCGTCGCGGAGTACTCGCTGGCCATGATTCTGCTTTCGTGCAAGCAGGTGTTCCAGTCACAACGCCTCTTTCGCGATACTCGGGCTGCGATCAACCGTGAAGTCGCGTTTCCAGACGCTGGCAATTACGGCCAGACCGTCGGCATTGTGGGCGCGTCGAAGATCGGGCGTCATGTCATCGAGCTCTTGCGACCATTCGCACTTCGAGTGCTCGTCTACGACCCGTACCTCACTGAACAAGAGGTCGCGGAACTCGGAGTTGAACGTGTGCCATTGCTCGAGGTGATGGCGGCAAGCGACGTCGTGTCATTGCACGTGCCACTGAACGACGAGACCACTCATATGATCGGGGCGGAAGAGCTCGCCGTGATGGCGCCGGGGGCGACCCTGCTGAACACTGCTCGAGGTGGTGTCGTGGATCTCGACGCTCTTGAGCGCGAACTCGTGTCGGGTCGTATCGACGCCATCCTTGACGTGACCGATCCGTTCGAACCACTTCCCGCACATTCCCCGCTCTGGGATTGTTCGAACGTCATCATTACCCCCCACGTGGCGGGATCGATGGGCACCGAGCTGCGGCGGATGGGACAGCACGTCGTCGAAGAAGTTGCACGCGCCTTGCATGACGAGGAGTTCGTCGCGCCGGTCGACACCAGCCTGTGAGGGTACCCGCTGATTGCTGCGGGGCTGCGTCGCGGCGGCTGTGATCATGGGCGACGGGGAGTGCTCGCACGCACGACCACGTGGCCGCTGATCACACTGAGCCGAGGTTCTTCGGCGCGATCCGTAGTGGCGAGGCGCAGGGCTTCGGCAGCGACCTCGTCCCACGGCAGGTGCACGGTGGTGAGACCCGGTGTGACATCCCTGAGCGCTTTGATGTCATCGAAGCCGGCCACGGCGATCTGCGAACTCGGAATCCCGGCATCTCGCAAGAAGCTGAGCGCGCCCAGGGCCATGGCGTCGTTCACGGCAAAGATCGCATCGATATGGATGCCGCGCCTGACGAGATCGCCGGTGGCGGCGTATGCCGCTGAGCGGCTGAAGTCCCCTGTAATGATGCGATCGGCGGGCACCGTGATGCCGCCTTCGGCGAGCCCTCGCAGAAATCCGCTCGTACGATCGCGTTGCGTTAGGCCATCGGCGTAGCCGGCCAGAATCGCGAAGTTCTTGTACCCGAGCTCGACCATTGCAATGGCCAGGTCGTGTGCGCCCTGCACGTTCGCATAGGAGACGGTGTCGAAGGGGAGCCCTGCTTGGGTGATCATCACTACCCGCCCGCCCTCGGCTTCGTAGCGCTTGAGCGCATCGACAAGTGCCGGTATGCCGCGGTCGCCCATCATCCGACCGCCAATGGTCATCAGAATCTGCGCGCGTTGGCCACGTGCAGCATGCACCTCCCTGACGAGATCGTCAGACTCCGCGCCAGCGACGATCAGGTTGAGGGCAAGGCGTTCTCGTCGCGCAGCTTCTACGACGCCGGCCACCATGGGGTTCGCGTAGTCATCGGGCATGAGCTTCAACAGCAGTGTCACTCCGCGTTGGCGCCCTCGGGCTACCGCTTGTGCCGCAACGTTCGCGGAGTATCCGAGTTCGTGTGCGGCGGCGAGCACCTTTGCGCGATTGGCCTCTTTGACCGATCTCTCGCTGCCGTTCAGGGCTCGGGATGCTGTGGCCACCGACACGCCAGCTCTGCGCGCGACATCACTCAAGCGAGGTGGTCGGTGCTCCATTGCTCTTACGCTTTCCCTTCCGTGTGCAGGGGCTGTCTCTACCGTAATTGGAAGAGTTGTCTTAGTCGTGCCGACTCGACCCTTGGCGGCGGATATCGTCGTGCGTTGTATCGAGAACAAGCAGGGCGGCGCCAACCAAGGGGGCGGTGTCGCCGAGCTGTGGGGCGATCACCGACAGATGTTGCGCGGAAGGCAGGACTGCGACCTCGCGCGCGCGGGACTGAACGAGGTCGAGATAGTCGAGCGAAACGTGCGAGAAACCACCGCCGATGATCACCAAACGGGTGGAGGTAAGCGCGCTGACTCCCGCAAGCGCCTCGCCGACTGCATGTGCTGAGCGAACGATGGCGGCGCGAGCGATCTCATCTCCTGCCGCAGCATCCCGAGAGAGATCTTCTCCGCTTGCGCCCTCCCAGCCCTGTGCTCGAGCCCAGGCCACGCTGGCCGGACCGGACGCAATTGACTCCAGCGTTCCCGTCTGGCGAGTACTGGCTACGTCGCGCCCCCACTCGCGCACGCGAAGCTGGCCAATGTGCCCGGCGTTACCGTCTGCACCGGTGACAGGGATGCCGCCGCACACGACCCCACCCCCGATACCGGTTGAGACCACCATGCAGATCAGGTCGTTCACGCCGCGACCGGCACCGATCTGCCATTCCGCAAGGGCAATGCACATCCCGTCGAGGCCGAGCTCGACTCTCGTCCCTTCGGGCAAAAGCGAGGCGACGTGCTCGCGAACGGCAAAGCCCTGGAGGTGCGGCATGTTTAGTGGTGCCGTCGTTCCCGCCGATCGGTCGATCGGCCCGGCACTGCCGATTCCTGCGCCGACGAGAATCGCGTCGTCGGGCAATGCAGCAAGAGTGTCGGTGATCGTCGAGTGCAGGGCGGCGCGCATAGCGTCAACGGTGATGCCGCGTCCAGTGCTTGCACGCTTGCGACTTGAAACAACGACGCGGCCGCGTGCGTCGACCAAGGCGGTCTCGACTTTCGTGCCTCCGATATCGACGGCGAGAGCAACCGAGACGGTGGTTGCGGGCTCAGCAGAAGAAGTTTCGTGCACCATCCTTCCAAGGTAATCGCTTTCCATGGGAACGGAGTCCACGGGTCGCTGACTCAGGCACGTGCTCACCAGCGCAAAGAATGGAGCGGGTGCGCGGTCAGCCCGTCGCTACCTGCTGAATTTCGGCCGGTCGAGGCGTGAACCACGCCACGAGGACGAGTCCCACCGCTGCACCGACGAGTTGCGCGCCGATGTACCAGGGGGCCGACGCTGGGGCGATTCCCGCAAAGGTATCGCTGAAGATGCGGCCGATCGTGATCGCGGGGTTGGCAAAGCTGGTCGAGCTGGTGAAGAAGTATGCCGCGCCGATGTAAGCGCCAACAGCCCAAGGGATGATCGCTTGGCGATCCGTGCGCGCCAGCAAGAAGATGACCATGATGAGGCCTGCAGTCGCGACTACCTCTGAGATGAATGTCGCTGCAGTGATGCGGTCGGTCGTGCTGATGCTGATGGCGGGGTCGCTGAACATCGTGTTTGCGAGCATTGCCCCGCTGATACAACCCGCTACCTGCGCGGGTATATAGGCTGCTGCATCCGACCAATGCCTCCCGCCAATGACGACGTCGACGATCGAGACAACTGGATTGAAATGCGATCCACTGATGGTCATGAACATCAGGATCAGCGCCGGAAGGCCGAGCGCGGTGGCGATGGCGTTCTCGAAGAGCTGTAGCCCGACATCGCTGGGCGAGAGGCGCTGCGCGGCGATACCGGAGCCGATCACGACGGCGGCAAGCCCCGCCGAGCCGAGAAACTCCGCGACGGTGCGCCGTGTGAGGTTCATTGTGTCGCTCACAGGTTCTGGAGGCTGTCAGCAGCGTCGGCCAGCGCATTGGGCACGAGCGAGTAATACGCCCAGGTGCCCCGTTTTGTGCGGTTGAGTAGGCCGGCATCCACCAGAACCTTCAGATGGTGGGACACTGTCGGCTGGCTGAGACCGACCGGATCGGTGAGATCGCATACGCATGCTTCGCCGCCCTGGGAAGCACCCACGATCGACAACAGGCGAAGGCGGGTGGGGTCGGCGAGTGCTTTGAGCCTGTGCGCGAGCCGCTCGGCGGCGTCGGCGCTGAGCGCGTCGCGCTCGAGCGGGGCTCGGCAGGCATCAGTGGCAGTCACGTCTTTGAGCTCAAGCGAGTGCATTCATCGATGATAGCGAATATTGACAATCATCGATGTGCAGGAGGAAACTAGATATCGATGAACTTCGATATAGGAGCGTACTTTTCATGACTCTCATTGACCTTGGTCGCCCGGTCGCCCAGAAGCGCCGCATCGACACTCTTCCGGTGGCGGTCATCGGCGCCGGCCCCATCGGTTTGGCCGCGGCCGCGAACCTTGCCGAGCGCGGCATCGAATTCACTGTCTTTGAGGCGGGTGACAGTGTCGCCGACAGCGTGCGCAAGTGGGGGCACATTCGATTGTTCTCGCCGTGGCGTCACCTCGTTGACCCCGCTTCTGCTCGCCTGTTGCAGGCGACAGGGTGGTCACACCCCGCCGAGGAGGCGCTACCCAATGGCGCCGAACTTGTTGAAAAGTATCTGATGCCTCTCGCCGCGCTGCCGGTGATCCACGACAACGTGCGCACCGGGGTCGAGGTGCTCGCGGTGAGCCGCGAGGGCATGGATCGCACTCGCACCCGGGGCCGCGCTGCTACCCCGTTCGTGTTGCGCATACGCGACGCGCAGGGCGAGATTACCGACCTGCCCGCGCGAGCAGTCATCGATGCGTCGGGCACCTATCGCACTCCGAACAGTCTGGGTTCGAGCGGACTCGATCCACTCGGGCTCGCGGAGGTCGCCGATCTCGTTTCCCACGCGCTCCCGGATGTGCTCGGCGCTGAGTGCCAACGTTTCGCGGGCCGTCACACCGTCGTTGTCGGCGCCGGGCACTCTGCCGCAAACACCCTCATCAATCTCGCGGCGCTCGCTGAGAAGGTGCCCGGCACGCGTGTCACCTGGGCAATTCGAAACCGCGGCGCCGCGCGCGTGTCAACATCACCTGACGATGAGCTCGCGGCACGCGCGAAGATTGGCGGTCGTGTAGACACGCTCGTTGAGCGTGGCGTGATCGACGTCGTCGATCGGTTCGAAATCGTACGGCTCATGCGTGAAGGCGAGTCGGTGCGCATTGTCGGAAACCGCGGCGGAGAGCTCGCTGACATTGAGGCGGATGTCGTCGTCAATGCGACTGGCTTCCGGCCCAACCTCGACATGCTGCGCGAGATTCGCCTCGAACTCGACGACATTGTGGAGGCGCCCAAGCGTCTGGCTCCGCTGATCGACCCGAACGAGCACAGCTGTGGAACGGTCGAGCCTCACGGATTTGCAGAGCTTCGCCAACCCGAAGACGGTTTCTTCATCGCGGGGATGAAGAGCTACGGCCGTGCTCCGACCTTCCTGCTCGCCACCGGCTACGAGCAGGTGCGCTCGATCGCCGCATGGATCGATGGCGACACGGCATCAGCCACGAAGGTTGAGCTGTCGTTGCCGGCGACTGGTGTGTGCTCAACGGACGGTGGCTCCGCTGGCGGGGGATGCTGCTCCTGAGTCTCGCGTGAGAATCGCATAGACTCTCATCTATGGATGCTGGGATCGACGAACTGCGGCTGCTGGCAGACCCGACGCGTGCTCGGATTCTTCAGTTGGTGCTCTCGAGCGACCAGTCCCGTTCGACCGTGACCGCACTGGCTGGTGCACTCGGCCTGACGCAGCCGACTTTGTCGCATCATGTGCGCGTGCTGCACGACGCTGGACTGCTAGCGCGACTACCCGAAGGGCGACGGGTTTGGTACTCGGTGCCCGACGGTCACGTTGACCTGGTTGCGGCGTTGCTTCCAACGTCAGATTCGGCGGGCGCGACCGACACGCTCGATCGCATCATCGATGATCTTGGCGCCCGGTTCTCGGGCACTTTCAACCGTGACACCGTCGAACGCTACGTGGTGGAGACCGACGCGCTTCTGCAGGCGCAAGGTGTCAGCCGGCAGCGCTCGTCGAAGGTGGCGGGGTTCGCAGCCGACCGGCTGACTGCTCTCGCGCATGAGGGAATGGTCGACGATGCTCGCCCTGAGGTGCTGTTCGTCTGCGTACAGAATGCCGGGCGTTCACAGCTTGCTGCTGCGATTCTGCGCCATCTCGCTGGCGATCGTATTCGCGTCCGAACGGCAGGTTCGGCGCCCGCGGATGCCGTGCGCGGCGTTGTGGTGACGGCTCTCGATGAGATCGGTGTTCCGCTCGGCGGCGAGTTTCCGAAGCCGCTCACTGACGAGGTGGTTCGAGCGGCAGACGTTGTGGTGACCATGGGGTGCGGGGACGCCTGTCCGGTCTATCCCAGCAAGGTGTATCTCGACTGGCCGATTGACGACCCTGCGGGGCTTCCCCTGCCGGCGGTGCGCGTTATTCGTGATGACATTGACGCGCGGGTGCGCGGCCTGCTCGCGACGTTGACATGAACAGTCGGTGAAGCAATCAGCATCCGTTCACAAAAGCATAGATCGTCGTCTATGCTTTAATCATGACTGAATCACCCACCGTTCTCTTCGTTTGTGTCCACAACGCCGGGCGCTCGCAGATGGCTGCCGGCTACATGCAATCGCTCTCTGGCGGTCGCGTCGAGGTGCTCTCGGCGGGCTCGGCACCCAAAGACCAGATCAACCCGATCGCCATCGAAGCGATGGCTGAAGAGGGCATCGACATCGCCAACAACACGCCGAAGATCCTCACGGTGGAAGCTGTGCAGGAATCAGACGTGGTCATCACCATGGGCTGCGGCGACACCTGCCCGATCTTTCCGGGCAAGCGCTATGAAGACTGGGAGCTCGAAGACCCCGCCGGCAAAGACATCGAGACCGTTCGCCGCGTGCGTGACGATATCAAGGCTCGCATCAGCGCTCTGCTCGCCGAGATCCTTCCGGAACCGGCAGTGTCATGACGATCCCGACCAACGGTCGCGGATTGCCCGGTCTGACGTACCCGGAAGCGTTTCTGGGCCGCCTCGCGGTCGAGTTGGGCGAGAAGTACGCCGGTACGTTCAGTGCCGAAACGGTTCAGCGCTACGTGCTCGATTCGTACACGGCGCTGCTTCGCACCTCGAAAGTCAAGGCGCACTTGGCGATTCAGACCAAGCATTTCGTGGGGGAGCGGCTGACCGCTCTGGCTCAAGTCGCCGGTGTCGCACCGCACGACCTGCCCGAAGTTCTTTACATCTGTGAGCAGAACGCCGGTCGCTCCCAGATGGCAGCCGCCATCACGGCACACCTGTCGAACGGGCGCGTGCACGTGCGCTCTGCCGGCTCACTGCCCGCGCACCAGCTCAACCCTGACGTTGTCACTGCGCTCGCCGAAGCGGGGATTCCGCTCGAAGACGCGTATCCGAAGCCGCTGACCGATGATGTGGTGCAGGCCGCAGACGTTGTGGTCACGATGGGTTGTGGCGACGCGTGCCCGATCTATCCAGGCAAGCGCTACGAAGACTGGCAGCTTGCAGACCCCGCTGAGCTAGACCTCGATGGAGTTCGTGGGGTGCGCGACTCGATCATCGAGCACGTCACATCTCTGCTGGGTGAGATCGCGGCAACGCCTGCCGTCTGACCCCTGACCAATACCGAAGAACGGCCCGGTGCGTGATAGCCCGGGCCGTTCTTGCGCGTGGGTCAGGCCTTTAGGAACGCAAGAAGGTGCTCGTTCACTTCAGCACCGTGTGTCCACAGCAGCCCGTGTGGTGCGCCCTCGAGCTCGACATAAGTCGCCTGCGGTAGCAGCTGCTTGAATCGTCGCGCAGTGGCGTCAATCGGCAGAATGTTGTCGGCTGTACCGTGAAGGATCAGTGACGGCACGTTGATCGAAGGAATGTCGTCACGAAAGTCGGTCGGCCAGGTGAGCGGCGCGGCGGCGATCGCCGCATTTCCTGCCTGATTGGCGACCTGCACGCTCGCGTCGACGGCCTCTTGAGAGATTCGCGAGCCGAGATTGTCATCAAGGTTGTAGAAGTCCTTGAAGAACCCTCGCACGAAGGCAAAGCGGTCTTCGCGCACGGTGGTCGCGATGCCATCGAAGAATTCGCGTGGTCCGGCTCCGTCTGGATTGGCTTCGGTCTTCAGCAGAAACGGCTCGAGCGAGCCGAGAAAGGCCGCCTTGGCGACGCGTGAACTGCCGTAACGCGAGAGATAGCGCGCCACTTCGCCGGTGCCCATCGAGAACCCGACGAGCACGGCATCGTTGAGGTCGAGATCTTCGATGAGGGCGTGCAGATCGGCGGCGAACGTGTCGTAGTCGGAACCCGCTGCCGTCTTGGTTGACGCGCCGAAGCCTCGACGGTCGTATGCAATGACTCGATAGCCAGCGTCAAGAAGCATCGCTTGCTGTTTGGCCCACGATTCGCCGTTGAGCGGAAAGCCATGAATCAGC
The DNA here is from genome assembly GCF_040687125.1 of Microbacterium sp. NPDC076911. Lineage (NCBI taxonomy): Bacteria > Bacillati > Actinomycetota > Actinomycetes > Micrococcales > Microbacteriaceae > Microbacterium > Microbacterium sp. NPDC076911. The sequence goes on along the minus strand of NZ_JBFBMP010000007.1, from coordinate 54,501 downwards.
ACGACCGGCTGACCTTCGCCCTGGTCGGTGTAATAGATCTCGACATCGACCGAGTTTTCGGTCGCGACAGTGAGGTACGCCATGTTCGCTCCTTATGGCAGGGGTGGGATGCTGCTGCCTAGCTCGACGTTAGGGCGCAGCATCCATCCTCGCCAGAGATTTGCGAACATTCGCGGTCTGTGTTCAGCGACTGTTCACGGGTTTTTGTTCGCGCCCGCTGAAGGTGAGACGGTGAACGTCGTGGGTGCGGCAAAGCCTGCCTCAGCAAACGCATCGGTGACCGCGGAGCTGATTGTTTCGACGTCGGCGCGAGCGACGAGCGCGATTGCCGCCCCGCCGAATCCGCCGCCGGTCATCCGCGCGCCGATCGCGCCGGCGGCGAGAGCAGCATCAACCGCGCGATCAAGCTCTGGAACTGAGATTTCAAAGTCATCACGCATTGACACATGCGAGGCGACCAGCAGTTCGCCGATGGCGTCTGGCCCGACCTCGCGCAGCGCCCGCACGGTGTCGAGCACACGTTGATTTTCGGTGACCACGTGGCGAACACGACGGAAGGTTATGTCGTCCATCAAAGTTTTGGCGCGCGGAAGGTCGCTGACTGTCAGATCTCGCAAGGCGGCAACCCCCATGACGGCTGCTCCCCGTTCGCACGATGTGCGGCGTTCACCGTAACCGCCGGTAGCGTGCGAGTGTTTGACGCCCGTATCGATGACGAGCAGCTCAAGGCCAGCACCAGCAAATCCCAAGTCGACGACCGCGGCATCAAGGGTGCGGCAATCGAGAAAGATCGCAGCGTCGGTGCGGCCAAGCATCGTTGCCATCTGATCCATGATGCCGGTGGGCGCGCCGACGGCGTCGTTCTCGGCCGCGCGGCCCACCTGTGCCAATGCGACGCGGTCGAGGTTGATACCCCAGGTTTCAGCGAGCGCCGATGCGGTGGCACCTTCGATGGCCGCGGATGACGAGAGTCCGGCGCCCACGGGAACATTTGAGCTGAACGCGAGATCGACTCCGGTGACGGTGGAGGCATCAACGCCGGCTGCTTTCAGTAGCGTCCACGCGACACCGAGCGGGTAGCGGGCCCACTCGGCGATCTCTTCGCGCCGGTGGCGAAAAAGCTCGTTGAGCTGGGTCAGTGCGACCTCGACCGGTCTCTCATCGAAGGTGGATGCGACGCGGATCAACCCGTCGTTGCGCGTGGCGACGGCGGCATGAGTGCGGTGCTGAATGGCGAACGGAAGAACGAAACCGTCGTTGTAGTCGGTGTGCTCGCCGATGAGGTTCACCCGGCCGGGCGCAGACCACGTAGGTGCGGCCTCGATGCCGGTGAGCGTCTTGAGCAGCGTCTGAGCTGCTGCTGCCGTGTTGGTTTCAGGCATCACGGGTGTACCTCGGGAATCGATGCGACGGCGTCTCGCAGCTTTGCGGCAGCTGCCTCGGGTGCAACGTCGCCAATCCAGGCGCCCATCGCCGCTTCGCTTCCGGCGAGGAATTTGAGTTTGTCAGCTGCTCGGCGCGGTGATGTCAGCTGCAGGTGCATACGCACCGAGTCGCGTCCACGGTTTACGGGAGCTTGATGCCACGCGGCGATATACGGAGTGGGGGTGTCGTAGAGCGCGTCGATGCCGCGCAGTAGCCGCAGATACAGCGGCGCCAGCTCCGTGCGTTCGGCGTCGCTTGTTTCGGCGAGGTCGGCGACGTGACGGTTTGGCAGCAGGTGCACTTCGAGCGGCCACCGCGCGGCAAAGGGAACGAACGCCGTCCAGTGTTCGCCCGCGATGATGACGCGTTCGGAGCTCTGCTCGAAGTGCAGAATGCGCGAGAAGAGGTCATCGCCTTCGGTGTCGAGTTGACGCAGCAGGTTCGCCGTGCGCGGTGTGATGTAGGGGTACGCATAGATCTGGCCGTGCGGGTGCGGGAGGGTCACGCCGATGGTCTCACCACGATTCTCAAACGGAAAGACCTGCTGCACGCCCGGCAGTGCAGACAGGGCGGCGGTGCGATCGGCCCACGCTTCGATGACAGTGCGCGCACGTGTGACGCTTAGCGTGCCGAACGATCCTTCATGCTCGGGGCTGAAGCAGACCACCTCGCAACGGCCAACCGAGGTGCGGGTGCGGCCGAGCCCGGGAGCATCCAAGTCTGCGAGACTCCGCGGTGCGTTTTCACCTGGTGCAGCATGGCCGTGCGGCGTGGCCAGCGCAGGGCCGAATGAGGGGGACTTGTTCTCGAAGACAGCGACGTCGTATGTCGAGGGAATCTCTGAGGGGTTGGTTGCGGTCTGCGGAGCGAGCGGGTCGAACTCGGCCGGGGGCATGAACGCGCGATTCTGACGTGACGCTGCCACTGAGATCCAGTCACCGGTCAACACATCCCGACGCATCGTTGCTGTCGCGGGTCGTGGATCAAGATCACGCGCGTCGATGCCGCGTTCCATGCCAAGGCTCGTGTGTGGGTCGTCGTAGTAGATCAGGTCGCGACCGTCAGCGAGCAGCGTGGGGCGTTTGACAACGCCAGCGCCCAGGGTTTCGGTGGGCAACGTGGGTGTGTTCACGTCAACATGCTAGCTAGCGCGCATGGTAACGTCAACATGACGAGAGTGCGAAGCGGAGGATGCGGGTGCAGAAGCGAGTCTCAATGGCTGATGTTGCACAGCACGCTGGCGTTTCTGGCCAGACAGTCTCGCGAGTGGTCAACAACAGTCCACGGGTTGATCCTGCGACGCGCGCTCGGGTCGAACAAGCCATGGCAACGTTGGGCTACCGACCGCACCGCGCGGCACGCGCGTTGCGCACCGGGCGCACCCACACCATTGGGCTTGTCGTGTCGACGCTGGCGACGGTCGGAAACTCGCGAATGCTGCAGGCGGTTGCCGACGCTGCGGCATCACGAGGGTTTGCTCTTACCGTGGTCACGCTTGGGTACAGCGACGACATTTCGTTGGCGTTTGAGCGCCTTGTCGAGCAGGGGGTCGATGGGGCCATCGTCTTGAACGAGGCAACCGCGGCGGCGCGTGGTGCGCGAATTCCCTTAGGACTGCGTCTGGTCGTGGTCGACTCTCTGCCCGATGACCGTTTCGTGAGTGTGCAGACCGATCATGCCGGCGGAGCACGATCTGCCGTCGAGCATCTTCTTCAGCTTGGCTATGAGACGGTGTGGCACGTCGCGGGCCCTCGCGGTTCGTTTGCGGCCGAACAGCGCGAGAACGCGTGGCGTGAGACGCTCGCGTCGGCCGGCGCGCGGGTTCCTCAGGTGTTGCGGGGTGATTGGTCGGCGGCGTCGGGCGCTGCGGCTGGCGTGCAGTTGGCTGAGTCGGGCGCGACTGCGGCGTTCTGCGCCAACGACCAGATGGCTTTGGGCGTTCTGCGTGCGCTCGCTGAAGCGGGGCGAAGGGTGCCTGACGAAGTCGCTGTCGTGGGGTTTGATGATGTCGACGATGCCGCCCAGTATCGCCCGCCACTGACGACCGTGCGACAGGATTTCGATGTTCTCGGCGAGCGAGCCGTGGCGATGTTGGTGCACGCTATCGACGGCGGTGAGTCCGATCACGACGAGCGGGTGGCCACGACGCTGGTCGTTCGGCAGAGCACCCGTGTCGTGGACTACGACGCGCGGTGAGCGGCCCAGCGGGCGGCGCGTGCGATCAGAGCCCGCAGTTCGGGCGATTCGTATGCGCCCGCATCATGGCCGAGTGCCGAGACCACCGCGCGGGTCGGGTTTTCTTTCGTCCACACGAGCGGATGGGCAACGCCGTCAAGAGAGTGCTCGGCCAGCACCTGAACCTCGCTGGTGAGCACGAGCCCCGAATACATCTCGTCGTGAAGAGTGAAATCCTCGACACCGGCCGTGATCGGATGGCCGGTATCGATGACGCGCACGGCCGAGTGGGCGATCGGCGGATGCCACGACACTCCTGGCTCCCATGAGCCGCCGATTGCATCGAGCCAGGCGGGATAGTCGCGAAGCGAAGAGACTGAGGTGTGGACTGCCAGAACACCGATGCCTCGTCGGATCGCTTCAGTCAGGCCTGTGTCAGCAGCCTCGATCGTCGCGGCAGGAACCCGGGCAAGGCTCTCGGGAACGTTGCGGGACGGGTCGCCAGCGTTGACAACCAAAAGGTTCGCGTTCCTCAGTTCGGCGAGCGCGTGATCAGGGTCGGTAACTGCCGTGATCTGCCAGCCGTCGGCCTCCAAGATGCTGGCTAATGCTGCCGATGTTTCGTCGAAAGGATGCCACGGGTCGCTGTAGCGACCGCTTCCGGTGGCGATCACGGCGAGGGGCGGGTTTTCTCTGTCAGCATCCATCGCTACCATTGTGCACTGGATAACGCTTTCCTGCGTACCCGCGGCAACTCGAGGAGGATGTCTGTATGGCACACACCGTTGTGATCGCTCCCGACTCGTTCAAGGGCACAATCGCTGCCGCCGACGCCGCAGCCGCGATTGCTCGTGGATGGCGCGCAGTCGCACCTCACGACGTTGTGCACCTCATGCCGATGGCAGATGGCGGCGAAGGCACCGTGGATGCGTTCGAGGCTGCGGTGGCCGGAGCACGCCGAATTCCGGTATCGGTGATCGGCCCTGAAAACACGGCAGTGCTCACCTCATGGCTGCTGCTCCCGCCATCAGCCGACGCCCCGCAGGGAACGGGAGTGGTCGAACTCGCGTCGACGAGCGGAATTGAGCTGTTGGGCACACCCCCCAGATTGCGCGCACTCGACGCTCATACGCGCGGGTTTGGCGAGGCGATTGCGGCAGCACTTGCCCATGGCGTCTCGCGGCTGGTCTTAGGCATCGGTTCGAGTGCGTCGACCGACGGCGGGGCGGGCATGCTCGCGGCGCTCGGCGCGCGACTGTTGGATGCTGACGGTGAAGACATCGTCGATGGTGGGCGCGGGCTTGCTGACGTCGCGGAGGTGGATCTCACCGGAATGGCTGCTCTGCCGCCCGGCGGAGTGCACGTGCTGACCGATGTCACCAATCCGCTCCTCGGCGTTCGTGGCGCCGCGGCCGTGTTTGGTCCGCAGAAGGGCGCGAGCGTTGCCGAGATCGCTGAGTTGGATGGGTCGCTTGCGCGATTCGCCGCGATCATTGACCCGGTGGTCAGCGGCAGTGATGCTCGTCAGCCGAATGGCGGCGTAGAGCTTGCCGCACTGTCCGGTGCGGGCGCGGCGGGCGGCACTGGTTTTGCTCTTCTGCTGTGGGGTGCGCGCCTCGCCCCCGGCTCTGACGCGGTCGCTGAGCTCCTTGGGCTGCGTGAGGCAGTCGCCTCGTCGACTGCTGTCATCACGGGCGAAGGGTCGTTTGACGGTCAGTCGGCTGCGGGCAAGGTTCCCGCTCACGTATCGGCAATTGCCGCCGCCGAGTCGGTGCCGGTTGCACTAGTTGCTGGCCGCATCACCGCCGATGCCGACACCTCAGCGTTCGCCGCCTCGGTCTCGCTTACGGAGCTCGCCGGTTCGGCTGAGGCAGCCATGAGCGACTCAACGCATTGGCTCGTTGAAGCGGGCGCCGCGCTCGCGCGCGCACTCGCGTAGCTGAGGACTCGACCCGGCGAAGGAGCTGGCCCGGAGCTTTCCGCCGAAGACACCGCGAGAGAAGTCGAGACCAGTGTGCTTGGCGACCGGGCGGCGCGTGTTAGCGTGTGGCGCGTTCGGGAGTGCTGCCGCGCACGATCACTTCAAGCTCGAGCGGTGCGGTTGAAGCATCCCACTCGTCATCGACCACTGCGTGCAACAGGCGATAGCCCAGTTCCTCCAGAGGCACACGAACGGTCGTGAGCCCTGGCCGGATGTCTCGTCCAGTGGCAATGTCGTCGAAACCGGCGACGGCAATATCAGTGCCGACAGAACGCCCGGCGTCACGGATGGCTGACATCACCCCGATCGCGACGACGTCGCTGATGCCGAAGACCAGTGTGCCTTCGGCGACACCGTCGGCGAGCAGCTCGGCCGCGGCGGTGTAGCCGGCATCGCGTGTGAAACCACCGCGGACAATCGTGCGGATCGTGCCGAGACCGTTCGCAGTGAAGCCCTCGGTGAAGCCGGTGATGCGGTCATCGGAGGTTCGAATACCTTCAGCGGCACCGATGATGATTGCCTCACGGTATCCGCGTTCTGCGAGCGCGAGACCGAGCGATGAGGTACCGGCGCGGTTGTCGAGCGGCACGGAGCGCACGTCTGCTGAGGAGCGGCCGAGGGTCACGACTCGCCCGCCACCCGCTGTGAAGGAATCAAGCTCAGCGTTCAATCCAGCAGCATCGGTCTGGTCGGTGCGGGACGCGGCGAGGATGAGGCCGCGCGGACGTTGCCCGCGAAGAGCGCGAACGAGTTTCATCTCTCGCTGGGCGTCTCGCTCAGTGATCGCAATCGTGACCACGAGTCCTACCTCGTCAGCGCCACGCGCGACGCCGGAGGCGATCTGACCGAAGTAAGGGTCGGCGATGTCGGCCACCAGCAGTGCGACGATCGCGGCCGTGCCACGCGCCGTGGCCTGCGCAGAGAGATTGGCGGTGTAGCCCAGCTTCGCGGCTGCGGATTCGACTCGCTCGCGGTAGCTTTCGGCGACCTTGCGGGCAGACCCGTTGAGCACCCGCGATGCCGTGGCCAGCGACACACCGGCCTCGCGAGCCACATCGTTCAGGGTCGCAGCGCTGCGCGCCAGCGGGTTCATGTCGCTCACACGGCTGAGTCTAGGCGCTCGCGCTCGGCTCCGCCGTGTGGATAGCAAGCGTTTTCCTACTTCGGTCCCGCAACTATTCTGCGGAGTGGGTTGCCAGATATGGCGACACCGCTGCAGCGAACGCAGCGGCGGTGCGCTCCACTGCGATGAGCGGATCGGTGTCCCAAATCTCCTTGTTGAAGATCTCGACTTCGATATCGCGGCTATAGCCGGTGGCGACGACCGCTCGTGTGATCGACTCGAAGTCGATCACACCGTCTCCGGGATAGTGACGACTGAGGAGCACATCGGCGGGCAGCGGAGTCTTCCAGTCACAGACCTGGTAAGTCGCGATGCGTCCTTCACGACCGGCGCGGGCGATCGAGTCGAGCACATCAGGGTCCCAGAAGATGTGGAAGGTATCCACGGTTGTCCCGACGACAGCTGGGTCGAAGTCGCTTGCGATGTCGAGTGCCTGGCCCAATGTCGACACGACGCACCGGTCGCTGGCGAACATGGGATGCAGCGGCTCGATAGCCAGCGTCACTCCGGCCGCTGCTGCATGCGGGGCGAGTTCACCAATCGCATCGCGAACACGCTCGCGGGCACCGACGAGGTCGCGCGAACCCTCGGGCAACCCCCCAGCGACGAGCACGAGGATCGCGGTAGAGCCGTCTGCACCCGCCTCTGCCAGCGTCGCGGCCTCTTCGATCGCGACGAGGTTGTCAGCGATCGATGCGCGGCGCTGTGGGCCCTCGGGCATGGTGAAAAATCCCGAGCGGCAGTGGGTCGTGAAGCGAAGCCCCGAGTCTGTGAGCATCGATGCGGCCGCAGCGAGGCCGACTTCTTGCACCGGCTCGCGCCACAGTCCGATCGCTTCGACCCCCGCTTCTACGGTCACGTGCAGCGCGGTCTTCAGATCGGCGTACTTGATCGTGGCTTGGTTGATTGACAGACGCGGGTCGATCACGACAACACTCCTGACACGTCGATTCCGTTGATGCGCAACATGCCGTGCCAGCGAATAGAGGCCAGCTCAGGTCGCTCAAGAGAGTGCGAGGCATTGGCAAGCTCGATGATCCGCGACAGGTGCGGCAGAGCACGCGCTGAGTGCAAGCCGCCGATCATCTGAAACGCCGGCTGGTGGCCGTTAAGCCACGCCATGAATGCCACGCCAGTCTTGTAGTAGAACGTCGGCGCGGCAAAAATCTGGCGGCTGAGTTGTTCGGTTGGGCCGAGAATCTCGAGGTATCGCGCGGAATCGCCGGCGTCCAGCGCTTGAATTGCTGCCGACGCCGACGTGGTCAGAGCCGCGAAAGCGCCCAGAAGCGCGTCGGAGTGCTGTCGAGGCGAGGCGGCGTCACGCGGCGGCTGAGACGCGTCGGGAACATCTTTTCCGCCGATGAGTCCGACATAGTTGAAGTCGTCGCCGGTGAACATGCGCACGCCGTCGGGCAAGCGCTCACGCACCGAAACCTCAGATGACGCGTCGAGCAAGCTCATCTTGACGCCAGCGATCTTGTCGACGTTCTCAGCGATGATCTCAAGCAGAACGTCGGCGGCGGTGCGCCAATCAGCTGAGCCGAAGTATCCTTCGAGCGTCGGGTCGAATGCGGTGCCGAGCCAGTGCAACACCACCGGAACTGTGGCTGCCTGAAGAACCTCGCGATAGACGCGACGGTAGTCCTCCGCGGACTGCGCGGCACGCGCAAGGTGGCGAGACGCCATGAGCACCGGACCGGCGCCCTGCTCTTCGGTGAAGTGCAATTGCGACTTGTATGCGTCGATCACCTGTTCGATTGAGATGTGCTCGTCATCGATGTGGTCAGTGTTCACACCAACCACGACCGAGCCCCCCTCCTCGCGCGCGACCTGTGCGGAACGTGAGATAAGTTCGCGGGTTGCCGCTGCATCCAATCCCATGTTCCGCTGGGCTGTATCCATCGCGTCGGCTACGCCGAGTCCCCACGCGTATGCATGGCGTCGGAACGCAAGCGTCGCGTCCCAATCCACATCGGCGGGTTGGCCGGGGGTGTTATCGGCTGCGATCTTGGGAACAACGTGCGCCGCTGCGTAAGCAATGCGACTGCGCAGCGGGCCGGTGGGCTTGGTGTAGTCGGGAGCTTCGGCGAGCGCGACCGTTGATACGGCGCCAGCGTCTGAGAGAAGGGTGAGGCTAGTCATGGATTGCGAATCAGCCGAGGTTGAGTTCGGCCAGCTCGACCTTGCGGCCCTCGCGACTCGATTGCAAGCCAGCTTCGGCGAGCATCACGCCGCGGGCGCCTGCGAGCAGGTCGAACTCGTACTCAGTTCCTTCGACGTAGGAAGTCAAGAACTCTTCCCACTGCTGACGAAAGCCATTCTGGAAGACGTCGTTGGTGGGCACTTCAGCCCAGTCGTCATCGTAGTTGTGGCTGTCGGCGAGGTCGGGGTTCCACACCGGCTTGGGTGTCGCGTTACGGTGTTGGATCTTCGCACCGAACAGCCCGACAACGGCGGAACCGTGGGTGCCATCGACATGGAACTCGACGAGTTCGTCGCGGTTCACACGCACCGTCCACGATGAGTTGATCTGAGCAACCGCGCCGCCTGCTAGTTCGAAAATGCCGTAGGCAGCGTCTTCGGCGGTAGCGGCGTAGGGCTCATCGTTTTCGTCCCACCGTGTGGGGATATGAGTGGAGGCCTGCGCATAAACGGTCTCGACTTTGCCGAAGAGGTTCTCAAGCACATAGTTCCAGTGCGGGAACATGTCGACGATGATGCCACCCCCGTCTTCAGCGCGGTAGTTCCAGCTCGGGCGTTGCGCGGGCTGCCAGTCGCCTTCGAAAACCCAGTAGCCAAACTCGCCGCGTACCGAGAGGATGCGGCCAAAGAATCCGGAGTCGATGAGTCGCTTGAGCTTCTGCAGGCCCGGCAGGTACAGCTTGTCGTGAACGACGCCAGTCTTGACTCCTGCCTCGCGGGCGAGGCGAGCCAGCTCGAGCGATTCTTCAACCGACTCAGCCGTGGGCTTCTCGGTGTAGATCGTCTTCCCAGCGGCGATCGCCTTGCGAAGTGCGGTGGCACGCGCTTTCGTGACGAGAAAGTCTGCGTAGATCTCCCACCGGGGGTCGGCCAGGGCCGCGTCAAGATCAGTGGTGTAGTCCTCGATGTCGTGCTTCGCGGCCAATTCAGCGAGCTTTGCTTCGCTGCGGCCGACGAGGATCGGCTTCACCGTGACCTTCGAGCCGTCGGGCATTTCGATGCCACCCTGGTCGCGGATCGCAAGGATCGAACGCACCAGGTGCTGACGGTAGCCCATGCGGCCAGAGACACCGTTCATGATGATGCCGATTTCGCGCACCTGCGGGCGAGCGGTGGGTGCTGAGGCGACAGTCGTATCGGTCACGCCGGTCCTGCTTTCTGTGTCGGATTCATCGCGGTGGTGACACCGCAATGGGTAAACGCTTTCCGCCAGTAAACCATGAAATCGGACTGGTGCGCAAGCGCTTACCGAGTACGAGTGGTGGCGAGCCATGGACTGTCTCTCGACCAGATGCGTCCGCCATCACTGCTGGGGGACAGCGATGGCGGACGCGGCGGGAGGGGTCTGGGGCCAGCACTCACACGACAAAGGGGTATTCCTGCCGAATGCCGGTTTTGGATGCATTCGCAGAGAAATTCACCGGTTTCAGAAAAAGTTTCATTCAGCTGCATCCGAATCGACCCGTCAGCGGGAAACAACAAGCAACGACGCAAGCATCGCGTCGTCATCTACGAGGAGGAAAAAATGCGTAAGACAGCAGCAGGTATCGCAGTCGGCCTTGTCGCCGCACTCGGCCTCGCCCTACCGGCATCCGCCATCTCCGAAACCACCGCAGATCTTTCGGTACTGCATGGAATCCCTGATACCCCGGTCGACGTGTATGTAAACGGCGAACTGACGCTCGACGACTTTCAGCCCGGCGATCTTGCGGGACCCCTTGACCTTCCCGCGGGAGACTATGAGGTTGCGCTTACGGCAACCGACGCTGTCGACGACAGCTCTCCGGTTCTCGGGCCTGTCACCCTCAGTCTTGAAGCCAATATGAGCTACACCGCTGTGGCGCATTTGAGCGAAAGCGGCGACCCAGCGGTCACAGCGTTCGAGAATGATCTTGCGGCAACCGCAGCTGGCGAAGGTCGACTGACCGTGCGCCACGTTGCTGCCGCACCGGCAGTGGACATTCTGGCCGGTGACACGGCAGTCATCACCGGACTGACCAACCCGAACGAGTCATCGCTTGATCTCGCCGCGGGCACAGTATCGGCTGCCGTCGCGCTTGAAGGAACCACCGATCCGGTCATCGGCCCGGCAGACGTCGTTGTCGATGAGGGTGCGCTGACCGTTGTGTACGCGTGGGGAAGCGCTGAAGACGGCAACCTAGACCTCGCGGTTCAGACAGTCGATGGCCTGCACTCCAGCCCAGACGGTGTGCCATCTGGCTCCGCTGGCTACCTCGCGCAGCGTGATGCACAGCAATCCGGACTCTTGATTGCTGGTGGACTTGCGCTCGTTTTGGCTATGGCCGTGTCGGCGCTGATGGTCGCACGTCGCCAGAAGGCAAGCGAGCGCGCATGATCTCTGACACACCGCGAGAGCGACGCACCGCACATCGAAGCTGGCTCGCCACTTCGACGGTCACGCTCGCTCTCGCGGTGTGCCTCACTGCATGCGAAACCCCAGCACCCGACGTTCCGCAGGCGGCTCCAGAGGCCACCCAAACTCCTGTCGTCGCCCGTACTACGGCCGTGGATGTGCCGGTGACATCAAGCAAACCGGCTGCCATCGCCGAGGTGGTGGCGCCGGTCACAGTGAGTATTGCCGAAATCGGTGTGAACATGCCGATCGTGCCGGTGGGGGTCGACACGAGTTCGCAGATGGAGCTTCCAGAAGACCCATCGGTCGCGGGGTGGTACAGGTTTGGACCGGATGCTGAGCTCGAAGCCGGGAACATGGTGCTCTCAGCACACGTCGATTCACCGCAGTATCCGATTGGGCCGCTCGCAGAACTGCGCGATCTCAACGACGGTGCGAGCGTGTTGGTCACAGACGATTCCGGGGCGTCGCGGGAGTACATTGTCGCGTCGGTCACGTACTATCCGAAGACAGAGCTTCCTGTTGACGAGATTTTCGCTCGCGAGGGCGAGCCGGCGCTTGTGATCATCACATGCGGCGGTCCATTCGATTCGTCAACCGGACGCTACCGCGACAACGTTGTCGCCGTCGCGGTGCCAGCATGACGTGGAACAAAGATGACTGACACAGACCAGCCGAACGAAGAAAGCGCACTCGCCTCAAGATTCAGCGCCGGCGATGAACGCGCCCTCGAAGAGGTATACCGACGTTGGTCCCCGGTGGTCTTCACTCTCGCGCTTCGTTCCCTGGGCGATCGCGGTGATGCCGAAGATGTCACGCAGCGCACATTTGTGTCAGCGTGGACTTCTCGACAGTCGTTCGATGCGCGCAAAGCCAAGCTGTCGACATGGCTGGTGGTGATAGCTCGGCGTCGAATTGCTGACGCCCATGAGTCACGCGCGCGAGTGAGGAGCGTGCAACAGGAGGTCATGCGCATCACCAGACCAGACGACCTCATTGGTGAACCGCCAGACTTAGCTGAGTCCATTCTCGTCGCGAACGAAATCGATCAACTCGAGTCCGCCGCCCGGCAGGTTGTTCGTCTCGCATTTTTCGACGATCTCACCCACGCTCAAATATCGCAGCGGCTCGATATGCCGCTCGGAACGGTGAAGAGTCACATCCGAAGAAGCTTGAACCGAATGCGCGAACGATTGGAGGTCACGAATGTCGCATCTTGACCCGGAACAGCTTGCTCTGCTCGCGCTTGGCGAGCCTGCGGCCTCAGTGACCGACTGTGCTCATCTGTCGTCGTGTGAGCCGTGCCGAACTGAGCTGGGAGAACTATCCCGGGCAGTGGGGGTAGCGCGCGCCACCGTTGCCGATGAGAAGCTTGAGGCTCCGCCCGCCCGTGTCTGGAGCGCCATCGCAGGCGAGCTCGACCTGAAAACGAGCCATGCCTCGGTCGCGCCAGAGACGAGGGCGACTCTTGAGGCGAACCCGCCTGAGCACGAGAACGCACCCGACGAACAGGCGCAGCCGCCCGCGCACAGGTCGCGGTCACTTCGGGCAACCGTGTGGGCTCTCGCCGCATCGCTCGTGGTGATCGGTGGTATCGGAATCGGTGCGCTCGCCGTTTCGACAAACGTACCCACCTCAATTGCGCAGGCCGTTCTGGAGCCCTTTCCTGATCATCCGGGCGCCACCGGAATGGCCGATGTTGAAGAGGACAGCGACGGTGTGAGGCGCCTGATCGTGAGCGTGGGCGACGAAGTCGCGCCCGACACCTACCGTGAGGTCTGGTTGATCAGGAATGATGCTGCTGCGCTGGTCAGCCTCGGCGTGCTTGAGGGCGAGACTGGCTCGTTCGTCATTCCTGAGGGGCTTGATCTCGTTGAGTACAGCCTCGTCGATGTGTCAGTCGAACCCCTCGATGGCGACCCCGCCCACTCGGGGGACTCCATCGTTCGCGGCGAGCTCTCTCGCACATAGTGTCAGCAGAACGAATCTACTCATCGTCCGGGCGTATCGTGCCCGCTTGAGTGGCGTGCAGATGGGCGTAGCGGCCGGCAGCCGCGAGAAGGGCGTCGTGCGTGCCCTGTTCCACGATTTGGCCGTGTTCAAGGACGACGATCCGGTCGGCCTTACGGATGGTCGACAGACGGTGTGCCACGACGAGGGTTGTGCGTCCTTGCATGAGTCGGGTGAGCGCGTCTTTTACGAGCGCCTCGGACTCTGGGTCGAGCGCGCTCGTGGCTTCATCAAGCAACAGAATGCGTGGATCGCGCACCAGGGCGCGCGCAATGGCGAGGCGTTGGCGCTGGCCGCCTGACAAACGCGCGCCTCGTTCGCCGACGATCGTGTCCCACCCGTGCGGTTGCGCGTCGACGAATTCGATAGCGTTTGCGTCTCGGAGCGCTGTGCGCAGCTGCTCATCGGTCGCCGTCTCGAGCCCGTAGGCGATGTTGTCTCGAATGGTGCCCTCGAACATGACGGACTCCTGCGGGACGACTGACACATGCTGGCGCACAAGGCGCAGGTCGAGAGTCTGCATATCGACCCCATCGAGCAGTATGCGCCCGCTTGTCGGTCTCACGAACCCCAGTACCAGGTTCAGCAGTGTGGACTTTCCAGACCCGGATGAGCCCACGAACGCCACTGTTTCACCGGCGCGGACGTTGAGGCTGACGTCACGGATCGCATCTGAGTCGCTTCCATCGAAGCGGTGGCTAACGTACTCGAGCTCAAGGTCGCCGACAACCGAAGTTATGGCGGCTCGCCCAGCATTCTGCTCCAGGTCGGGGTCTTGGAGCACCTCAGAGATGGAGCGCATCGATTCCATGCCGCGCGCGCCGACGGGAATGAGAATAAGCAGCGATGTCAGACCCTGGGTGAGCAATGCGAAGTATGCCGCGAGCAGCACCACCTCACCCGGCGTGATCGGTACGAAGCCTGTGAGTGAGAATGTCGCAGCAAGGACGAGGCATCCGAGCCCCAGAATCTGCATCGCGACCCATGACACTGACGCGACCCGACCATTGAGCATGTCGAGGCGGAAGCCAGCACGGCGAACACCGTCGGCACCGTCGGCGACGCGAGAGATCGCGGTGCTTTCGAGCCCGTGTGCACGTGTCACCGGAATGAGCGACGCCATCTCGCCCACGCGAGCGGCAAATCCTTCCACTTCGCGACGGAAGACTTCGTTGCGTGCGCGCGACGGACGACTGAGCGCCCAGCGCAGGGCCAGCGCTGTGGGTACGACCAGGGCGTATACCGGCAAGAATTCCGGCACCATGATCGCCGTCATACCGACGGCGCCGCCCAAGACCATGATCGATGACAGCAAGGGCTGGGTGAGCTGTTGCAACATGAGCTCGATGTTCTCGACATCGCGAACGACCTTGGTCTGCACGATCGACGAGCTGACACGGGAGTGATAGCCGATCGACAGGCTCTGCAGGTGAGAAGCCAGTGCATTGCGCAGATCTGCGCCAGTGGTGCGCACAACGCTCATGAATTGCCGCGTGTACAACAGGTGGTTCGGGTAGTTCTGCAGCACGAGCACGGCCGCCAATGCGAACCACAGCAGCACATCGCGCACTGATCCGTCGGTGGCGACGATGTCGATGATCTCGGCCGTGACAACGGGAAGAAACCACAGTGGCACTTCTTTCAGCGCGAAGGCGAGCAGCGCGATCGAAATGCGCCACGGGTGCCGCATGAGCAGACGCATCACGGAGCGTGCGGGCTTGGTGCCTTCAACAACCCGGATCGTGCCGGTAAGCGCTTTCTCGGTCATTCCGCCATCGTAGCGATCACAACGGCGGTCCGCTTGCCGTTATGAGTCGCCGAGAGCAGCAGCCACTACGGCGCGGGCTTCTTCTTGCACTTGTGCGAGATGCTCCGGTCCGCGAAGCGACTCCGCGTACAGCTTGTAAACGTCTTCGGTTCCCGAGGGGCGCGCGGCGAACCATGCATGCTCGGTCTGCACTTTGAGCCCACCGATCGCGGCGCCATTGCCAGGCGCGTGCGAGAGCTTCGCAGTGATCGGTTCGCCCGCGAGCTCTGTGGCGGTAACAGCCTCAGGCGACAGCTTGCCGAGGGTCGCTTTCTGAGCGGGGGATGCTGCTGCATCCACTCGCTGATAGGCCGACGCACCGAAGTCAGCTTCAAGCTCGGTGTAGCGCTGCGATGGTGTCTTGCCGGTGACCGCCAGGATCTCCGCGGCGAGCAGACACAGCAGTAGTCCGTCTTTGTCAGTGGTCCAGACCGAACCGTCGAACCGCAGGAACGAGGCGCCCGCTGACTCTTCACCGCCGAACGCGACGGAACCGTCAAGCAGCCCGGGGACGAACCACTTGAATCCGACAGGAACCTCGAGCAGCGTGCGCCCGAGTGATTCGGCGACGCGGTCGATGATCATCGACGAGACGAGCGTCTTGCCCACGGCCGCGCCCTGCGGCCAGCTTGGCCGATGCGAGAACAAGTAGTCGATTGCTACCGCGAGAAAGTGGTTCGGGTTCATCAGCCCGGCGTCGGGCGTGACGATGCCGTGGCGGTCGGCATCGGCATCGTTGCCGGTCAGAATGTCGTACTCGTTGCGCTTTTGCACAAGCGAGGCCATAGCGTTGGGGGAGGACGGATCCATGCGGATCTTCTCGTCCCAGTCGAGCGTCATGAAGCGCCACGTCGGGTCAACGTCGGGGTTCACCACCGTGAGATCTATGTCATAGACCTCCGCGATAAGCGCCCAGTACTCCACCGAGGCACCGCCCAGAGGATCGGCACCGATTCGCACACCCGCTGACTTGATGGCGGGCATGTCGATGATGTTTGCGAGGTCGCGAACGTAGGCATCGCGAAAGTCGTACTCGCCAAGAGTGTCTTCGTTGATGTCTTTGTGCAGCGTGCGCTGCACGCCCTCAAGGTTCGCTTCAATAAGCGCGTTCGCGCGATCGGCAATCCATCCGGTGGCGTCGGTGTCAGCAGGGCCGCCATGCGGGGGGTTGTATTTGAAACCGCCGTCACGCGGGGGGTTGTGGCTCGGCGTCACGACGATGCCGTCGGCGCGGCCGGGGTCGGCGGCATCCCGACCCTTGTTGTACGCGAGAATGGCGTGACTCAACGCCGGAGTCGGCACCCACGCGTCGCGCGAATCGACCCGCACATCAACTCCGTTTGCCACCAGCACCTCGATTGCGCTGCGCTCGGCAGGAAGCGAAAGGCCGTGCGTGTCGCGGCCCAGAAATAGCGGGCCTTCGATGCCCTGGCCTCGTCGGTAGTCGACGATCGCCTGGGTCGTGGCGAGGATGTGCACCTCGTTGAAACTTGCGAGCAATGACGAGCCGCGGTGGCCGCTCGTGCCAAATGCCACGCGTTGCGCGGCGATGCTCGGGTCAGGTTTTACGTCGTAGTAGGCGGAGATGACCTCGTCGATATCGATGAGGTCGGATGCTTCGGCTGGCTGTCCTGCGCGGCTCATGAGAACAGTCTGCCTGTGCCGAGGCCAATCTGTCTCGTTCGTGTCGACTTCACACGCGGTTCACTGCTGAAACTGATCGTGATCGCTGGAAAAATGCGCGCGCGGCTAGGCTGAACCTCGTGACTTTCGAGCCAGAAGCCCCCGCCCGCCGCACCTATAGCTTTCTGGGACCGGCCGGCACCTTCACCGAGGCAGCGCTTGCGCAGGTGACTGAGGCTCGCGGCCAAGGGTGGCGACCAGTGCACAACGTTGGCGAAGCGCTCGCCGACGTAGTATCAGGTCGCTCGCATGCGGCAGTTATCGCGATCGAGAACTCGGTAGACGGCGGGGTCTCGACCGCTCAAGACGCACTCGCCACCATGCCCGGTCTGCGCATCATCGGCGAGTATTTGGTACCGGTCGAATTCGTGTTGGTGGGGCGACCTGGCGCGAGACTTGAAGACGTCTCGTTGATCTCGGCGCATCCCGTCGCCTACGCGCAGTGCCTGCAATGGCTCTCGGCGACGCTCCCCGCCCACGCTCATGTTCCGGCAGCCAGCAACGTTGCCAGTGCGATGGGAATGCTCGAAGGAACGAGCGATGCAGACGCCGCGATCTCGCCCCCCGGCATTCTTGAGCACCACGAACTTGAGCTTCTCGCATCGAAGATCGGCAACAACGCCGACGCCGTGACTCGTTTCGTGTTGGTGGGGCGCACGGTCGCGCCACCGAGCCCAACCGGCGCTGACAAGACGTCGCTTATCGTCGAACTGCCCGAAGATCATCCGGGCGCCCTGCTAGAAATGCTCGAGCAGTTTGCAACTCGCGGAATCAACCTGAGCTTGCTCGCTTCGCGCCCGATCGGTGACGCACTCGGACGCTACCGATTCGTGATCGATGCCGATGGACACATTGCCGACGAGCGTATGGCCGATGCTCTGCTGGGACTGAGGCGATTTAGCCCGAAGGTCATTTTCTTAGGCTCATACCCCCGCGCTGACCACGCGGTCGTGCACTACCCCGAGCGCTACTCGAACGATGTGTTTGCCGAGGCCCGCGACTGGCTGCGCGCGCTTATCAGCGGAGAACCCGAGGCCTGACCTCGGGGCGCGCCTGCGCTTAGCTCGCCTGCGCTTAGCTCGCCTGCGCCGTCGCGATTAGTTCAAGAGTCTGCGAACGGCCGGGGCTTGAATCGAGCGCTTCGCTTTCGTAGGCGCCCGCGATCGGAGAGATCATCACCTCGTCGACTCCCCATTTGCCCGCGAACTCCGCCAGTGATGACGCGACACTCTCGCCGGTGCCGATGAACCATCCGGCACGCGCGGCCTGACCCATCGTGTCGCCCATCGAGTCGAAGTCGCGTGCGCCGGCGAGCGACTGCTCCACCGTTTCTTGCGCGATGAGCGGGCGGTTGGTGCGCAGTCGAATCATGGTGCGCAGATTGGGAAGCGTGCGCGCTTCGGCTTCTTCGTGTGTGGGGGCGGCCACGGCGTTGACAGTCAAGAAGGTGCGCGGCTCAGGGTTTTCTTCGTTCGGCTGATACTTCGTTCGGTACAGGTCGAGGGCGCGCTCAAGCCCCTGGCCTGAGAAGTGGTTGGCGAAGACATAGGGAAGCCCGTGCGCTGCCGCCAGCTGGGCCGAATAGTCGCTGGAGCCAAGCAGCCATACCTGCGGCATCGTGGTGGCATGCGGGGTTGCGGTGACTTCGTAGGTGCCGCCTGACGCGTAGCGAACGCTGGCACCATCGGGCGATACGAGTGAGCGAATGTCGGTGATGTGATCGGGAAAGCGATCGACATCGCTCGTGGTGCCGCTTTGACGCAGCAATTGCGTGATCACGGGGTCGCTGCCGGGTGCGCGGCCGAGACCGAGATCGATGCGGCCCGGTGCGAGCGCTTCGAGTGCCGCGAATTGTTCGGCGACGACCAGCGGAGAGTGATTGGGCAACATCACTCCGCCCGAACCCACGCGAATACGCACCGTGCGCGCTGCGGTAGCTGCGACGAGAACCGGTGGAGTCGTCGAGGCTACCGCGGGCATGTTGTGGTGCTCGGCAAACCAGTACCGGCGAAAACCGAGATGATCCGCTCGCGAGGCGAGAGCGAGAGACGCCGCGACGGCCTGAGCGCTGGTTTGGCCGGTGCGAACGGGCACGAGGTCAAGCACGGACAGGGCGGGGGCTGGTGCGGTATTCATCGTCAGTCACAACCCGTCGAAGTATCCGATGTATTCCACACTGGGCAAATTCACAACTGTATCCGGCGCAATCTGGCGCGATTCGCTCCTAAGATCATTGACCTGTGTGCCCTATTCGCTGGGCGCTATGGGGGATCGCGCCTGAGGAGTATGTATGAGTGATCAGCCCGCAACACGTGCGAGGCGTTCCGACGCTATCGCCAACCGTGCGCGCCTCCTTGACGCAGCGGGGGCGGTGATCGCTGAAAATGGCGTCGACGCTCCGATGCACGACATCGCCGATCGTGCCGGGGTGGGTATTGGCACCCTGTATCGCCATTTCGCTGATCGGCATGTACTGCTGCTCGGGCTCGACGCGATTCTGGCGTCGAGTTTCCGCACCGTTCTTGAGGATTCGAAGCGCGCGAGCACGGGGTGGGAATCGTTCACCCAGTATGTGGATGGAACGTGGCAGATGTATCTCGATCTCCCGTGGGCCGTCGCCGTTCGCGAGTATGCGAACGGATTTCGTGAGAGGGATTTAGCGTGGGAGGAATCGGTTCGCGCGATCATTCAGCGCGCGAAGGGCGAAGGCTCAATGCGCGGCGACATCGAGTGGACGGACGCGCTGTTCGTGCCAGCGATGCTCACAGGGCTCGCGGCGCTAACCGAACCCATCCGAGGCACCGTGTTTCCGCGACAGCGCGATATCTTGCTCGACGGCTTCCGCGCGGAGGGCATTGTGCGGCGCGCGCCGGGCGGCGTTCCCATCACTGATCGCGCCCTCCGCGACTATGTCAGCGCGCCCGAGTCGGTGGCTCATGTCGCCGAGTGAGCGTCACTTCGAGCGTTTCACTACGTCGTAGGCATCGAGCGCCGCACCGCGTGACGCGCGAAGGTCAACGATCGGCGCGCGCGCCAGCACGTCGTGCGTCCACCGACTTATGTACTCACCGTGCGGGTCGAACTTCTTCGCCTGCAGTTCGGGATTGAAGATGCGAAAGTAGGGTGCCGCATCAGCGCCGGAGCCCGCGACCCACTGCCAGTTGAATGGATTGCTCGCGGCATCCGCGTCGACAAGGGTGTCCCAAAACCACTGTTCGCCCTGTCGCCAGTCGATGAGCAGATTCTTGGTGAGCATTGAGGCGACGACCATGCGCACGCGGTTGTGCATCGTGCCGGTGTGCCAGAGCTCGCGCATTCCGGCGTCGACGAGCGCGATGCCGGTGT
This sequence comes from Microbacterium sp. NPDC076911, assembly GCF_040687125.1. Taxonomy (NCBI): domain Bacteria; kingdom Bacillati; phylum Actinomycetota; class Actinomycetes; order Micrococcales; family Microbacteriaceae; genus Microbacterium; species Microbacterium sp. NPDC076911. The sequence continues at coordinate 34,376 of NZ_JBFBMP010000007.1, read as the reverse complement.
GCCCGTGCTGCCAGGCATGGAGCGCTCGTTCGTCGAGCGGCGGCCAGGGGAACGCGTCAAACTCCCGACGCCAGTTCTGGCTTGCGAGATCGGGGGAATGGAACAACGTGTGCCAGGCGAACTCGCGCCAGCCGAGTTCAGACAAAAACCGATGAGCAGACGCTGCGGGTTCTGCGATGGCCAGAGTCTCGTGCCACGCCGTGTACGGACTCAGTTCGCCCCAACGCAGGCGTGGCGAGAGCAGCGAGGTGACCCCAGCTGCCGGTTCATCGCGCGCACGGTCGTAGTTGGCCAAGTCGTGCGTCAAAAACTGGCTCAGCCGTTCACGGGCTGCTGGCTCGCCTGGTTGCCACGTGTCACGCAGCCCACCGGCCCAGTCGGGGGTGTGGGGGAGAAGATGCCAGTCGTCAAGGTCATCTGATGCCGCGCGGTGCTTCGCTCCTTCGATCTTGGAGGGCTCAGCAAGCGGCTCACGAGGCGTGGGCAACGACTGGCAAGCACGCCAGAACGGTGTGAACACCGAGTACGGCGTGCCCGCGCCGGTCTTCACCGTCCACGGCTCGAACAGCAGCGAACCAGCAAACGACGCCACCTCGACGCCCTGCTCGCGAAGCTCCTGTTTCAGCGCGCTGTCGATTTCACGCTCAGGGCCCCCGTAGCGGCGATTCCAGAAGATCGCAGAGGCATCAGCATCCTGAACGAATTCCTGCACCACTTGTGCTGCAGGGCCCCGTCGCAGTACCAGTTCGGCGCCGCGCTCGCGCAAGCGCTCACCGAGGGAAGCGAGCGAGTGGTGTAGCCACCACCTTGCGGCGCCGCCGAGCGGGCGTACGCCGGGTGATTCCTCATCGAGCACGAAGAGGCAGAGAACCGGTTCACCACGTTCGAGCGCAGCGAGAAGGGCCGGGTTGTCGGCCAGGCGCAGGTCGTCGCGAAACCAAACGATCGAGGTGGATGCCGCAGTGCTCAGTTGCCCGCTCATGCAGTAATTCTGCCTTGGTGCGAGTGGCCCGGGGCCGCGCTTGCGTGGTTGAGTTTCAGATTTTGTGGCCGCGCGGTATCGCGAGCAGCAAGGCGCCCGCGTCGATACTGACCGATACTCGTGAGGCCTCGCCGAACTCGTCTCCGTCAAGCTGCACCGGGTGCGCACGGTCGGCGCCGACGTCGATGCCAGAGCCTCGGGAGTAGCGCACCGCACTGTTCTTCGTGCGCAGCGCGAGCACTTGGCGGCCAGCACGGAAACGCTGCAGCACGCTGTTGTCCCATGCCACGCGCCGCCACACCAACAACCACCCGAGCGGGCCCTTTGGCTGAAAAACGACAACGTCGAGTGCACCGTCGGTGACAGACGCTTCGGGGATCAGATCGAGTCCAGCAGGCAGCTGGCCGCAGTTGGCGAACAGCACGCTGTACACCTTCGAAGAGTGAAGTCGCGCCCCGGGTAGTTGGTACGACACGCGGAACGGTCGTGCGTTGGGGAGCGAGCGGGCGGCGCCATCGACGTAGGCCACCCAGCCGACGCTCTTCTTGAGTTGCGAATTGGTGTTGGCGATCATCGCTGCGTCGAGCCCCATGCCGCCCATCACGACGAAGGCGTGTGTGTCTTTCTGGCCGTCAGCGCGTATCAGCTCTGCCCAGCCGACGTCGATCGCTGTGACGTCGCCAGTGAATGCGGCGCGCACCATCAACATGGGCGCGGTCAGCGGGAGCTTGATGTTGCGGGCGAGCAGGTTGCCGGTGCCGCTGGGAATTATCGACAAGGGCACGCCGCTGCCAGTCATGGCTTCTGAGACGGCACGCACCGTGCCGTCGCCGCCCGCGACGAGCACGACGTCCACTTTCTGTTCTAGCGCTTCGCGAGTCACCCCGTCGCCGAGGTCATCGATCTGGGTCTCAAAGAAGAGGGTTTCCTGCCAGCCGGCTTGGGAGGCTTCGGCGGTGACGGTGCTCCGCAACTTCTTCGCATCCACTTTGATCGGATTGTAGATAAGCGCTGCCCGCTTTGATTCGCCGGAAGCCTGAGTCATGGGGCAACAATATCGGGCTGGATGCTGCTTCTGCGCCGCTGACTAGACTTGAGTCGTGATTGATCCCGTACTTCTCCGCGAAAATCCTGAGCTCGTCAAGCGCTCGCAAGCCGCGCGCGGGGAGTCTGTTGACTCTGTCGACGCGGCGCTCGCCGCCGACCGAGACCGTCGCGCAGCTATCACTGGTTTTGAAGAGCTGCGCGCTGAGCAGAACCTGGCGGGCAAGAAGGTAGCGCAAGCGCCCAAAGAAGAGAAGGCCGCGCTGGTCGCGCAGGCGAAAGATCTCAGTGAGCGAGTGAAGGCTGCGCAGCATGCCGTTACTGCCGCAGAAGAGGCCTCGCAGGCTGCGCTGGCGAAGATCGAGAACATCGTGATCGACGGGGTTCCCCCTGGTGGCGAAGACGACTTCGTCACACTGCGAACGCATGGCGACCAGCCCACGTTCGATTTCGAACCGCGCGATCACCTTGAGCTCGGCGAGATGCTCGACGCGATTGACATGGAGCGCGGCACTAAGGTCTCGGGAAGCCGGTTCTACTTCTTGAAGGGCATTGGCGCGCGCCTCGAGATCGCGCTGATGAATCTCGCACTTGATCGTGCGCTGCAAGAGAACTTCGTGCCGCTCGTGCCGCCGACACTGGTGCGTCCCGAAGTAATGCGCGGCACCGGCTTTCTTGGCCAGCACGCCGCGGAGGTCTACCACCTGCAAGATGATGACCTCTATCTCGTCGGCACCAGTGAAGTGCCAATGGCGGGCTATCACATGGACGAGATCCTTGATCTGGGCAAGGGCGCCAAGCGTTACGCCGGCTGGTCGACCTGCTATCGCCGTGAGGCGGGGTCGTACGGCAAAGACACGCGCGGCATTATTCGTGTGCACCAGTTCAACAAGCTCGAGATGTTCGTCTACACGGCTCCCGAAGACGCAGAGGCCGAGCACTTGCGCTTGGTCGCCATGCAAGAGCGGATGCTGCAAGACCTGGGGCTTTCATACCGCGTCATTGACGTCGCCGCGGGCGACTTGGGCTCGAGCGCCGCACGCAAGTACGACATCGAAGCCTGGGTGCCTACGCAGGGCGCGTATCGCGAGCTGACGTCGACGTCAAACTGCACGACGTTCCAGGCTCGGCGACTTGATATTCGCCACCGGCTGTCGGCTGAGCAAGGCGGGAAGACGCAGCCCGTTGCGACGCTCAATGGAACTCTTGCAACAACGCGCTGGATTGTCGCGCTGCTCGAAACCCACCAGCGTGCTGATGGCTCGGTTGTGGTGCCCGAGGTACTGCGGCCATTCCTTGGCGGACTTGAAATCATGGAGCCTGTCGAGTGAGCGATGCTCCGCTGCTCATCGCCTTGGACCTAGACGGCACTGTTCTCCTCGAAGACGAGACACTTAGTTCTGGAGTGTTCGACGCTGTTGCCGAAGCTCGCCAGGCGGGTCACGAAGTCATGGTCGCCACGGGCCGCAGCTGGGAGGGCACCGTCGATGTGCTCGCGTTGTTGCAGATTGCTCCAGAGTTCGTGGTGTGCTCCAACGGTGCCGTGGTGCTCAAGCGAGTGACCTCCGAACCACTTGAATACGAACGTTTCAAGGTCGAGACTTTTGATGCCACCGACGTGTTGCAACTGCTGCGGGCTCAGTTGCCCGATGCGCACTACCTCGTCGAGCTGGCTGATGGGGCCCGCCGCTACACTGATTTCCTCCCGGATTGGAAGCTCGAACGCACCGAGAAAGTGGTCTTCGAGCAGCTTGCGACTGATCATGTCTGCCGCGTCGTAGTCGTTGCGCCCGATCAGCATGAGAAGGACTTTTCAGCGATCGTTGAGAGCATCGGGTTGCACCACGTTTCTTACGCCGTGGGATTCACCGCGTGGCTAGACATCGCGCCGAAAGACATCGACAAGGGCACTGGTCTCGAGCTCGTGCGCACGGAGCTGGGCATCGCCCCTGATCACGTAATGGTCATCGGTGACGGCCGCAACGATCTCGGTATGTTCCGTTGGGCGCTTGAGAACGGCGGTCGCGCGGTGGCGATGGAGCAGGCACCTCAAGAGGTGTTGGATGCGGCTGGCGAGACGACGCTTTCAGTTGAAGAGGGCGGCGTTGCAGCAATTCTGCGGACGCTCTGAACTCGCGCTGGCGTAGCTTTTGCGTGATTTTTCACGCAGTACGGGCACACGGCGGAATCTCGACGTGCCTTCAGGGCGTGCACAGGCACCGCTGAAAGAATAAGTCGGCGCGTCTGTCGGCTAGACTCGACGATTGTTCGATGAAATGTCACTTGTGGCATGTCGTCGGGAGGGTTGTCCGAGCGGCCGATGGACCTGGTCTTGAAAACCAGTGGGCAGAAATGTCCCGTGGGTTCGAATCCCACACCCTCCGCAAATATTCAGGTGTGTCGGGGGAGAATCAGAGAACGAAGCATTCCCCGAGAGGACATCGAGTGGCAGAGACGACTCAGCGCACACCGCGTGGCCGTCGCACCGTTGCCCGACACGGGAAGCTTCACTCCCCGCACCCGGCATCTCTCGTGCTGAAAGTGCTGGGGATCATTACTGCCGTCGCACTTGTGTCTGGCGCTGGAGTCGCAGCGTATGCGGTGACAGACATCGCAGTGGAGGTCGCTCAGAACTCGGTCGAGCTTGAGGGTCAAGAGGCGGTACCACCGGACCTCGGAGCGATTGAAGGCGGCGTTAACCTCTTTCTGGCTGGCACTGACGCCTGCGAGCCAGAGTATGCAGACTACTTCGGTGACCGCTGCACCGGTGCGGACGCTGGCGGGGAACTAAACGACGTCAACCTGCTCGTTCACATATCTGATGAACCTCGTCGTGTGACCGTTGTCTCTTTTCCTCGCGACCTGATGCTGTCGATTCCTGAGTGCACCGACGAAGACGGCGTGACGACTGCCGCGTCGTGGAAAGCGCCGATCAACGCGGCCTATGGCTACGGCGGACTCTCGTGTGTAGCGAAGACCGTCTCGCAGCTCAGCGGCCAGAACATCCCATTCGCCGCGAAAATCACCTGGGGCGGTGTCATCGAAATCACCGACGCGATCGGTGGCGTCGAGGTATGTCTCGCCTCGGGCATTAGCGACCCGTACACCGGAATCAACTGGCCTGCCGGCAACCGCACTATTAGCGGCATCGACGCACTTCAGTTCTTGCGCACGCGTCACGGAGTCGGCGATGGCAGTGATCTTGGCCGCATATCGAACCAGCAGCAGTACATGTCACGCCTCGCGAACAAACTCATGAGCGAGGATGTGCTGTCGAATCCCGCGTTGTTGTACAAGCTGGCCACCACAACGGTGGAGAACATTACCCCCAGCAGCTCACTCACCAACCCGGTCACTCTCGTGCAGATCGCGCTTGCAGTGAAGGACGTGCCGTTCGACGAGATTTCTTTTGTGCAGTATCCGGTGTTGGAAGACCCCGATGACCCGAACCGCGTAGTGCCTGATGAAGCCTCGGCCGCGGTGCTTTGGGCCGCTCTCGATGCCAACGAGCCCATCGTGATCACGGGTGACGTCGCAACCAACGGCGGGGTTGTGCTGGAAGATGACGGATCTGAGGATGTCGTCGACGAGGCTTCCGAGCCTGATGATTCCACCGCTGAAACGCCGACTGCGACGCCTGCACCGACCGAAACTGCGGTGGAGTTGCCGTCGTCAATCACCGGTTCCACCGCTGCCGACGCGACCTGCTCAAACGGAAATGTGAACTGGTAGCAAGATATGACCGACCAGTTCACAGGTGCTGGGCGCGAGACAATTGCTCGCCACGCAGACGTTAAGCAGCGGCATCCACTCTTGCAATTTATTGCCATGTTTGCGGTCGCGATCGCAGTGATCGGGGTGAGCGCGACCGGCGTCGCGGCCTACGCAGTGTGGGACACCGCCAATGCGATCGGCTCGGCAGCCGTCGTACTCGACGAAGACGAGACGATCCCGCCTTCTTTGGGAGCCATTGAAGGCGGCGTGAATCTGTTGCTTGTCGGCACTGACTCGTGCGAGGGGCAAGACCTAGAGCTATTCCCGCGATGCGCTGAGGATGATGGCGGTGAGCGCAACGACGTCACGATGCTGGTCAACATCAGTGATGAACCGCGCCGGGTGACTGTCGTGTCGATCCCACGCGATATGGTCGTGCCGATTCCGTCGTGTGCTGACGGGGAAGGCGGCACATATTCCGCGATGAGTGCGCAGATGATCAACGTGTCGTACATGTATGGCGGGTTGCCGTGCACGGTATCGACGGTTGAAGAGCTGACCGGCGTCGATATTCAGTTTGCCGCGGCGATTCGTTGGACCGGTGTGATCAACATGTCAGACGCCATTGGCGGCGTGGATGTGTGTGTTTCGGGAGACATCAGCGACAGCCACACCGGCCTCACTCTCGCGGAGGGCAATCACACGCTGATTGGTGCGGAAGCGTTGCAGTTCTTGCGCATTCGCCACGGAATCGGTGATGGGTCCGATCTCGGACGCATCTCGAACCAGCAGCAGTTCATGTCATCGATGGTGCGCAAACTGCAGTCAGAGTCGGTGCTCGCGAGCCCCGGAACGCTGTTGAACTTGGCCAACACCGCAATCAGTCAGGTGACGGAGGGTCAGCTGGTACTGAGCCAGTCGCTGACGAATCCGACGCTTATGGTGCAGATCGCGATGGCGGTGAAAGACATCGAGTACGAAGACATCGTGTTCGTGCAGTACCCGACTTATTACGGCACCGGCGACGACGCAAGCCACGTGTATCCCGTGACCGAAGCCGCCGATGTGCTCTTCACCGCGCTCGCCGAGAACCAGGCACTCAACCTGACCGGCGAGGCGAGTTCTGGTTTTGGGGTTGAGGTTACGGGTGAAGCTGAGAAGGCTGCGGCCACGCCGACCGCGACCCCCGAGGCAACTGAAAGCACGACCGCGACCCCAGCACCCGCTGAGACCTCGGCCGCCGAAGAACGTGTTGATCTTCCGTCAGAGATCACGGGCACGACTGCAGCCGAGGTGACCTGCACGCAGCCTGAGGGTTGATCAGTTCGTCGGCACGCTGATCAGCAGTTATGATTGGTACGCGCATTGTGCTTTTCGAAGCTCATTGCCTGGAGACGTCGCATAGTTCGGCCTAGTGCACCACCCTGCTAAGGTGGAGTCCTCGCAAGGGGACCGAGGGTTCAAATCCCTCCGTCTCCGCCAGCTAATATGGCCCGCATTCCCCTGTAAACACTGGGATCGCGGGCCATAGCTTTTTCATAGAGTCCGGTTTTGCGTAAGGAATGCGTAAAGTTCCACAAATTTCGCGGATGGGGCGCCTGTCGCCCTGTTTGTCGCGAGTGGCAGTAGCAACGGACCCGATACGGTCTCGCCCGATTCGCGCCGCTCTACGGAGCTCTCCGCGCTCGGGCCTTCGACGCCGCAGCTACGTAACAGTACCGGAGTCTCTCGAGAACAAGCGGTGAACTTCCGCCGCGTTCGCAGCCCCGTCCAGTGCAGCGGAAACCGCATCAAGGTCCTCGTCAAAAAGATCGGAATAGACGTCGAGCGTCATCGCGGCGGAAGTGTGGCCGAGCATTCGTTGAATCGCCTTGACGTTCGCGCCTGATTGCACGGACAGCGATGCCGCGGTATGGCGCAGATCATGGATAGTCATGAGCGGCAGCTCCGCCGTTGCCAATGCGGTCTTGAACCACGACCGAGAGCCTTTAAATCGGCCAGACAGCGGGCGCGGATTTCTGACGTGAGTTCGCGCGGGGGACCGTTCCGATCGCGGGCATGGCGTGTCTGTGTCAACAGGATGTAGGCGTACGTGGACGCACCGGCAAGCGAGTGCCGCCGTGTCCAGGACGTCAGTCTTGGACACGGCGGCACTCCTGACAGCGATAGATCTACGCAGTCGTGGCAGTTGCACCTTCCACGCTCGCGGTGGGAGCGTCTGCCTGCGGGTCGATTCGGTAGCTCCACATTGCTGCGACGTATAGCGCAGCGCCGAGCAACGCGCCGATGACCCAGGCGAAGCCGCTAAGCGCGCCAAGTGCTGGAACCCACACTGCGGCGATTGAGAAGATGGCCGCGACGGTGATTGCGATCATTGCGCGGAGGTTCCAACCCTTGGTGTAGAAGTAGCGACCGTGAGGGTTCATGGAGTAAAGGTCAGCGACCGAAACTGATCGACGCCGGATGATGTAGTAGTCCGCGACAAGCACGCCGTACAGAGGGGCGAGGATGGCACCCAAGGTATCGACGAAGATCGGGAAGCCCATCTGATCGATGACTGACACCCAGAGCGCACCGATGATGAAGCCGAGGACCGCGGTCATGTAGCCGCCCGCTTTGAAGCTGATCCGTTGCGGTGAGAGGTTCGACAGATCGTACGCTGGCGGAATGAAGTTGGCGACAAGGTTGATACCGATTGTCGCGACCAGAAAGGTGACTGCGGCGAGCACGGTGAGGAGGACATTGCCGACTTGGCCAACGATTTCAGCAGGGTTTGTCACCGGCTCCCCTTGGCCGTCCTGAAGTACGATGTAGGCCCCTGCGGTGATGAACAAGCTCAAAAATGTAAAGAAAGTGAGGCTTACGGGTAGACCCAAGAAGTTTCCGCGTCGCATCTTCTTTTCGCTTTTGGAGAAACGCGCAAAGTCGCCGAAGTTGATGATGACGGCTGAGAAGTAGGCGATCATCGTGCCGATCACACCGAAGAATGCGGCTACGGCAGCCCAGCCTTCCACTGAGCTGTTGTTGAAGATCGATCCCACGGCTGGGATGAGACGGTCACCCGCTTGCACCCAAATAGCGATCAACAAGATCACCATTACGAGGTATACGGCGGGGCCTGCGAAGTTCAAGAAGCGTTCGATCCAGACGATGCCACGCACGAACAGCAGCACTTGCAGTCCCGCCACGATGATGTATGAGATCCAGTCGACGAGATCCATGCCGAGGAAAGTGCCTGTTTCGGGACTTCCGAAGATCGCGTTGATTGCTAGCGCCACAGCCGTCGATGCGAAGTACGTCTGAGCGCCGTACCAGAAGATCGCAACGATGCCACGAATTAGAGCGGGGAACTGAGCGCCGGTGACCCCCATGCTTGAGCGCGCCATCACGGCATAGGGGATGCCAAATTTGACGCTCGGTTTTCCGGTCAGGTTAACGAGGAAGTTGACAAACACACCCGCAAGGATGATCGCAGCGAACACCCACCAGCCGTTGATGCCAGCGCTCACGAACAAACTCGCTGCGAGAATGTATCCGCCCAAGCTCTGCACATCATTCGTCCACACGTTGAAGAACTCAAATGAGCCCCACCGGCGCTTGTCTTTGGGCAGAGGGGCGAGGTCCTCGTTGTACAAGCTCGGGTGTGGCTCGTTCCCGACATTTGTATCAAATTCTTCAGCGGGCAGAGAAACAGTCATAACGCGCTCCATATCAAGGAAAGAGGTGCTGAATGGTGCTATAGGTTCAGGCGAACGTTTCGCTCGTTCCTGAAGCTATTGCTTAAAAAGCACCGCGCGATTTCGCGGTTGTAACCAAAGTGTTAAGTGATTACTTAATCGGCTCCGGTCGCCACAGAGGTATCCACAGCCACCGTTAACCAGATCGCGGTGGCGAGTTGATCGGTTGCGTTAACGACACGGTGAGGACGGGTCGCAACGAAGGACAAGGATTCATTGCATGACAATGTCACAGCGCCTTCGGTGAACTCAAAGGTAAGTTCACCGAAAGTCACATGACCACTTTCGTATCCCGGATGTACCAGCATTGCGCCGTCAATGCTTGACGACGCCCCCGGCGGGTAGGTCGATTCGAACCACTCCACTCCCGGGAGTGCCGCAGGCGAAAGTCTGCGATATGTAACGCCTTGGCCAAGGTGCGCAGCAGGTACATCGTTGGCGTGCGCAACGAGCACGCCGTCAATCGGCTCAGTGATCAACCCCCGACCCTCAACGGAGGGTTTGAAAATGCTCGCGTCATCGAAGATCGTTGAGATGGGAGCGCCGAGCACGGCCACCAATTCGACCAATCGATTAACTGAGGGCTGCATCACGCCAGTCTCGATCTGTGAAAGCGCACTCGCGGATATGCCGAGCTCTGCTGCAACGGAAACTAGAGAGCGTCCCGACTGAGCACGCATTTTGCGTAGACGTGCGCCAATTTGCGTCGGCAAGCCGTCTTCGTCCACGTCTTCTCCTGTCGTACGCGTGCAGCAATCGTATCCTGAGTTATCGACCTCCTCATGGTGTTCGACCTCCCTGACCTGAACCGAGGGGTGAATCCCTGGGTGAATTTGAGGGGAGTTGCACGAGCTCTTCCGATTTGGCGCGTGTGTGCTGGTTCTCTCTTGATGTGCGCAGCTTGTGTACGAGTGGAATCCGCCATCGCTGGCCGAATGCATGCTTTTGCTCCAGGGTCTGCATAGCGGCCATCGTCCCCTCGCGACCGCGCACGAAGGGGTCTGTACCTTGGGGCACAGACCCCTTCCCCGACGCGTTGTCTTCGCTTGACACATACGAGCTGGTGGCAATCGTCGGTCTCAAATCCCATTTCACGTGGGCTACCGCGCATCACTACGGCGGTGTAGAGCAAACCCGCGCAAGTCGCTTCTGTCATTCTTTCTGGAGTAAGCACGGTTGCCGGATTCGCGGCGCTTGCAACAGCTCCGTTGGCAGCCACAGTTTTGGTGCGCCACTACCGGTCGTCCTCGGGGTAATCTCACTCGCGACCGGTGCAGTTTCGACTGCGATTACCTGTACTGCCCAAATTGTCTCGTAGAACTGCGGTGTCGGCGCCGCCGCCCTGATCCCTAGGGTCGGGTCCTTGGGTGAGGGTGCGTGTGCATGGAACCGGACGGTGCACCTCTTGCCGACGGCGAAGGGTTTTGAGCGAAGGCGATCGACAGGGCGACTTTGCGGGTGAAATTGGGTCTTGTCGGGACGGTGTGAACCCTATGGCCGACGTGCATGCAGTTGGCTAGACCGGCCGCGTATTTGAAGTCGCATCGAGCGCAGCAACGAACTTTCACTATTTTTGACAGGGCAGGGGCATCGATCGACATGCGCTTCATGGCAGCAGTCTCATTCATCATGGGTATTGTCGGCGTCGCAACGGCAATCGTTACGTGGGCGTTGGCATTGACGCCGGATGCCGCGACGTCGCTCATCGTCGCGACCGCCTCCCTCAGCGGAGTATCGCTGTGGTGCCTCGTGGCTGGACTCGGCTTTAGCTTTGCGCGCTCTCGAATACGCAAACACCAGCGCATTGCGCTAAGCGCCAGCGCGCCCGTCACCGCCAACTCGTCTGAGACTCCCTAATCGGCTGATGCAGTCCGTGCGCGCGTGTGCTGCCTGAGTCATCCGTCGATCGCGCAGGCATGCGAGTACCAACGATGCAATCCGCCAGCGAATGGCTCATCGCGGGTGCGAAAGTAGCAAAGCCTCGCGGCTGGCCTCCGGTGTCACACGGGGCCGTCGACCAATCTTCGCGCGGGCTCGCTGACATCCCGGACCCTGCTTAGCATCCTCGAACGCCCCAGCGATCCACCGGCGCGGCTTCCGCCCTTCGTCGGCGTCACCTACGCGGCGAATATGCCGCTCTGCGTGAAACTCGTCACCTCGACTCCTGCGTCGGCCAGCAACTGACGTGCGGCGGGCGAGGTCACGAGCTCGAGATCGCGGGCACGGATGATCGAGTAGCTGCTCAGCTCGAGGATCTCGGCGTCTACGAATCCGGGATGCGTAATCAAGAGGCTGAGCTCGTTCTCCAAGATCATCGGCAGCAGCCGGGCGATCGTACCGATCGCGTCCGCCGACGCTTGATCCGTGAGCGGAAAGGGCTTTGCGTACCAATCGTTGGGGAGGAGAGGGAGCCCGCCAGTGCGGTAGAGATCATCGACGAGCGGGAGGCTGAGCTGCGCAGCCGCTTGACGCACGACCTCGTCGCTGATCGGCGACACCAACGAGTGGTGATGGATATATGCCGGAGGTCGACCCATCAGCTCCTGGAATCGGTCGATCTGCGCTTGTGCTTCCGCGGCGGTTTCATCGACGTCGAAGGGGTCGACTGATTTGGCCTGGGTTTAGTTCCGACCTTTAGACAAGGATGGAATGACGATGGCTAGTAAATATGATTCTGAGTTTCGGCAGCGTGCTCTTCGGATGCTGGCGGAGGCGAGGCCCGAGCATGCGAGTGTGCATGCGGCCTGTCAACACGTGGGTGGGCTGCTCGGGGTTTCGCCCGACACGTTGCGTGTGTGGCAACGCCGGTATGAGGTCGATGCCGGGGTGAGGCCCGGTGTCACCACAGATGTTGCGGTGGAGAACCGTAACCTTAAGCGTGAGAATGCTGAGCTGCGGCGGGCGAATGAGATATTGAAGGCCGCGAGCGTGTTTTTTGCCAAGGAACTCGACCGTCCCACGACGAGATGATCCGTTTCATCGATCAGATGAAGAATCGTTTCGGGGTCGAGGCCATCTGTCGGGTGCTGCGCCCGACAGTTCGTGGGTTCATCACTTCCCGCGGCTACCGGGCGGCGAAAACACGGGTCCCCGCAGCCCGACGACTGCGTGATGACCTTCTCGTGCCCGAAGTTGCGCGGTTGCATGCAGAAAACTATGGCGTCTACGGAAGACGAAAGATGCACGCGCTGTTGCGACGACAGGGGTGGGCGATCGGTCGCGATCAGACCGAACGACTCATGCGTGCCGCCGGGGTGCGCGGGGTGAGACGCTCCACACGGGTATTCACGACGCGAACCGACTCTGCGTTAGAGAAACCGAAGGATCTCGTGCGCCGACAGTTCACCGCACCCGGCCCGCGGCGACTCTGGGTGTCAGACGTGACCTACGTTGCGACATGGAGCGGGTTCGCCTATGTTGCGTTCGTCACCGATGTCTACTCGAGACGAATCGTGGGTTGGAATGTTGCATCAACACTGCGCTCAGAGATCCTGCCGCTGCAAGCATTGAACATGGCCGCGTGGGCCGCAGAAGGGAAACTCGACGAGCTGATCCATCACACCGGCCACGGATCAAACTATCTCGCCGTTGTATACACGGATCGGATCGTCGAACTCGGCGCGAAACCATCGACAGGGACGGTGGGTGATTCGTTTGATAACGCGATGGCTGAAGCGGTGAACGGGCTTTACAAGACCGAATTGATTCGCCAACAAGGCCCGTGGCGCACCGTCGAACAGGTCGAGCTCGCAACCCTCGAATACGTCTGGTGGTGGAACAACCAACGCCTCCACGGCGAACTCGACATGCGCACCCCCATCGAGGTCGAACAGGCCTACTACGCTGAAGCCACACAGCTTCCGATACTCACTGAGTAACGGACAAACCGGTCGGAACTAAACCCAGGCCGAATCACAAGACTGAACTCGTCCGCGGACCCGCACGCCCGGGACCGTGGAAGAGCGTCGAGGACCTCGAGCTCGCGACCCTCCGATGGGTGCACTGGCACAACACCGAGCGTCTCCACGGCTACCTCGGTGACATCCCACCCGCCGAGTTCGAGCACGCGTTCTATGCTGTCCAAACCGACCGCGATCAGTTGGTGGGAATCAAATAGCGCGAGTCTCCATCAAACCCAGGGCGCTTCAGAAGGCAACCACAGCGTTCAACGGCGCGCAAAGCTCGAGAGTCCGAAATTCACTCTCTTCACACGGAACTTCACCCTTGAGGTTTGCACTAGTGAGTCTCGAAGCTCTCCGCGGGGACTGGTGTCGCGGGACTGATGGATGCCGAGCTGACCGTGGCTGATCTGCCGTGTACGGTCACGCTTTGCATCGCGGGAGACGCGGGTGGTGCCAGCATAGTGATGCGACGGAACCGCATGCCGGGGAGATCTCGCGCGCGACTCACGACCACTGTCGAGCTGGCGGCGTCCCAGGTGATTGCGCGCTCAACACGTTCGCTGTGCTTGGGTTCACATGTGGTCGAGGCCGTGATGCTTCGCCTCGAATCAATGGCTTTATGCAGTCCATCAGTACAAGCACAGCGGCTTCTCGTGTCCCCGGAAGCCGGCGCCAGCTGGGGGCTTTCGTCGTGTGGCCGCACCATCGCAGAGACGCCCCCGAGGCGAAGTGCTCGAAGTTCGGCAGGCAGCCCGAGCCGTCCTGCGAATCCTGAACCGTGCAGGAGTCGCGCAGAACGAACGTCTCTGTTCGATATTCGACGTCAGCACTGTTTCCGATGCTTTTTGTGATCTGCTGTCCATCCGAATTGATCAGTCCGACAGCGAGGCTACCAAGCAGTGCTACGCCATTCTCGAGAATCGTTGCGACCAGCCGAGCGGTATCGGCGTCCCCCGCCAGCTCAGCCGTAGCGGCTGTTGGCTCTGCGTGGTAATCCGGGTAGAGCCACGAAGTCGACGCCGAATTCTCGCGCCCGGAATTGGTCCCGTGCCCCTGTGAGGAGCGTAGAAGTTCGGTTCTGCTGGGGGACTTCACAGTACGTCCTTTTGATCGGTTGGGCGGGCCTTGCGCGAAGGAGTCTTAGCCTCGGTTGATTCGCTTGCCACCCAACCGCCTCAACTCAGCGCGACGAGTTGGGCTCAGTTGCGATGGGAACGGGGATAGAAATGTTGACGGTGCGGCCGTACTCAAGCACGGACGGCTCAAGTCCTTCCAAGACGCGTTCTGCCGACCACATCATCGAATCCTCATCGAGAAGGACCCGTGGAGTGGCGGGATTGGCAGACAGCGAAATTGGTGTTGTCCTCGCTTCGTCGGAGCTAGGCAGCTGGTACCACGTGCCTAGAGGCTGTGACGGCAGCGGCAACTCGCCGTCCCCGAGCCAAAGTGCGTCAGTCTGCACGAGCAGTAGGGGGTTGTCTGGACGGTCAAAACCTAAAGCCGCCGTTGTCGCCAGCATTGCCATGAGAGGCGAGAGCTGTCCATCGAGTTCGTAATACTCCCACCCGGCTTGTTCTAGAAGGTCCAACGGTGGTTCTTCACTCATGTCGGGAGCAGCATCGAGACTGACGTACTCGCCGACTAGCGCGTCAGTCCACCAGAGAAGATTCGTCGTCACGTTCTCTGGTGGTGAGGCGCCAATCCATACCTGGGCAACGCCCGCGCCGCTTGCATAGTCGAAGTAGCCGTGAACGCCCAGCTGTTGCTCGTTGGACAGAACCGATATCGATATCGCGCGGGTTCCTTCCGCAAAGTTCTTGAACCGTGCAATCGCGAGGGCTTGCGACTCACTTGTCGTCAGCGCGTGCGGCTGCGGAGCCGGGGCGCACCCGGTGACAGCAGCGCAGGCAACAATAGCTGCGAGTGAGATCGCGCTCCTCGTGTGGCGCGCGCTCTGTTGTTGGTGCACGTTCACTCTGCCGAATCTTTCTTGTGTGGGGTAAGGATGCTCGGAGAATACCTGTTCGGGGGCGACTTTGCTTCGAAATATCGAGGTGGGGTGAAGCTCGGGGTGAATAGGGCATTCATAGGTATGCGAGGTGTTGTGTGCTCGATTCACATGTGACACACAGGTACCCACACACCGCCGTCAGGTTGAACGCCTGACCTGGCTTGAGGGGACCTTGAATGAACTTCCGAAATTTTGCACGTGGACGAGCACGATGCGCGTCGACAACTGAGCCAGGCAATCGAAGCATGAGCAGCATTGGCGTTGCAGTGGGCGTTGCAGCACTCAGCTTGACTTTGCTGGCCCCACAGGTGGCTATCGCAGCCGAAGTCACGCCATCGCCGGAACCGACCGCATCGCCGACTGCCAGCGCGCCTGAGAGTGCGGACGCCGGCGAGGATTCAGACGCAGACGCAGATGCCGATGCAAATGAAGACGCAGACGTAGATGCAACTGCAGACGCGGACGTGAAGGCCGAGGGGTCGAGCGCCGAACCGCTCGTTGCCGCAGACGAAGCCGGCTTCGCAGCCAAGGCGCTTGCAGCGCCGACGGTCGACGCACTTGTCGAAGGCGACCCAGAAGAGGCGATCACTCCGGCATCGCTCAGCATCGTTGAAGACGAGCAATACGATCAGGGCGCAGTCCAGGTGAACTTTGAGCTCAAATTGGATGACAGTCTTCGCTTGGGTGACACTGTAACGTTGCAATACCCGGCGTTGTTGCGCTACGACAACAATGCCGAAGCGCTCATCCTCGACGCGGAGGGCGCTGTTGTTGCGAGAGGTCAACTGACCGATGCCGCTTCGAGAACGATCACGTTCACGTTCACGGACTACGTCGACACGCATCAAAATGTGACCGTGTCTGGCCACCTCGGTATGACGGTCGACGATCCCGCGGCGAATACGACCGCCAAGGACTTCGACTTCGTCTTGAACGGTGAGCCTTTCACCGACTCGGTGATCACAATGCCCGCTCAGCGTCCTCCACTGACGCACGTGTACATCACCGGAGTCTGGAACGATGAAGACCGTGGGCGCACCGACGTCGACGGCGCAATCACATGGACTGCGAATCTTCCGGAAGGCGCCTGGGAATCGCAGACCGTCACCGTCGTTCCTTCTGACGCGACGTCGTTGTTCGACTGTTCGACGCTGACCTTCTTCACGACGCAAGTTGCTGATGGGGCTTTGTACCACTCGTCGGTCTACGAGGAGAACAGCACGGCCGACGGCGATGACCCTTCCTACGCTGAAGTGGTTAGTTGCACCACTGACGAGCTGGTTGTTGCGTACACCGAATCGGTCGACGCCAACTTTGTGCGCCAGATGACCATCGAGGCTGCCGCGGCAGACAAAGACGCCACTTCGCAGTTTGGCATCACGATAACGAACAGCGACATCGTCAACATCGAGGGTGGAGTGTTCGCACCTACTGAGTGGTACAACTTCGTCGCTCGCGATGTGGGCACTGGTGAAGGCGGCGGTGTTGTGCGTCAGCCGGATATTTCACTCCTCAAGTACTCCACCGATGAAGGAGCGCTAGAGGGCGACTTTGAAACCGCTCCGGGCAAAACTCTCGCTACAGGTGAGGACGAATCCATCACTTTTGAGGTCATCAACACCGGAAACGAGGCTCTCTCAAATATCGTGCTCGAGGATGTTACGGAGTCCGGTAGCGAGATCGCGCTTGTCGACTGTGACTTTGACGGGATCACTCTTCAAGCGGGTGAGTCAGTCTCGTGCGAAGGAATCATCAGCGACACCAGTGAGCCCGGCCTATATTCCGATACCGCGACAGTAAGCGCGACCAGTGTGCGTGACGAAGTTGAAGTCACAGACTCGGATTCGTGGCACGGCACCGTTGAGCCGGCGGTCGAAGTCAGCACCCCGCTCGCGGTCACCGGCGGTAGCAACGACATCGTCCCCCTGTACGCCGGGATTGCTGCGCTCGCCCTTCTCGCTGGATCGGCGATGGCGTATCGCGCCCGCCGCCACCAGCTCACGCTCGGGCGATAGCGCGCTCACCCACTACACACCGGTGGGTCCGGCGGTGCTGCATATAGCGGCGCCAACCTGACCCACCGGCCTGCGCGAAAGAAGCGCAGGATGCTCCTCATCACTTTTCCGCGAATAGCAAGGCAAGGGAACAATTCATGAATACCACCGGCACAGGCGGCAACGCATTTCGAAAGCGAGGGTCGGCCAATCGGCCGCTATTCGCTCTCGGGACAGGAGCAGTTGTTTGCTCTCTCGCGCTATCGGCAGTTATCGCACCGACCGCGTTCGCTGCGACAGGCGACACCATCACCGGTATCGCCTGGCAGGACTACAGCGGCGACGGGATCAAAGAAGTCACCGACCCCGTACTAGCTGGCATTGAGGTCATGGCCGTCGACGACGACGGCAATGAAACGGCTGCAGTCACAACTGGCGCCGACGGTACGTATTCGTTGACGCTGCCGAGCGACGCAGCGAGCTGGCGTGTCGTCGCGGCCATTCCCGATGAAGCGGAGTGGGCGCTTTGGGAAGAGGGATATGTTGGTCCCGACAATGGCAGTAGCGTGCAGTTTGCTGATGCGGGCGCTACGAATGTTGACTTCTCATTTCACGTTCCCGACGCTTTTGTTGAATACAATCCATTTGTCTACGTACCCATCGCGCGCTTCGGTGCGCTAAACGGGAGCGGAGCCACAAAAACCGCCGGCGTGGTACTTCCATGGGATGCGGGAAACACACCTAAAACTTTGACGGCGACTGCAGAATTGAACGCGCAGGAGTCGACTGCGTCGACCTGGAGAGTCAAGTGGTCGGAGATCGGGTCCACCAACGGATCAGCATGGCAACGTGACCGGGATGACGATGGGGTTGGCCGACTATTCACGGCCGCCTATCTCAAATCGAACGTCGCGCTCGGCCCCGGGGGTATCGGTGCTATCTATGAAGTCACACCCACGGACGGCACGATGTCATCGCCGACGGCCGACCCCGCAGTGCTCCTCGATCTCGCCGACTACGGTATCGATGTGGGAGAGTCTGGGCGCGTAGATGAGGCCTCATGGACTGACAGCGACTACCTCTACGAAGCTACCGACCGTTTTCCGTACATCGGCACAAATGGGCTCGGCGGAATGTCGTTGTCACCGGATGGCAACACGCTCTTCGTGGTGAACCTGAAGAACCGTTCATTGGTTTCGATCGACGTGAGCGATCCGTCGGCCATCGGTGCCGTTACCGAGATTGAACTGGATTCATATTTCTCGGATTCCTCAGACCTCAGGCCGTTTGGGCTGACGGTAGATCCAGAAACCGGGTCGATGTACATGTCGGTTTCGAAGACCGGCGAGATCACCGGAGACAGCGCGGACACGGGGCTGCAGGTCTACCGGTTCGACCCTTCTGATCCTGCGGCACTTGAATTGGTACTCGACCAGAAATTCGGGACATTGGCCAGTGCTGCTCTTTGGAGCCGCTCACCCCGAGCCTGGGCAAATTCCTCGGACGATGTCGTGCCTGCTACTGGTGTTTACGGGTTCCAGTATCAGCAATACATCGCGTCAGATGTGTCTGTCCTTCATGGCAATCTAGTGATCGGCTTGCGAAGCCGAACTGGTGATCAGGCGGGCGCTGAAACACCGATTACGCTCGCGAGCGGAACGGTTTCAGTTGTTGTGGGCGCCACCGGCGCTACGTTGCTCGCTGTGCCACAGGCCGGCGGCACGTTTGAGTTCGCTGTCGAGAACTGGAACTTTTTCGATGATGGATGGACGAGCACTCGAGGCGAGAGTCAGGGTTCAATGGCCACTGTGCCCAGTCGACCCGATGGGGTTCTGGTATCCGGAATTCACGTAGGCGGGGGCTCATACGAGACGGGTATTCGACGCCTCAATACTACGACGGGCAACCACGTGAACGCGCTAGGTCCGGTGCTAAACAAGCAACCTGATGGTGTGACACAACCGTCGTTAGCGAAGGCAAACGGTCTCGGTTCAATCTCAGCGCTAGCAGGCAACGCGCCCATTGAGATCGGCAACCGGGTCTGGTTCGATGCTGATCGTGACGGTGAGCAAGATGCCAGTGAGGTGCCGATTGAGGGCGTCACGGTTCGATTGCTCAACGCCGATGGCGACGAGCTTGCTGTCACGACCACCGATGCCGACGGCGTCTACAAGTTCCGTTCCGACGAGGCGCCGGGGCTCACGGCGCACACAGAGTACGTAGTTGAATTTGACGCCAGCTCGGCGGTTCTCCCTACCAGTGTCGTCGATCTGGGAGTCACTGATGCATCTGCTTTCGGTCTAACGAACCCGGCGACCGTAGCTGAGCTGTTTGATTCGAACCCGGCAATCGAGACCGGCCGGGCAAGTGTGACGACTGGTGGCTGGGGTGAGAACGATCACTCGATCGACGCTGGGTACGTTATTCGTCCCAACGTGGGTCTTGACAAGAAAGTGCTTCTGGCTGGAGAAAGCCCCGCCGACGCACCCGCTGCAAGTGACACGTTCTACGAAGACGGCACACCTAAGCCTCGCGTCGTCGCTGTTGGCGACACGATTCGCTACGTGCTGACAGTGACAGCGGCGATCGGCGCCCCGGCTGATGACGTGACAGTCGCCGACAAATTGCCGACTGGCCTGATTATGACCGGTTACGCGTCAACCATGAACGGCGCTGTCGATACCCAGCAGTACGACGGCACGACATGGACGATCGGCGACATGGCCGCCGGTGATACCGCGCAGCTGATTGTGACCGCGCGGGTGGGCTCTCTAACCCCGCTGAATCAACAAGTCACCAACGTCGCTCAGCTGAGCGTTGACGGGGAGGACGTCCTCGACGTCGAGGAAAAGAACCCCGGTCGCGATGGCGGACGAAACGCTGAGCCAGACGATGGCTACGACGAAGTCGACATTCTGATTCAAGAAGACGGCGGGCCAGGGTCGGCAGGTACGACAAGCGGCACCCCCGGAGCCACAAACCCGATCGGTACGCCAGGAACTTCTGACTCGGTGGGTACGGCAGGAACCTCGGACCCGACGGGTACGCCGGGAACTACGGAGACTGCGGGTACGCCGGGAACTACGGAGACTGCGGGTACGCCGGGAACTACGGAGACTGCGGGTACGCCGGGAACTACGGAGACTGCGGGTACGCCGGGAACTACGGAGACTGCGGGTTACG
>NZ_JBFBMP010000007.1:0-13716 GCF_040687125.1 Microbacterium sp. NPDC076911 | reverse complement strand
GTACGCCGGGAACCACGGAGACCTCGGGAACCACGGAGACCTCGGGAACTACGGAGACCTCGGGAACTACGGATACGTCGGGTACGTCGGGAACTACGGAGACCTCGGGTACGCCGGGAACTACGGAGACCTCGGGAACTACGGATACGTCGGGTACGTCGGGAACCACCGGAGATGATCTGGCAGTGACTGGCGGAACTGCTCAACCCGCGTTCGTCCTCGGAGGTTCGCTACTGGTTGCATTCGGAGCGCTGCTGGCGGCTCTCGGAATTCGTCGCCGTGGACGCAGCGGGACTGCTCGCGAGGGATAGCACCTGAGATCGCGATCGGGTCCTGCGCTAGCAGGACCCGATCGCTGTCGCGTTGTATAGCGACTCCGTTTCGTGTGGATACACACAGCAAGTCACCAAGTTGGAGCCACAGTTGGCCTCAACTCATATAGAAGATGCCGACATTGGTCGAGGAGAACGAGAAGCAATGAGTGAACCGCACTCGGAGTCGATTGAGCGCAGTATCGACAGCAAAGCACCCCGACCGCGTCGGATCTCAGCGAAAGCAGTTCGTCACACTGCTTTCGTCGCGGTAGCCATTCTGGGCGTGTGGCATATAGGGGCGACATTTCTGTATTCAACGCCGTCCACTCCGCTGCGCGAAGCGATCCCGGAAGCCGTGCTGACCAACTACAACTATCCGTTGTTTTCGCAGAATTGGAGCGTCTTTGCGCCAGAGCCCATCGCTGGGGACTACGGCTTTTCAGTTCGCGCGGCGCTCGAAGGGGCGGATGGCGAGTTGGTGAATACGGAGTGGGTCAACGTTGCAGCGGCCGAAGCCGATTTACTGCGCCACAACCCACTTTCGCCCCGTGCAGGGTATGCGGCCTACAGTCAGTCGCTGGCAACCAAATCAGCGTACGACGCGCTCACCGATGCTGAACGTGAAGTCATCGCCGATAGCTACTACCTGGGCGACGACTGGGCCTACGTATTAGAAGACGATCTCTTTGGTGTGGCTGAGTCGAGCAGCACTGTGCTGAACGCGTACCTCCGAGAAGAATGGCGCGCAACGGCGTACGCGACTCAAGTGGCGAAAGCCATGTGGGGCGACGGTGTGGCAACGGTGCAGTACTACGTCTCGACCAACTATTCGGTGCCCTTCGAAGAGCGCAACGCGGCAGATGCCACGGGAGTCATACTCGCGATGGATTCTGGGTGGCGCGGGTTGATCGAGCGACCAGGGCAAGGCGCTGATCGCTTCGCCGACGTCTTTCTCAATTTGGAGCTTGACTCCACAGAAGTGCAAGGAACCGAATGATCAACGCGGACGCCGTCGAGCAGCTGGAAGAATCAGCGGAGAATGACATAACGCCAACGGGGCAGCCGCAGGACGGCCGGCCAATGCGAGGGTCATCGTTTCCGGTCAGAGTGCGAGCCCAATTGAGTTCGCTCTTCGTACGTGCCGAGGACTGGGCTTTCGATAGCAAGAAGGCATTGTACGGCTTCGCGATCGTGAGGATCATCAGTGGTGTGACCATTTTGGGGTTCTTGGCTACCAATTTCTCCACTCGGTATTACAGCTACGGCTCCGGTTCAGCCTGGTCAGCCGAGGGAGTCATTCCGGTAAGCGCATTCTCAACGATGCCCATATTCGATATAGTGCACCGTTTCGCCTACAATGATCTGGCCTTTTCTGCCCTATACGGGCTACTGGCAGTGCTGGCCGTGTTGCTGATAGTCGGATACCGATTTCGGCTAGTCCTTCCCGCCCTGTTCGTCCTATGGGTCGGGCTGCTGGAACAGACATCGCTGTTCGGCGATATGAGTGACAATCTCTCGCGAATCGTGCTGTTTTTTCTCTTCTTCACTGGTGCTGCGGATGTGTGGTCGCTTGATGCCCGGCGTCGTCGCCGATGGGCGCACGGGGGCTCTTCAGCTTGGTTCATGCGGGTCGTCCGCAATCAGCCGGTACTCCCACCCTGGATCCCAAACCTCGTGCACAACGCGGCGCTCGCAATGCTTATTTATCAGATCTGTCTGGTCTACTTCACAGGGGGATTTTACAAACTGGCCGGCGAAAGCTGGAGAGAAGGAATTGCGGTCTGGTACCCGCTGCAGGTCAGCGTCTTTTCGACTTTTCCGGAGATCACGGGTCCTCTCTTGAACTGGGGCCCATTGGTAGCGGCAGCGACGTTGGGCACAGTTCTCGTGCAGATTTGGTTCCCCTGGATGCTACTCAACCGGTGGAGCAGAATTCTCGCGCTCGTTGTCATCATGGTGTTTCATGTCGCCATCGGCATCTTGATGGGCTTGTTTTGGTTCTCGTTGTGGATGGTCGCTTTGGACGCTGTTCTGATCCGTGACGTGAGCTATCAGAGACTTGCGCGTTGGGTCTCGCATGCTGTGCGGCGTACGCCGCGGCGAGAACCGAAGGACCAGCAGCCGGGGCCGAGGCGTACTGGTTTGGAAGAGCCTACGACGCCACCCAAGGTCACCGATCAGGCCCGGCGAGCTGCTGAAGAGCCGTCATTTGCACCTCTGCACCATGCATGATGCTGTCATCATCGGTAGCGGTCCAAACGGGCTAGCCGCCGCTATCACTTTGGCGAGGCAAGGCCTCAACGTCCACGTGATCGAGCGCAGCAGCACGGTCGGTGGAAACTGCCGTAGCGAGGACACGTTCGACTCCGGAGCCATTCACGACCCTGCGGCATCAGTGCACCCGATGGGATTGGCCTCGCCGTTCTTCCGTGACTTCGGGCTTGTGGAGCGCATACCTTTCGTCGTCCCAGAGGTGTCTTATGCTCATCCACTGGAAGGTGGCGATGCTGCTCTCGCATTTCGGAGCATGGCCGCCACGTGTGCAGGCCTCGGGAAGAGCGAAGGGGGGCGTTGGGAAGCGACATGGGATCCACTCGTCCAACATGCGGACCGATTCGCGCAGATCGCTCTGAACGCGCTACCTCCGCCGTTACGTTCTGATCTTCCTTCCTTAGCCTTGGCAGCTTCCGTCGCTGGTAGCGGAATGATAAGGCTTCTTTCCGCAAATACCAGGTCGTCTGCGCTGCTGTCAGGCGTGCTTGCGCATGCTGCCGCACCCTTCAGATCGCCCGCGACGCTCGCGGTAGGGATGGCATTGGTCACATTCGGCCACGCGCGCGGATGGGGTGTGCCCATTGGCGGAAGTCAAAAGATCGTCGATGTGCTGGTGGAAGACGCCATGGATCTTGGGGTGACATTCGAGTGCGATCGCGACGTCAGTCTGCCCGGCGAGCTTCCTGATGCTCGCGCCACCCTCTTTGCGACGTCACCGTCCACGTTGGTCGACGTCATGACGCTGTCATCAAGCCGATACGGTCGTGCTATCAACCGGTTTCGCTATGGCCCCGGAGCTTGTTCGATTGATTTGCTACTTGATGGACCGATCCCGTGGCGCGCACCAGGGGTCGCGGATGCTCCCACGGTGCACATCGGCGGTAGAGCAGCCGATATTCGTGCCGCAGGGGCGTCAGCGAGAACAGGCAGGCACGCTAGTGCGCCGTATGTGTTGGTCAACCAGGCGAGCAATCTCGATCCCACCCGTCGGTCAAGGGTGGGCTTGTTTCCGATTAGTGCGTACTGTCACGTGCCGAACAATTCGCAACAGGATCGCAGCCGGGCGATGCTTCAGCAGATCGAACGCTATGCGCCCGGTGTGCGCGACCGAATCGTTGATATCCGGGTAACCGTCGCGCGAGCGCGCGGAGTCCGTAACCCGGTCAACGTGGGCGGTGATATCAATGCGGGGGCTTTGTCCGTTCGCCAAATGATTGGGCGGCCAGTTTTGAGGAGCCAGCCGTATCGCACTCCGATCCCGGGCGTGTACCTGTGCTCTTCCTCGGCGGCACCTGGGACAGGGGTGCATGGGATGGCTGGGTATCGCGCGGCGCGAGTCGCGCTGCGCGACGTGTTTGGGTTTCGCAGTGCCGAAATAGGTGGCCATGTTTGACAGTCATGGTCGATAGGGCGCCCATGTTTTGTCGAAATATGCAGCCCGTGTGGGTGAACGGGGGGAGAAAGCGAACGAACGGCTAGGCGGTGCGCCAGCAGAGCCAACATTCTAGGGAAGGTTCCCTCAGGGGGGAACCGTGATCAGGGACCCGGGGGGTGCTGTGATTCGAGGCAATCACACAAACGTTTTTGAGGTGGCAACACAGCGCGCAAGTACTTCCGACGCTGCGATGCTGCGTCGCTCTTTAGATGCGCAAGCGGCAATCGTTCCGCGGCGTTTGAAGCAACGATTGGCGCAGGTTGATTCCTCGCCAATTATCTACCTGAGCGCAGGTGCTGGGTGGGGCAAATCTATCGCCGTCCGCAGCCTCGCTTTGCGTCGGATGCAGGAGGGCGCGCGGGTGAGAGTGGTCAGGCCAGAGAACGCGGTTTTGGGGCCGCAGTCGACCGCGGTTCGCCCCAGGCCGGAGGGCCGGAGCGGGAATGGGCCCCTCGTCTATGTCATGGACGGGGTCGTCGCCACTGATATGTCTGTTGTGGAACAGATCCTAGAAGGCAGAGATGTGCAGTTGATCATCGCCGCGCGCGCTGACGATTCTCTCATCCAATACGCGCATGCACGCGGGGTAACTGTCGGGAGGGTGACCGTCGATGACCTCCGCTTCGTTCCCGAGGATGTGGCAGCGATCGCTGAACGTCGCGGCATCAAAATTAGCGCAGCTAGTGCGGCATGGGCCACAAATGCGGTCGCAGGCTGGCCCAGCGCTTTGGCGTACTTCCCGCAAGAGCTCACCCGTGCAAAGCAATCCCGGGCCAAGAGTACTGCTGCAGCTATTGATGCAGCAGTAGACCATTCCCTCATGCTTGCGATAGGCCCACTGCTCACGCCCGATCAACTTTCTGAGTTGATTCCCAACGTGCTGACAGACCGAATCTCAGTTCGAACGCGGGGCAATGATGTCGACGAGCTTCGGCCACGCTTCGAGCTCCTGACGGCGCTTGCAGACCTCGGACTCGGCTCGTGGAGAAACTGACAGCGGCTGGAGGCGCCGATGCCTAATTGCGACTCTGATTTTGAGATCGCTGAACCGGCGCGGCGAGCTGTACTTCGGTTCGCCCGGTCCAGAGGTATCAGCCATGATGCCGGAGAAACTCTAGCAATCATTGAAAAACTCATCGGCCGGTCCGACTACGCGCAAGCTACCCGAGTGGCTCTTCGAGCGGGCCGATTTCGCCTAGCGGGCCAGTGCCTGCGGCGGGCGCTCAGCCTTGGCGCGCTGTCGTTCTCCCAGGACATTACGGAGTTGCTCGGCTCCGTGGCCGCAGATGACCTGCGGAAGGACCCCTTCCTAGCAGTCCTTGTTCTGCAGTTTGACCATATGCGAATGGACTACACCGACCGAACTGCGCTCATCCGTGCTGGAGAGTCGTTGGATACCGAGGCTGGCGCCGCATTGGCAGTGTCTATCCCGGGTGTGGAAACTGATTCGAGTGCGCTCGAAATGAGGTTGTGGGGCGCATTTTTGCGCATGATGTCATGCAAACTCGATCAAGATTGGTCGGGCGCGCGTGATGCCGCGAACGCCGTTCGCTCTCTTGTATCGGCAGAGTCCGAACCTTTGAAGCGGAACGCGCCGGCGCTGGTCGCAATCTGTCTGTCACAAATGCATCTCACGCGTGCGCTCGTGTCTGACCTTCGCAGTTCGCCGCCGCCAAGCTTTGCGGCCGATGCTCTCGCGCTTCACGAGGACGATCATGCTTTTGCGCTCGCGTCCGTGGCAATTGCGTCTTCGTTGCGGGGTGAGACCGCTGACGCGGCTCATTTCTTGGAGCAGGTGCACCCGATGGACCGGGTGCTCAATCAGGCGCCCCTCACGCAAGCCTTGCTCGCTGAAGCCCATACTTGGATGGCACTAGCCAGCCGTGATGGCGAGAGGCTTGGGGAGATGATTGCGGCGTGGCCCAAGAGCGCTGGTCGACGCCCAGAAATGCTGAACCTGCACCACTACTTCGTCGTGCGCCATGCTTACATGTCCGATAGCGCTGCGAATGCTCGAGCTTTGCTGAACCGCATTGAGATCGAGTCGACGCCACCGTGGCTTGCTGCGGAGATCCACGGGCTACGCGTGGAACAAGCCCTCGCCGACGGTCGTATTCTTCAGGCGGAAAGGATGCTCGGCAGCGCACCCGATCAAGTGGACCCGCAAGCTCCAGCCTTGCGACTAGCTTCGGTCATGGTGCGATGGCTCCAAGGCAAGATAACCGACGCGACCTTCCTTGCCAATTCGCTCAAAGGTGACCCAGCCGCAAGCCTGCGCTATCAGGCACGAGCCACCGCGGTTGGTGCGGTGTTGCACTGTTCAGCAGATGATGTGCCCATGGCACAACACGTATGGCGCGAGCTGCAGCCGGTGTTCGAAATAGGCTTTCTCGAACCCCTGGATGACGTGCCAGAAGAATTTGTAGCCTGCTTCAAGCTCGACGTCCAACGTCGGCCGGCAAGCAGGCCCCGTTTGCGTGCGCGGCTGCATAAAAACGAGCTGACCGCAAGAGAGCTCATCGTGCTGGGCGCGTTGGCGAGCAATAGTCGTGTCGAGCTGATTGCACAGCAGCTACACGTTTCGCCAAATACCGTCAAGACGCAGCTCCGAACTCTGTATCGAAAGCTCGGTGTGCACTCTAGGGACGAGGCGCTCCGTAAAGCCGTCGAATGGGGCGTCGTCTGAGGGGTTCGTGCCCGCCGCTCTCAGACTCTCTGGGCCAGTCGTGAACCGAACGGAGTCGCTCCATCGTATCCCGCAGGGATGAGGAACGACGCGCTTGCCGTGGGAGTGACGTAGGACAGCAAATCGTCCGTTTCATCCATTCGGAGTTGCGTCTTCACAAAGGTCCCAATGTCGTCTTGAAAACAAATGAAAAGCAGACCGTTGTCAGCGGGGAGGTCAGCCGCTACAGCGTTGCTGTAGCCATAGCCGCGACGAAGCATGAGCTTGCTTGCAGTGAAAGTAGGGTGAGCTGCGCGTACGTGCGATCGTAATGGGGTCAGATACTCGCCTTCAGGCGACTTCTTCAACAGATCAGCCTCAGACTCAAGGTTGCCACCTGTGAGCGGCGCGCCGCTCACACGCGTGCGGCCGATGACTTGATCTTGCGCCGCGCCGTCTAAAGCACGAAACTCATCAATCGCCAGGCGAAGTCTGCGAACTACAGCGATAGAGCCACCCGCAGCGGCTCCGGATCGTATCCACACGTTGTCGACCATCTCATCGTCGGTGCGAGGCACCACGATTCCGTCGTGATACCCGAGCGGGTTGCGCACGATTGTGCCGCTACCTGGGCCGCGAGCACCTGCTTGCGACCAGCGCACATGTGCGCGACTCAGCGATTGCAAGACCACGTCGCCGACTGCCTTCAGTACCGAGACATCGGAGCTATAGACGGCGATGAGTACGTCACCCCCGACCACCGAATCATGCATCGCGCTGTCACCTGCGAACGGCGGCAGTGGCCCGGCGTCCGGGAGATCGTTGTCGACGAGTGCGACGAGCCGCGGGCCTATACCGATTGTGACTGCTAAGTCGCCGGGGCCGTCTGGCAAAATGTCCGGGCTTGCCCTGTCGATGTCAGTGCAGGTGTCGACGACCTCACCCACGGAAGCAAGCCATGCGAGCAGTGACGGCTGGTCCGAGAGTGCGTCACTATCAGCGACGATTATGAGCGCGTGTGCCTGAGGCGTCGCCGGACGGTCAAGTCCGGCCTGATGTGCACCGCGGGAAGGCACCGGACCCGCACCGGGCTCGAGAGCGGCCTCAGGTGCCGCTGCAGGGACGCTAGGTCCGGGCGCTCCGAGGTTGACAGTGAGCGCTGCAGTCGCGACTCCGGCGCCAACGCCGACCCCGGCGACGAGAAGGTCACGACGACTCACGCTCTTCGACTGGTCGCGGCGGCGTTTCATTGTGCTCTACTCAGTTCGTGCA
Organism: Microbacterium sp. NPDC076911; assembly: GCF_040687125.1. Lineage (NCBI taxonomy): Bacteria > Bacillati > Actinomycetota > Actinomycetes > Micrococcales > Microbacteriaceae > Microbacterium > Microbacterium sp. NPDC076911. The sequence goes on along the minus strand of NZ_JBFBMP010000007.1, from coordinate 5,756 downwards.
GAAGGTCTGCGGGTGGGGTCGCGACTTCGTCCAGGGGTGGCGGTGTGACGGTGTCTGGCAACAGACTGTTCTGCTCACCGGCTGTTTGAAGATTCGGCTGGTCTGGCGGGGGCGCGACAGCCAGAAAGCTGACGCCAGGCGGAACCGCCGAGAATGGAAGCGCGTCTGCTGTCGTGGCGGGCTGAGGATTGCCCGCAACGCAGCTGCTCAGAAAGTCGGTTGGCATTGTCTCGATCACTTCTCCGACCACGCAGTTTCCGCTTGCTGGCGCCCGTTGAGTCGCGATATTGGCCATGTCGATGGCGTTTTGAGTGAAAGTGTTGGCAAGGAACGTATTTGTCAGTGGTGCCATGTCCTCGGCGCTACTCAGCAACACGCCAGCGACGTCGTTGCCGGAAACAACGTTCTTCTCGAACGTGTTGCTCATGCCGCCGCTGACCCCAATGCCGATCCCAAAGCTGCCTTCGCCGTGCGCAGGGGACTGGGGCGTGTTGTTGTTGGAGACAACGTTGCCGATCACACTGTTTCCACGCTGTGGTGTCAGGGCTTCTTGATGACTGGACAAGAAAGTCATACCGATGCGGTTGCCGCTGAACCGGTTGCTGACGACCCATACGCTGTCGGACGCATTGGAGTTTTCGAAGCCGACTGCGTTATTCTCGGCAACGTTGTTCTGGACCAGAATGTTGCACTCTTCGCATTGGCCGACGTAGATGCCGCTGTCCGCGGAGCCCGAGGCGTAGGAGTTTACGATCGACCCGTTTTGCGCATCAAAAGCGTAAATTCCATAAAGTCCGTTGTTGTACGCCGTCACATGGTCGATCTTGAATCGCTGGACGGGTGGAAAGGCATCAACGTCTAGCCCTGAGTATCCGTCGTCGTCGCGCGCATGGCCCCCTGTCTCGTCATGAAACCCAGTGACGAGCACTCCGTAGAAAGTGGCGCGGGTCACCGTCAGATTCTCGATGCGAACTCCATCGGCGGTGGCGACTATGCCGTACGGGCGTAGTCCTTCACCATCAATCACTGTGCGGTTTCTATCCGTACCGCGGATGGTGATATCCGGAACATCGATCGCGACTTCTTCGGCGTACACGCCCTCGCCGACCAGAATCGTTCCGCCTGCGGACACAAGGTCCAACGCGCCAGAGATGGTTGCTGACTCTTCCGGTACTCTCACTAGATCTGACCGAACCTCGGAGATGCTGCCCTCCGCCCCGCAACCCGCAAAGAGCAGTGGAAAAAGCAACAGAGCTAACACACGGAGAACTTTGCTCGCGGTTAAAGACTGCTCGGGCTGCGTCGAGGGCACATCGGCGGTTTGGGCTCTGTGTAGCGGGGCGGGTGTGAATTTCGAGTGCATCTCGGCCTTGGAATGGTTAGAGTTCGTTTGCTTGGACGCACTGCACATGGAAGCGGCGCTGGAAAGCCCTGGGGGGGACATTTCCAGCGCCGCGGGCGGGTGCTAAGACCACGGCCCCATACTGATTCCCGTCGGGATTGGACTCAATGCGCGTCTCCGAAGCGGGAATATCGCATTGCTCGCGCCGAGCTGAGTTGCTGCGATGGCGTCGGGCGATGGCAGTTTCTCGTCGTCGGTTTCATCGGTTGTGTGCCTCACACGGCGAAGTTAGCATCCTGCAACGTCGGCGAGAGGACGTTCATGGCGGGGCGCCTTGTGGCGGTGCCGACCCAGCGCCGTAGGCCGCAGGCAATTATGCCGTTTGGCCTGGGTATTATTGCATTATTCCGGAACGGTGGTGCGAGTCTTGGGAATGGTCGCTATCCCCCGCACATGGGCCACGGGGAGTTGTTAGGACGATCACGCCAAACCTGAGCGCTTGGGGCAGGGTTAAATATATACCTGATAAAACCGCGAAAAACGGAACAGCGTGCCGTCGTGATCAGCTCGGGAACTATGGCAGCACAGTCGGGGTGAAGATGAGGGTGAATCGGTTGGGAGGTGACTCGGAGGGGCCCATAGTTTGGATGGATCAAGCGGATTCGGCGCCGGTGGACATGCGGCCGACTCGGCCCTGCTTGATGGCCCCTTCGGTCTCGCCTTCGCCGATCCCGACGGCTTCCAGATCGCCCTCCACGACCAAGCGTTAAGCGCAGACGACACCACCCGACTGCGGCCCACAACCGCGCAGCGCCTCCGTCTTGGTGCTCGGAGCCCCTGATGAGGGATTGTCTTGCGGCCGGGACCTGCAATCTGTCTAGCTTGTTCGGGCAGTGTGGTGGCCCGCGAGGTGGTGCGACCGAGGCGTGTGTAGTTGAGTTTGCCTCGGTTGTCCCAAGGGCCCCGAGTATCTCGAGGATGCCGATTCGGGGCCTTCCTGAAGTGCATAGAGTGCGTGGAGCGTGACCCGCCGCAGCGTGGGAATCAATCGTGGGTGCTTCGCTCTTTGAGGGCATGAGCGGGCCGGATCTTGGGGCTGAGCCTTCTTGCGACCGAAGGGCTTTCTCCCTCCTTGTTCTTTCGCTGCTGCGTGCAACGTGGTCGGCTACCTGCGTCGGAATCCCGACCACGGCCTAGAGACGCTGATGGAACCGGGTTCGATCATTGCCGATCCTCCACGCGATGTCGCATTGCGCGGGCAGCGTGCGCGGTGCAGAGCTGATGATTTGCCGAGGACCGCGTTGATCATGCGGTTGAACCAGGTGCTGGGGGAGATCTAGTAGTTCGTGGCGGACGCGCAGACGCGCATCGGGGACAGAGCGGATTTCGTCGCGGTCAGCTATTGGGTGCAGCGAGTGCGGCACGGATGGCTTCGCGTGCCTTCCCAAGAATTCGTTGCCGCGCGTCTTCCTGGTCGAGCGGATAGCTCCACCTGAATAACGCCATAATCGCCGAAATTTTTCGTATTTCCTCCGAAACAAGAGTGAAACGCGTCGCGCTTAGCTTCTTCCTCAAGCCCGGTTGCAATATTTTGCTATATTTTCCGATAAATGCCGGGTGCTCCATTTCATGCTCCACTCATTGCTCCACCCTCATCCTTAGGAGTCCTGCGTGCCCAACATGACCTGCTCACGCTCAGGCCAGAGAACGCGGTTTTGGGGCCGCAGTCGACCGCGGTTCGCCCCAGGCCGGAGGGCCGGAGCGGGAATGGGCCCCTCGTCTATGTCATGGACGGGGTCGTCGCCACTGATATGTCTGTTGTGGAACAGATCCTAGAAGGCAGAGATGTGCAGTTGATCATCGCCGCGCGCGCTGACGATTCTCTCATCCAATACGCGCATGCACGCGGGGTAACTGTCGGGAGGGTGACCGTCGATGACCTCCGCTTCGTTCCCGAGGATGTGGCAGCGATCGCTGAACGTCGCGGCATCAAAATTAGCGCAGCTAGTGCGGCATGGGCCACAAATGCGGTCGCAGGCTGGCCCAGCGCTTTGGCGTACTTCCCGCAAGAGCTCACCCGTGCAAAGCAATCCCGGGCCAAGAGTACTGCTGCAGCTATTGATGCAGCAGTAGACCATTCCCTCATGCTTGCGATAGGCCCACTGCTCACGCCCGATCAACTTTCTGAGTTGATTCCCAACGTGCTGACAGACCGAATCTCAGTTCGAACGCGGGGCAATGATGTCGACGAGCTTCGGCCACGCTTCGAGCTCCTGACGGCGCTTGCAGACCTCGGACTCGGCTCGTGGAGAAACTGACAGCGGCTGGAGGCGCCGATGCCTAATTGCGACTCTGATTTTGAGATCGCTGAACCGGCGCGGCGAGCTGTACTTCGGTTCGCCCGGTCCAGAGGTATCAGCCATGATGCCGGAGAAACTCTAGCAATCATTGAAAAACTCATCGGCCGGTCCGACTACGCGCAAGCTACCCGAGTGGCTCTTCGAGCGGGCCGATTTCGCCTAGCGGGCCAGTGCCTGCGGCGGGCGCTCAGCCTTGGCGCGCTGTCGTTCTCCCAGGACATTACGGAGTTGCTCGGCTCCGTGGCCGCAGATGACCTGCGGAAGGACCCCTTCCTAGCAGTCCTTGTTCTGCAGTTTGACCATATGCGAATGGACTACACCGACCGAACTGCGCTCATCCGTGCTGGAGAGTCGTTGGATACCGAGGCTGGCGCCGCATTGGCAGTGTCTATCCCGGGTGTGGAAACTGATTCGAGTGCGCTCGAAATGAGGTTGTGGGGCGCATTTTTGCGCATGATGTCATGCAAACTCGATCAAGATTGGTCGGGCGCGCGTGATGCCGCGAACGCCGTTCGCTCTCTTGTATCGGCAGAGTCCGAACCTTTGAAGCGGAACGCGCCGGCGCTGGTCGCAATCTGTCTGTCACAAATGCATCTCACGCGTGCGCTCGTGTCTGACCTTCGCAGTTCGCCGCCGCCAAGCTTTGCGGCCGATGCTCTCGCGCTTCACGAGGACGATCATGCTTTTGCGCTCGCGTCCGTGGCAATTGCGTCTTCGTTGCGGGGTGAGACCGCTGACGCGGCTCATTTCTTGGAGCAGGTGCACCCGATGGACCGGGTGCTCAATCAGGCGCCCCTCACGCAAGCCTTGCTCGCTGAAGCCCATACTTGGATGGCACTAGCCAGCCGTGATGGCGAGAGGCTTGGGGAGATGATTGCGGCGTGGCCCAAGAGCGCTGGTCGACGCCCAGAAATGCTGAACCTGCACCACTACTTCGTCGTGCGCCATGCTTACATGTCCGATAGCGCTGCGAATGCTCGAGCTTTGCTGAACCGCATTGAGATCGAGTCGACGCCACCGTGGCTTGCTGCGGAGATCCACGGGCTACGCGTGGAACAAGCCCTCGCCGACGGTCGTATTCTTCAGGCGGAAAGGATGCTCGGCAGCGCACCCGATCAAGTGGACCCGCAAGCTCCAGCCTTGCGACTAGCTTCGGTCATGGTGCGATGGCTCCAAGGCAAGATAACCGACGCGACCTTCCTTGCCAATTCGCTCAAAGGTGACCCAGCCGCAAGCCTGCGCTATCAGGCACGAGCCACCGCGGTTGGTGCGGTGTTGCACTGTTCAGCAGATGATGTGCCCATGGCACAACACGTATGGCGCGAGCTGCAGCCGGTGTTCGAAATAGGCTTTCTCGAACCCCTGGATGACGTGCCAGAAGAATTTGTAGCCTGCTTCAAGCTCGACGTCCAACGTCGGCCGGCAAGCAGGCCCCGTTTGCGTGCGCGGCTGCATAAAAACGAGCTGACCGCAAGAGAGCTCATCGTGCTGGGCGCGTTGGCGAGCAATAGTCGTGTCGAGCTGATTGCACAGCAGCTACACGTTTCGCCAAATACCGTCAAGACGCAGCTCCGAACTCTGTATCGAAAGCTCGGTGTGCACTCTAGGGACGAGGCGCTCCGTAAAGCCGTCGAATGGGGCGTCGTCTGAGGGGTTCGTGCCCGCCGCTCTCAGACTCTCTGGGCCAGTCGTGAACCGAACGGAGTCGCTCCATCGTCCGTTTCATCCATTCGGAGTTGCGTCGCGCCAATCGTGGGTGCTTCGCTCTTTGAGGGCATGAGCGGGCCGGATCTTGGGGCTGAACTTTCTTGCGACCGAAGGGCTTTGTCCCTCCTTGTTCTTTCGCTGCTGCGTGCAACGTGGTCGCCACGTGCATCGTTACCGTCGCCGCTTTCGCGATTGTGGGGGCATTGGTTTCGGGTAGTGGTGCGCCTGCCTCGCGAACAGTGAATACGCGGAGGGGTCTGCTGAAGGTTTGGTTGACTCGGGTTTCTTGTCTACGCGACCAGGTCGACCGCGGTTCTCATTATGGTCTCGAACTCGACCGGTGTGAG